>WGNW01000050.1 GCA_016124315.1 Alphaproteobacteria bacterium
GCATCAGGTCGACGATCATCTTGTTGGTGAGCTTGGCGCGCGGATGCGGCGCGACGATGATCGAGTTGCGGCCCTTCACGGCGTGGATCGCCTTGATTACCGGGGTCGCCTCGGGATTGGTCGACGGCGCCAGCGCGCCGATCACGCCCATCGGCTTGGCGATCTTGACGATGTTCCGCTCCTTGTCCTCCTCGAGGATGCCCACCGACTTGTCGTCGATGATGTCCATGAGGGTGGCGCGGGTCTTCTTGGCGATCTTGAGGTACTTGCCCTCGTAGTTGCCGAGTTGGGTCTCGTCGACGGTGAACTTGGCGATCTTCTCGGCGACGCCGGGACGGGCCACCGCCCACACCATGGCGCGGATCAGCTCGTCGACCTGCTCCTGGGTGTAGTTCTCGATCTGGGCCTGGGCGGCGCGCGAGCGCTCGATCAGCCCCTTGATTTCGAGGGCGGGCGTCAGCTCTTCGTCCGAGACCAACTGCGTCATCTGCTTCTGCAACTGTCTTCTCCCCGTTAAAGGGCGATCAGGCGTCTCTCCGAGCCGGATCGCGGGAATGTGGGTGTGCGTCACCCGGAATAACGGTCCGGGATTCTACACAAGACATATTTGCGTGACCATGCGAAATTACACCCCGTCGCCCTTGCAAAAATCCACAGAGAGCCATGAATAAATGTTCAATTGGGACGACTTGAGATTCGTGCTCGAACTGTCGAGACGGGGCCGTCTCGCCGCTGCCGCCCGCGCCCTGCAGGTGGATCATACCACGGTCGCCCGGCGCGTCGCGGCCCTTGAGCAGAGCCTCAACACCCGCCTCTTCGACCGCACGCCGCGCGGCTACATCCTGACCAAGGCCGGCCAGGCGCTGCTCGCCCACGCCGAGATGATGGAGGCCCAGTCCATTCGGCTCTACGAGGACGTCTCTGGCCAGGACGCAACCCTGACGGGAACGGTGCGCATGGCGGCGACCGAGGGGCTGGCCATCGAATTCCTCGCCAACGAGATGCCGCGGTTCCGCGAACGTCATCCCGGCATCGTGGTGGAAATGGTCGCCAGCACGCCGCTGCTCGACCTGTCGCGCCGCGAGGCCGATCTCGCCATCACCCTCTCGCGGCCCCAGTCGGGCCGGCTGATCGCCTGGAAGCTGGCGGACTACGCCCTCGGGCTCTACGCCACCCGCGACTACCTGGCCGGGCGCGCGCCGATCGAGACCCGCAGGGACCTCGGCGACCATGACCTCATCTGGTACATCGACGATCTGGTCACCCTGCCCCAACTCCGCTTCCTCGACGAGCTGATCAAGGAGCCGCACATCGCCTTCGCCTCGACCAGCGTGGTGGCGCATTTCAACGCGGCGCTGGCCGGCATGGGCATGGCGTTCCTGCACTGCTTCGCCGCCGAGCCGCACCCGGCGTTCGTGCGCATCCTGCCCGAGGAGATCGAAGTGAAGCGCGAGTTCTGGCTCGTGGTGCACGAGGACCTGCGCCATGTTGCGCGGGTGGAGGCCGTGTGCAATTTTCTCACCCAGCTTCTCCACGACAACCAGGCCCTGCTGATGGGCCGCAGCTGACGGACCCTGATGACCGGCCTCTCCGACGCTCCCCGCTTTCCCTCCACCCGCATGCGCCGCAACCGGCGGACCGACTGGTCCCGCCGGTTGGTCGCCGAGAACACACTCAGCGTCGACGACCTGATCTGGCCGCTGTTCGTGCAGGAGGGCGAAGGCCTGCGCGATCCGGTGCCGTCCATGCCGGGCGTGCAGCGGCTCAGCATCGACATGGCGGTGGATGCGGCGGCGAAGGCGGCCAATCTGGGCATTCCGGTGATCGCGCTCTTTCCCCAGGTCGAGCCGGCCCTGAAGACGGCGGACGGCCGCGAGGCGGTCAACCCGGACAACCTGGTGTGCCGCACCGTGCGCGCCATCAAGGATCAGGTGCCCGACATCGGCATCCTGTGCGACGTTGCCCTCGATCCCTTCACCGACCACGGCCATGACGGCCTCATCATCAACGACCAGGTGGACAACGACGCGACGCTGGAGGTGTTGGTACAGCAGGCCCTGGTGCAGGTCCGCGCCGGCTGCGACATCATCGCGCCCAGCGACATGATGGACGGGCGGATCGGCGCGATCCGCGGCGCGCTCGAAGGCGCCGGCCTGCAGTCGGTGCAGATCATGGCCTACGCGGCGAAGTTCGCCTCGGCGTTCTACGGGCCGTTCCGCGACGCCATCGGCTCGTCGTCGTCGCTGGGCAAGGCGTCGAAGAAGACCTACCAGATGGACCCGGCCAACACCGACGAGGCGTTGCGCGAGGTGGCGCTCGACATCGCCGAGGGCGCGGACATGGTGATGGTCAAGCCGGGGATGCCCTATCTCGACATCGTGCACCGGGTAAAGCGGACCTTCGGCATGCCCACCTTCGCCTACCAGGTGTCGGGCGAGTACGCCATGCTGGCGGCCGCCTTCGAGAACGGCTGGCTCGACCGGGACCGGGTGGTGATGGAAAGCCTGCTGGCGTTCAAGCGCGCCGGGGCCGACGGCATCCTCACCTATTTCGCCGGCGAGGTGGCGGAGAAGCTGGCGTCCCGCTGAGCGCCGCACGAGGGCATTGACGTTCGGCCGCTTCGTGCCATCCTTGTGACAAGAGCACGCAAAGCAGAGGCGACGTGACGGACCAGTTCATCAGATTTCCACGGTTCTACCTGACGGTGCCGTCGGCGTGCCCCTACCTGCCGGGACGTCTGGAACAGAAAATCTTCACCGAACTCAAGGACCCGCACGCCCAGGATCTCAACGATTCCCTGTCCAAGGTCGGCTTCCGGCGCTCCCAGAAGGTCGCCTACAAGCCGGCCTGCGACGGCTGCAACGCCTGCATCTCGGTGCGCATCCCGGTGCGCGACTTCCGGCCGGGCCGGACCATGCGCCGCATCATGAAGCGCAACGCCGACCTGACCCGCAACTCCCTGCCCGCCCACGCGACCCTGGAACAGTTCGAGCTGCTTACCGGCTATCTCAACTCCCGCCATTCCAACGGCGGCATGGCCGGCATGACGGCGATCGACTATGCCACCATGGTGGAGGAAACGCCGGTCACCACCTTCCTGGTGGAATATCGCCAGCGCAGCCTCGACCCGCTGTCACCCACCGATCCGCTGATGGCCGCCTGCCTCACCGACGTGCTCGATGACGGCGTGTCGATGATCTACAGCTTCTACGATCCCGCGCAGACGGACCGCAGCCTGGGCACCTACATGATCCTGGCCCATGTGGAATGGGCCCGGAAGCTCGGTCTGCCCTACGTCTATCTGGGCTACTGGATCGCCGGATCGGACAAGATGGCCTACAAGGCCAAGTTCCAGCCGCTGGAAATGTACGCCGACGACACCTGGCGCCGCATGAAGGCCTAGCGCAAGGAAACACTCATGATCAGGACATTCCTGGCCGCGCTGCTGCTGTCGGCGCTCGCCATCCCCGCCCTCGCCGACGACGCGCGGCCCCAGTGCAAGGGCAGCCCGAAGGTGGTGGACGAATGCGTCACCCTCTACGGCGTGCTCGGCGTCTATACCGGCACGCCGTCGATCCGCATCTGGCCGGTCGGCACCAAGAAGCTCTACGGCGTCAGCGACACCAGGGACGACGGCAGCGTCTGGCTGCCGCCGCGCCTGAAGGACGCGCTGGCCGCCAATCCCGTCGAGATCAACGGCAAGTTCGTGATGTGCCCGCTCGAGCCGGCGCGCGACAATCACCTGACGCTGGTCTGCCTGGAGAGCGCGACGGAACTCCGGCCGGTGTCGCGGGAACAGCCGGCGGCCGCTGCCCCGACCGCCCCGGCTAAGTAACCGGTCGGCCGCCCCCGCCGCGGTCGATCAGGGAACTTCTGAAGCCGTCAGCCGAACTTGCCGCTGGAGGCGAAGCCGCGCGGCACCATGCGGCCCGACTGCGCCCGGTTGCCGGTCCAGTCCAGCAGGTTGGTTTCCGTCCGCGTCCGCTCGCCCGTCGCCCAGGACAGGCCGTCGTCGCGGTTGAACACCTTGGCGTCGGCGAGGCCGCCGTCCTTGTACTTCTGCAGCGTGAGGCCCTTGCCGCGGGCCATCTCGGGCAGCTGGTCGCGGGGGAACACGAGCAGCTTGCGGTTCTCGCCGACGACCGCGATGGTGTCGCCGACTGCCGGCACGCAGACCCTGGCCTTCGCCTTGTCGTTCAGGTTGAGCACTTGCTTGCCGTTCTTGGTCTGCGCCAGCGCGCCGTCGGCGTCGACGATGAAGCCGCGTCCGTCGGAGCTGGCCACCAGCAGCTTGGCGCCCGGCTCGTAGACCATGGCCTCCACCACCTCGTCCTCGGCCGGCAGGTCGATCATCAGGCGCACCGGCTCGCCCATGCCGCGGCCGCCTGGCAGCTTGTCGCAGCCCAGGGTGTAGAAGCGGCCGTTGGTGGCGAACAGCAACAGCTTGTCGGTGGTCTGGGCGCGCACGGCGAACGCCAGCCCGTCGCCCTCCTTGAACTTCACCTCGGCGGCGTTGTCGATGTGGCCCTTCATGGCGCGGATCCAGCCCATGCGCGAGAGGATCACGGTCACCGGCTCCTTCTCGATCAGCGCGTCGGACGTCACCACCGCCTCCGCCCTCGCCTCGCCGAAGATGGTGCGGCGGCGGCCCAGCTCGGTGTCCTGGCCGAACTTGCTGCGCAGTTCGCTCATCTCCCTACCGATCGCCTTGCGCTGCCGCGCCGGGCTGTCGACCAGCGCAGAAAGCTCGGCGTGCTCCTTCTCAAGATCCTTGAATTCCTTGATCAGCCCCTCTTCCTCGAGCCGGCGCAGGGCGCGCAGCCGCATGTTGAGGATGGCGTCGGCCTGGACGTCGCTGAGATCGAACTGGCGCATCATCACCGGCTTGGGCTCGTCCTCGCGGCGGATGATGGCGATGATCTCGTCCAGGTTGAGGAACACCACCATGTAGCCGCTCAGGATCTCCATCCGGCGCTCGATGTTGCCGAGCCGGAACCGGGAGCGGCGCACCAGCACCTCGATCCGGTGATCCAGGAAGGCCTGCAGCGCCTCCTTGAGCGACATCACCCGCGGAATGTGATTCCGGTCGAGGACGTTGAGGTTGAGCGAGACGCGGGTCTCCAGCTCAGAGAGCTTGAACAGGCTCTCCATCAGCACGGTCACGTCCACCGTGCGCGAGCGTGGCTCCAGCACGATGCGCACCTCGTCCGTCGACTCGTCGCGGACGTCGGCCAGCAGGGCCGACAGCTTCCGATTGTTGATCAGGTCGGCGATCTTCTCGATCAGCTTCGACTTCTGCACCTGGTAGGGGATCTGGGTGACCACCACCACGTAGGTACCGCGGCCCTGCTCCTCCACCTCCCAGCGCGCCCGCAGCCGAAAGCTGCCGCGGCCGGTCTCGTAGGCGCGGGCAATGCTGTCGGCCGGCTCGACACACAGGCCGCCGGTCGGGAAGTCCGGGCCGCGCACGAACTGCAGCAGCTCGGCGTCCGGCGCGTCGGGATGCGCCAGCAGGTGCTGCATCGCCTGGCACAGCTCGTCCAGATTGTGCGGCGGGATGCTGGTGGCCATGCCGACGGCGATGCCCTGGGCGCCGTTCGCCAGCAGGTTCGGGAAGCCGGCCGGCATCACCACCGGCTCCTTGTCGTCGCCGTCGTAGGTCGGCCGGAAGTCGACCGCGTCCTCGGCGAGCCCGTCCATCAGCGCCTCGGCCACACGGGTCAGCCGCGACTCGGTGTAGCGCATGGCCGCGGCGTTATCGCCGTCGATGTTGCCGAAATTGCCCTGCCCGTCGATCAGCGGGTAGCGCACGGCGAAGTCCTGGGCGAGACGCACCAGGGCGTCGTAGACCGACTGGTCGCCGTGCGGGTGGAACTTGCCGATGACGTCGCCGACCACGCGGGCACATTTCTTGTAGCCCGAGTCGGGGTCGAGCCGGAGCTGCTGCATGGCGTAGAGCAGACGACGGTGCACCGGCTTGAGCCCGTCGCGCACGTCGGGCAGCGAACGGGCCATGATGGTGGAGAGGGCGTAGGACAGGTAGCGCTCGCTGAGCGCCTCGCCCAGGAGCACGTCGCGGATGTTGTCGCCGCCGGCAGGTGGAGTTTGTTCGTTCATGGAGCGAATATAGCAGTCTGGGCGCTATTCGCTACCAGATGATGTGCGGCGAAGCAGATCGAGGAGGCGTCCGCGGGCGGCCGGCAGGCGCACCCGATTGGGAACGAGGACGCTGCGATCGAGGAAATGGCCCGTCAGCTCGAACCCGGCGAGGACGTCGCCGGCCGCCGGCGCGGCCTTCTCCCGTAGGAAGCGCGGCAGCGGCAGCAGGCGGTCGGCGTAGTCGCCGGCCCCTTCCCGGCTGACTGCCCGGCCGCTCTTCGGCGACACGTAGGCGAGGGCCTCGGTTCCCCCGGTGACCGCGCACGAGTCCAGGTCGAGCCCGTAGCCGAGGGCGCCCAGCAGGCCCAGTTCCCAGTAGACCAGGGCGGCGGCGGCTTCTACCGGATCGGCGTCGTCGTCGCGCAACAGCCCGATCACGGCCAGCGCGGCCTCGAAGACTTCCGGGTGGGGCTCGCGCTCGGGGAGCGCTGCCGAGGCCACTGCGCAGAGCGCGCCCAGCGCCAGCAGGCGGGCGGGATCGCCCAGCACCGCGGCCGCGTTCGCGTCGACCAGTTCGAGGGTGGCGGTGCCGAGGTGCTCGGCCAGCCGGCCGCGCCAAATCGCCGCGACGCGGTTTCCAGCCTGCGCCACGCCGCGCATCCGGGATCCGGCGCCGCCGCGCATCAGTCCCTTGTGGCGGCCGTGGTGGCGGGTCAGCAGCTCGACGACGAGGGCGCTCTCGCCGTGCCGGGCGGCGCCGAGGACCAGGGCTTCATCCGTCCACTCCATGCCGCCTCAGTCGCTGTAGTCGAGCCCCATCTCCCGGTACCGCTCCCGGTCGTCGCCCCAGCCCTTGCGGACCCGGACAGTGAGGAACAGGTGCACCTTGCGACCCAGGATATCCTCCAGCTCACGGCGCGCGGCCTCGCCGATGTCCTTGATCGTGCGTCCGCCCTTGCCGATGACGATGGGCTTCTGGCTGTCCCGCTCGACGAAGATCACCTGGTGGATGGCGACGCTGCCGTCGCGGCGTTCCTCCCACTGCTCCGTTTCGACGGTCGCGGCATAGGGCAGCTCCTGGTGCACCCGGAGGAACAGTTTCTCGCGGGTGATCTCGGCGCCCATCAGCCGCATCGGGATGTCGGATAGCTGGTCCTCGGGATAGAGCCATGGCCCCTGCGGCATGCGGGCGGCAAAGAACCTCTTGAGGTCGTCGATGCCGTCGCCGGTCATGGCCGAGACCATGAAGACGTCGGTGAACAGGCCGGTGGCGTTCAATTCGTCCGCCAGCGACAGCAGCGAGGCGCGCGGCACCAGGTCGATCTTGGTCAACACCAGGACCGCCCTGCGGCCGGCCTCCGCCAAGCCGTCCAGCACGAGTTGCACCTCCCGGTCGATCCGCTTGCGGGCGTCGACCAGCAGGCAGAGCACGTCGGCGTCGGAAGCGCCCCAGGCCGCCGCGACCATGGCCCGGTCCAGCCGCCGCTTGGGCGCGAAGATGCCGGGCGTGTCGACGTAGACGATCTGCGTATCGCCCTCGATGGCGATGCCGCGGATCCGCGTCCGGGTGGTCTGCACCTTCTGGGTGACGATGGAGACCTTCTGGCCCACGAGCGCGTTGAGCAGGGTGGACTTGCCGGCGTTGGGCGCTCCCAGCAGCGCGACGAAGCCGCAGCGTGTCGCCGGCGCGTTCATGGCTTGGCCGCCAGCCGGTCGAGCAGGCGCCTGGCCGCCTCCTGCTCCGCCATGCGCTTGGATGCGCCGCGCCCCTGCGCCTCCTGGGACTTGCCCACGACGACCGAAACGGTGAATTCGGGCTCGTGCGGCGGTCCCTCCCGGGAAACCTCGGCGTAGACCGGCGCCGCCATGCCCCTGCCCTGTGCCCATTCCTGCAGCAGCGTCTTGGCGTCCTTCTCCTTCATGGCAACGCTTGCGACCAGCTCCTGCCAGTGGGTCTCGACGAAGCGGTGGGCGGCGGCGAAACCGCCGTCCACGTACAGCGCGCCGATCAGCGCCTCGCCGCAATCGGCAAGGATCGCCGGCTTCTCCCGCCCGCCGTTCTCCTCCTCGCCGGCCGAGAGCCTGACGAAGCGGTCGAGGCCGAGTCGGCTGACGATCCGCGCCAGCGTCTCCTTGCGCACCAGTTCGTTGAACCGGATGGCAAGTTCGCCCTCCTTGAAATGCGGGTATTCCCGGTAGAGCCGGACCGCGATGATCGCGCCCAGTACCCGGTCGCCGACGAACTCCAGCCGCTGGTAGTGGGGCAGCCCCGTGCAGGACGGGTGGGTCAGCGCCTGTTCCAGCAGCGCGCGGTCGGCGAAGCGATGGCCGAGTATGCGGGTCAGGGCCTCGAAATCGTCGCCCACCGCCCTACCGGATCACGTCGAAGAACCGGTTGAAGCGGATGGCGCTGAACCAGTTCCAGGGTTTCCAGAGCGGCGCGTCGCAGCGGCTGCCGCAGGTCGAGAAGAAGATGATCTGGGCGTGACCCACAAGGTTCTCGGCCGGGACGTAACCCACGCCGCTGGCAAGCCCGCCGAAGCCGCGGGTCACCGGGAACCGGCTGTCGGTGGAGTTGTCCCGGTTGTCGCCCATGGCGAAGTAGTGGCCCGGCGGCACCTTGAATGGTCCCTTGTTGTCGCCCGGCGACGGCATGCAGTCCTCGGTGCCGTCGTAGTATTCGCAGTCGAGCGTATTGTAGGACACGCCGTTCGGCAGCGTCTCGCGGATCTGGCGGTAGCGCTCGCCGGTGCCCTCCATCACGAAGTCCTGGACCTGCTGCCGCTTGACCGCCTTGCCGTTGATGTAGAGGGCGCCGTCGATGGTCTCGATGGTGTCGCCCGGCAGGCCGACGATGCGCTTGATGTAGTCGGTCTCGTTGTCGGCGGGCCACTTGAACACCACCACGTCGCCGCGCTTGACCGGCTGCCCGAAGATGCGGCCGTGGAACGGAATGATGCTCAGCGGCAGCGAGTGCTCGCTGTAGCCGTAGGAGAACTTGGAGACCAGCAGGTAGTCGCCGACCCAAAGGGTCGGATACATCGAGCCGGAGGGGATGTTGAACGGCTCGTAGGCGACCGTCCGGAACACCAGGGCGATCAGCACCGCCACGACGATGGTGGAAACGAACTCCGCGAACGCCGACTGCTGCTTCTTTTTCTTCTTGCTGGACACAGCCTCCCCTTCCTCCGTCTCCGACCGGCTCGCATGCTTGTTCATGGTATCGCTCTCCGCTGCCGGTCCTATTTCAGCGCGCCGGCCATGTCGGCCGGGATCGCCGTGATGAGGACGATCGCCTGCGCCAGCGGGAAATCGTCGGTGATGGTGAGGTGAACCTGCGCCACCATGCCGGGCGGCGTCAATTCTTCCAGCCTGCGCCTGGCGCCGTCCACCAGCTCCATGGTGGGACGGCCGGAGGGCAGATTGACCACGCCCATGGTCCGCCAGTGGACCCCGCGCCGAATGCCGGTGCCCAGCGCCTTGGCGCAGGCCTCCTTGGCGGCGAAGCGCTTGGCGTAGCTGGCGGCGCGGTTCATCCGCCGGTCGGACTTGCGCTGCTCCACCTCGGTGAAGACGCGGTCGACGAAGCGCTGGCCGAACCGCTCCAGCGAGCGCTCCACCCGGCGGATGTCGATGAGGTCGTTGCCCAGCCCCAGCACGATCATGGGCAGCGGCTCCTGCCGGCATCCATCAGCGCGCGCATGCGGCGCAGCACCGTCTCGAGGCCGAGAAAGACCGCCTCGCCGACGATGAAGTGGCCGATATTGAGTTCGACGATGTCGCCGATGGCGGCGACATCCTCGACGGTGTCGAAGGTGAGGCCGTGGCCGGCGTGGCATTCGAGGCCAAGCGTCCGCGCCGTCCGCGCCGCCTCGCGCAGCCGCACCAGTTCGGCCCGGCGCGCCTCGCCGGTCGCGTCGGTGTAGGGTCCGGCGTGCAGTTCGACGATGTCGGCGCCCACCGCTCGGGCCGCCTCCAGCTCGCGCACCTCGGGATCGACGAACAGGGAGACGCGGATGCCCAGGTCCTGCAGCCGGGCGACGAAGGGCCGCAGGCTGTTCTGGGCGGCATGGACGCTCAGCCCGCCTTCCGTGGTCAGCTCCTCGCGCCTCTCGGGCACCAGGCAGCAGGCGTTGGGCAGCACGTCGGCGGCGATGCCGAGCATCTCGTCGGTCGCCGCCATCTCGAAATTGAGCGGCAGCCCCACATCCTTGAGGCCGCGCATGTCGTCGTCGCGGATGTGCCGGCGATCCTCGCGCAGATGGGCGGTAACGCCGTCGACGCCCACGGCAGCCGCCAGCCGCGCCGCCTCGACCGGGTCCGGATGGATACCGCCGCGCGCATTGCGCAGCGTCGCCACGTGATCGACGTTCAACCCCAGCCGCAGATGCTCCGCCACGCCTAGCTCCTCACCCGCTCGACGGCTTCCACCACGGTCAGCGTGCGCAGCGCCGCGATGATCTCGGTGAGGTGCTTGACGTCCTGCACCTCGACGTCGATCAGCAGCGTGAACACCCGGAGGCTCCGTTCCGTCAGTTTCAGGTTGGTGATGTTGCCGTGGTTCTTGCCGATGAGCGTGGAGATCTTGCCCAGCGCTCCCGGTTCGTTATGGGAGCGCACCTCGATGGATGCCAGGTGGAAGCCGTGGCGCGTCGCATCGGGCTCCCACGACAGGTTCAGCCAGACGTCCGGATCCTCGGTGGCGCGGGCCAGCGACTCGCAGTCGATGGTGTGGACGATGACGCCCTTGCCGGCTGTCACGACGCCGACGATGCGGTCGCCGGGCACCGGATGGCAGCACTCGCCCAGCCGGATGGCGACGCCCGGATTGGCGCCGCTGACCGGGATGACGCCCGGGCCATCGCCGGGCAAGCCCTCGGCGAAGGTCGGCCGCCGGTCCTTGCGGTTCTTTTCGCCGGGAAACTCGGCCTCCAGCACCTGACGGACGGTGATGTTGCCGCGGCCCACCTCGATCAGCAGGTCGTCGACGGTCTTCATGCCCAGCACCTTGCAGGCCGGCTCCAGGGTCTGGTCGCCCAGATTGTAGCCGGCGCGGATGAAGGCGCGCTCCACCAGCTTCAGGCCCAGGTCGTGGTACTCGCTGCGCCCCTGCAGCCGCAGGAAGCGGCGGATGGCGGCACGGGCGCGGCCGGAAACGGCGATCGCCTCCCAGCTCGGCGACGGGGTCTGCGCCTTGGAGCGGACGATCTCCACCTGGTCGCCATTGTTGAGCCGGGTCGACAGCGGCACCATGGACCCGTTCACCTTGGCGCCGACGCAGGTGTGGCCGACGTCGGTGTGCACCATGTAGGCGAAGTCGATGGCCGTCGCGCCCCGCGGCAGGGTGATCAGGTCGCCCTTGGGCGTGAAGCAGAACACCTGGTCGCTGTAGAGATCGATCTTGGTATGCTCGAGGAATTCCTCGGGACTTTCCGCGTTTTCCAGGACCTCGACCATCTGCCGCAGCCAACTGAACTGGCGCCCGTCGATCTTGCCCGTGCTCTGCTTGTAGCGCCAGTGGGCCGCCACGCCGAAGGTGGCGATGTCGTGCATGTCGTGGGTGCGGATCTGGATCTCGATGCGCTGCTGCTCGGGCCCCAGCACGGTGGTGTGCAGCGAGCGGTAGTTGTTGGGCTTCGGGTTGGAGATGTAGTCCTTGAAGCGGCCCGGCACCGCCCGCCACATGCCGTGTACGGCGCCCAGCGCCTTGTAGCAGTCGGCCTCGGACCTGACGATGACCCGGAACGCCATCACGTCGCTGAGCTGCTCGAAGCTGACGTTGTCGCGTTGCATCTTGCGCCAGATCGAATAGGGCTGCTTCTGGCGGCCGAACACCTCGGCGACCGCGCCCCCGGCCTTGAGCACCTGCTCCAGCTCCTGGGTGATGCGCTCCTGGACGTTGCCCGCCTTCTCCGTGAGGAAGTTCAGCCGGGCGACGATGGACTCCCGGGCGTCCGGATTGAGATACTGGAACGACAGGTCCTCCAGCTCCGACTTCATCGCCTGCATGCCGATGCGTTCGGCCAGCGGCGCGTAGATCTCGACGGTCTCCAGGGCGATGCGCCGGCGCTTGTCCGGGTTGCGGATGAAATGCAGGGTGCGCATGTTGTGCAGCCGGTCCGCCAGCTTCACCAGCAGGACGCGGATGTCGTTGGACATGGCGAGCACGAACTTGCGGAAGTTCTCCGCCTGCTTGGCATCCTCCGAAGAGAGTTCCAGCTGGGACAGCTTGGTGACGCCGTCCACCAGCTGCGCCACCTCCCGGCCGAACATCTCTTCCACCTCGTCATAGGTGGCGACCGTGTCCTCGAGCGTGTCGTGCAGCAGGCCGGTGACGATGGTGGCGTCGTCCAGCCGCATGTCGGTGAGGATCGCCGCCACTTCGAGGGGATGGAGGAAATAGGGATCGCCGGACGCCCGCTTCTGGGCGCCGTGCGCCTTCATGGAAAACACGTAGGCCCGGTCGAGAAGCGCCTCGTCCACGTTCGGGTCGTACGCGCGGACGCGCTCGACAAGCTCGTACTGCCGGATCACGCCAAGCCCCCTAGCGCGGCCCCGGCATCGGCGCGGAGAGTCCTACAGGTCCTCGTCTCCGCCGCCATCCGACTCGTCAGCATTGTCGAGGTTCATCTCCTGCTCGGCTTCGTCGCCGACCATGTCGGAGAAGACCTTGTGCAGGTTGTCGGCCGTCAGTTCCTCGTGCACGGCCGAGAGCTGCCGGCCGGCGAATTCGAGGCTCAGCTCGTCCTCCTCCGGCTCGTCGCGCTCCACGTAGCGCTGCATCGAGCGGATCCGGGATTCGCGCAGCTCGTCCGGCGTGACGGTGCCGTCGGCGATCTCGCGCAGGGCGACCACCGGGTCCTTGTCGTTGTCGCGGTCGATCGTCAGCGGCGCGCCGGAGGAAATCTCGCGGGCACGCTGCGCCGCGAGCAAGACGAGCTCGAAGCGGCTGGGGACTTTTTCGACGCAATCTTCAACGGTGACGCGGGCCATGGACGGCGCTCCTGGGACTCAAACCTTGGACGAAGCTCAGTTACATAGGCACATAGTGCCGCAAAAGCAATATTTACAGCCGGCGCACCCCAGCCATGTCCGGCAGCCGCGCGATCAGCGCGTCAATTCCTTCTCCGGTCACCGGATGGCGCCACTCGGGCGCCAGGTCGCGCAGCGGCACCAGCACGAAGGCCCGTTGCGCGGCGCGCGGATGGGGCAGCAGCACCGGTCCCTCCTCCCGGACGTCGCCGCGGTAGTCGATCAGGTCGAGGTCGAGCACCCGCGCCTCGTTGCGCTCGACCCTGACGCGCCCGAACTGGTCCTCCACCTCGTGCAGCAACGCCAGCAGGCTTTCGGGGCTGAGGGTGGATGAGATCCGGGCCACCCCGTTGACGTAGTCCGGCTGGTCGGACCGGGGTACCGGCGCGGTGAGGTACCAGGGTGAACGCGCCTCGACGGCCACACCCGCGCAGCCCAATACATCGAGCGCGGCTTCGAGCGTTTCACGGGGAGTCACGCCCCGGGCGGATTCAAGATTCGCACCCAAGCCTATAAAAATATGATTCACGGGCGGTTTCACAATCACGAGAGCGCTCTTTTCCCACTAGAAAATTGTGCTTCCAAAGCGACTTGCCGCCGCCTATTTTTCCAAGCGAAAGCCCGTACCGGCTTTCGTTCTGCGACTAGACCGCATCAGCCAAGACGACCTTTTTTTCAGGAGTGCGATTTAACATGATCTTCTACCCCAGTGAACGCATTGCCCTGTTCATCGACGGATCCAACCTGTTCGCCGCCGCGCGCACGCTTGGCTTCGACATCGATTACCGGGCACTGCTCAACGAGTTCTCGAGCAAGGGCATCCTCGTCCGCGCGCTGTACTACACGGCCATCCTCGAGGACCAGGACTTCTCACCGCCGCGACCGCTGGTCGACTGGCTCGACTATAACGGCTTCACGGTGGTGACCAAACCGGCCAAGGAGTACATCGACTCCACCGGGCGCCGTAAGATCAAGGGCAACATGGACATCGAGATCGCGGTGGACATCATGAGCCTGTCCGATCACCTCGACCACATCGTGCTGTTCTCGGGCGACGGCGACTTCCGCCGTCTCATCGAGGCGGTGCAGCGCCGGGGCAAGCGGGTGTCCGTCGTGAGCACGCTCCAGACCCAGCCCGCGATGGTGGCCGACGAACTCCGCCGCCAGGCCGACAGCTTCATCGAGCTGGCAGACCTGGCTCCGGTGATCGCCCGCGACCCGGCGGCGCGCGCCCAGTCCCAGGCCAATCGCGCGGCGCGCGAGCAGGCCAACGCGGCGGCGGCCGAAGAGGAAGAAGACCTGCGCGTCTGACGGACCGCGCACGGCATGCAGAAGGGCGCAGCCTCCGCCCCGCCCCGGGACTGTCCACGCTGTCCCAGGCTGGTGGAACTGCGCCTTTCCCTTCGCACCGAACATCCCGATTGGTTCAATGCGCCGGTGCCGTCCTTCGGCAGCGCCGATGCCCGGCTCGCCATCGTCGGCCTGGCGCCGGGCCTCAACGGCGCCAACCGCACCGGCCGGCCGTTCACCGGCGACTACGCGGGCGACCTGCTCTATGCCACCCTGCTCAGGCTGGGCCTCGCCGAAGGGGCCTATCGCGCCCGGCCCGATGACGGGCTGAGACTCAGCCGCTGCCTGATCACCAACGCGGTGCGCTGCCTGCCGCCGGCCAACAAGCCCACGCCGACCGAGATCACCGCCTGCCGGCGCTTCCTGACGGCCCAGTTCGATGAATTGCCGCGCCTGCGCGTGCTGCTGGCGCTGGGGCGCATCGCCCACGACAGCGTCATCCGGTCGTTCGGCGGCAAGCTTAGGGACTATCCCTTCGCCCACGGCGCCGAGCATGCGCTGCCCGGCGGCCTGCACCTGTTCGACAGCTACCATTGCAGCCGGTACAACACCAATACGGGACGGCTGACGGAGGCGATGTTCGTCGACGTGATGACCGCCGCCCGCGACCGGGCGCTGGCGTGAACCGGCGCTACCAGTAGCGCTCTTCCTTCCACGGATCGCCCGAGTTGTTGTAGCCGCGCACTTCCCAGAAACCCGGCTTGTCGTTGGCGGAGATCTCGATCCGCCGCACCCACTTGGCGGACTTCCAGAAATAGTATTGCGGGATCACCACCCGCACCGGTCCGCCATGCTGGCGCGGGATCGGCCTGCCTTCCCAGCGGTGCGCCAGCAGCGCGTCGGGCGCGGCGAAGGCCTCCAGGGTGACGTTGGTGGTGTAGCCGTCATAGGAATGCATGATGACGTGCCTGGCGTCCGCCTTGGGGCGCACGAGTTCGAGGATGTGGCCGGTGCTCACGCCTTCCCAGTGGTTGTCGTAGCGCGACCAGGTGGTGACGCAGTGGATGTCGGAGACGTCCTCGAAGGCCGGCTGGGCGATGAAGTCCTGCCACGACCATGCGAGCGGTTTCTCGACCAGCCCGTCGACCACTAGCTTCCACTTCTCCAGCGGCACGTCCGGCTGGATGCCGAGATCGAGCACCGGCCAGTCGTTGACCAGGCGCTGGCCCGGCGGCAGCCGCTGGGTGCGGTCGGCCATGCTCTGGTTGCCGGTGAGCAGCCGCCCGTCCCGCGCCCATTCCTGCTTGCGGCGGATCAGCTTTTCCTTGATCTCGCCGCGGAATTCGATGCCTTCGTCGTCGCTCATCGCCGGTCCGTCCCTTCGCGCTGCGGCACTCCCTTATATCGTCTTTCCGGCGTCCGCGGGAATGCGTCTCGCGGCGACGCGGACCGCCGCCGGAAAGGCCGCGGTAAGGAACCACCCCAACGGACGGACGTTCGTGAGCGGAGGGGAAAGCGCAACAAGGAGGACTTCCCAATGAAACGCCTGATCCTGGCCGCTGCCGCCTCGGCGGCGATGCTTGCAGGCTGTGGCGGTGGCGACTACGACCACGGCTACTCCAGCGGTTATGTCGAGTATCGCAACTACGACTACGACCACCCCGATCCCCGCTACGGCTACTACGATGCGGCCCGCTATTATCACCGCGACCATCACCGGCACTACGAGGACGTCCGCATGCGCCGCGATGACCGCGTCTACCGCGGGCGCGACGGCCGCTACTACTGCCGCCGTTCCGACGGCACCACGGGCCTGATCGTCGGCGGTCTGGCGGGCGGTGCCCTGGGCGCCGCGATCGCACCCGGCGATTCGACGACCCTGGGCGTGCTGATCGGCGCCGGCGCCGGCGCCGCCATCGGTCATGAGGTGGACAAGGGTCAGGTGGTCTGCCGCTGAACGACCGCATGCTGCTCCCGGCAGAGGATCGTTTATAACAACGGCCTGGATCGGTCTGTTCACGAGCTGGCTGAACAGCCGGTCCACGCCGCTGCCTACCCCTTCTCGCGCAGCAGCCGCGCCTTCTGCTTCTGCCAGTCCCGGGCCTTTTCGGTCTCCCGCTTGTCGACCAGCTTCTTGCCCTTGGCGAGGCCGAGTTCCAGCTTGGCGATGCCCCGGTCGTTGAAGTAGAGCTTCAGCGGCACCAGCGTCATGCCGCCGCGGCGCACCTCCATGGAAAGCTTGTCGATCTCGCGCCCATGCAGCAGCAGCTTGCGCGGCCGGCGGCTCTCGTGGTTGAAGTGCCCCGCCTGCTGGTATTCCGGGATGTAGGCATTCACCAGGAACATCTGGCCGTCCTTGGCCTCGGCGTAGGATTCGGCGATGTTCGCCTGCCCGAGCCGCAGCGACTTCACCTCCGAGCCCTGCAGCATGATGCCGGCTTCGAGCGAATCCTCGATGAAGTAGTTGTGCCGGGCCTTGCGGTTCTCCGCGATCAGCTTGCGGACGGGCCCATCCTTCTTCTTGGCCGCCATCAGAGCAGTCCGGCGTGATCCATCGCCGCCCGCAGCAACTCGCGGGTCGCCTCGCCGACGGGAACCAGCGGCAGGCGGACCTCGTCCCGGCAGCGGCCGAGCAGGCTCGCCGCGTGCTTCGCCGGGCCGGGATTGGTCTCCACGAACAGCGCCTGGTGCAACGGCATCAGACGGTCCTGGATGGCCAGCGCCTTGGCGAAGTCGCCGGACAGCGTCGCCTCCTGGAACTCGGCGCACAGGCGCGGTGCCACGTTGGCGGCCACGGAGATGCAGCCCTGCCCGCCATGGGCGTTGAAGCCGAGGGCGATGCCGTCCTCGCCGCTGAGCTGGCAGAAATCCTTGCCGCACTTCCAGCGCTGCAGGCTCGGCCGGGTCAGGTCTCCGGTCGCGTCCTTGACGCCGACGATGTTGGGAAAAAGCGCGAGCCGCGCCATGGTCTCGACCGACATGTTGATCACGCTGCGGCCGGGAATGTTGTAGATCAGGATAGGAATATCAACGGCTTCAGCGATAGCCTTGAAGTGCTGGTATAGCCCTTCCTGGGTCGGCTTGTTGTAGTAGGGCGTCACCACCAGCGCCGCGTCGGCGCCCGCCTCCCTGGCGTGGCGGGTCAGGCTGATGGCCTCGGCGGTGCTGTTCGATCCGGTGCCAGCGATCACCGGCACCCGGCCGGCCGCCGCCTCGATGCACAGTTCCACCACCCGGCGGTGCTCGGCATGGCTGAGGGTCGGCGATTCACCGGTGGTGCCCGTCGGCACGAGCCCATGGCTGCCTTCGTCGATCTGCCACTCGACGAACGCCTGGAACGCTTCTTGATCCACCTCGCCGTCCTTGAACGGCGTGATCAGCGCGGTGATCGACCCTCTGAACATTCTGCGCGCTTACCGCTTCATAGAATTGTCGTGGAGGGGGAACATAATCACCGGCCGGGCCTGCGGCAAGCGCACACGCCGATCTTCCCTTGATTAGAACATCCGAATATTTGTATATTCGTATCCATGAATATCGAATCGACGCCGACCCTGGACGAGATGCGGCAAAGCGCGGACCGCGCCACGGACTTCCTCCGCTCCATCGCCCATCCCCAGCGGCTGTTGCTGCTCTGCCAGCTCTCCCAGGGCGAGAAGCCGGTGGGTGAACTGGCGGACCTGCTGGATCTGCGCCAGTCGACCTTGTCGCAGCACCTCGCCCGGCTGAAGGCGGAGGGGCTTCTGGCCGCGCGGCGCGATGGCAACATGGTGTTCTATACCCTGGCGCGCCGGGACATCCTGCCGGTGATCGAGGCGCTCTACGGGGTGTTCTGCGGGGCAAACGAACGGTGAGCGGGCGCGGCAAGACACCCGCCGCCAGTTGAGGAGAGAGGGCATGGAAATCGTCAACTTCACCCCCATTCCGGCGTTCGTCGGCGGCCTGCTGATCGGGCTTTCGTCGATCCTGCTGCTCGGGCTGAACGGCCGCATCGCCGGCGTCAGCGGCATCCTGGGCGGCCTGTTGCCGCCGGCCGACAGCGACACCACCTGGCGCCTCGCCTTCATTCTCGGCCTGGTGCTGGGCGGCGAGTTCTTCGTGATGTGGGGCGGCGACCTGCGCGCCGTCCTCATCGAGGCCAACACGCCGACGCTGATCGCGGCCGGGTTGCTGGTGGGTTTCGGCACGCGGCTCGGTTCGGGCTGTACCAGCGGGCACGGCATCTGCGGCATCGGCCGGCTGTCGCCGCGCAGCATCGTCGCAACGGTGATCTTCGTGGCGGTGGCCGCGGTCACCGTCTTCGTCGTCCGTCATGTGATCGGAGGCTGATCATGGCCCGCATCGTCGCCGCACTCGCCTGCGGCCTCATCTTCGGCGTCGGACTCGCCATCTCCGGCATGGTCAATCCGGCCAAGGTCCTCGGCTTCCTCGATTTCACCGGCCGCTGGGACCCGAGCCTCGCACTGGTGATGGCGGGCGGCCTGGTCGTCTACACCCTCGCCTTCCCGCTGGTCCGCAGAAAGGCCAAGCCGCTGCTGGCGGACGCCTTCCAGCTGCCGAGCCGGCGCGACATCGATCCACGGCTGGTGGTCGGCGCCGCGCTGTTCGGCGTGGGTTGGGGGCTCGCCGGCTTCTGCCCCGGTCCGGCGCTGACCGCCCTGCCCTTCGGCTTCCACAAAGTCTACATCTTCGTCGGCGCGATGATCGCCGGCAGCCTGGCCTTCGGCCTGTGGGAGCGGTTCAGGAAGTAGCCGTCTATCGCCTACCCGAGTCGCGAACCGGGTCGCTCGACCCGGGCGGAAAGCTTTCCGGCTACGCCAGGAAGCGGAACGCGTCCGTCTCGCCCAGCAGACGCTCCACCTTCTTCCGATCCCCATCGGCAAGCGCGGCCAGCTTCTCGCGCATCACTTCCAGGCACCGGGCATGGTACTTCATGGGCTTCTGGGAATGCTCCAGACCCAGCGCCGTGAACTCGAGGCGGTCGTGGCCGGCCTCGATGGCCCGGGCGGTGGCGTCGAGATAGGGCAGGTAGACCTCGCCGGCGAGCCACAGCAGTTCGGCGACTCCCTCGCACGGGGCCGCGTCGGGATCGATCCACGCACCCTCCACCCCGGAGGCGTCGTCGATGATAGTCAGCCACGGCACGATGCGCTTCGAAACCTGGGCCATGACCTTGAACGACGCCGGATTCCAGAAGCACTGGTAGAGCTGGCCGTAGAAACCGAAGTCGCCCAGCGACGGCCGCGAGCCGAACAGGAAGTGCTGGTCGCGCAGCACGAGGTCCCAGGCTGCGACGATACGCCCGAAGCTGGTCTCGATCAGCGGCACGTTCTGCGGCTCGATGCCGGCGACCGGCCACAGCGGCACCTGCCAGTCGCGGAACTTGTGGGCGGCCTCGCGCAGTTCGTCGTCGCTGGCCGGGCCGGTGCCGGGATAGAGCATGAGGTGGGAGACGTATTCGGTGTCGCCGCCCTTGTCCTCGCCCACCCAGCGGTAGTGGAACATCATCTTGGTGCCCCACTCGTCGCCGAAATCCTCCAGGAGATGAGCGAGGAACGCGTGCGCCGGGTCGTCCGGCAGGATCGAGCGGCCCTGATGGCGCTCTTCCAGGGTATAGGCGAGCGGGCTCGAATCCACATGCCAGACGTCGTCCGGCTCCTCGGGGAAGTGCACCTTGGGGATGATCGGCGGCCTGACGTGCCTGGTCCGCTCGCGGACCTCGGCGGTGTTGAGGATCCAGTCGTGCGGCAGCCGCCTGTAGCGCATGATCGCGCGCATCTTCACCGAAAACGGCGACGACAGCGCGCCGATGACCTGGTAGCGGTCGGTCATGTCCTCTCCCGGAGTGGTCGTTCCCGGCGCCAGTATGCATGTCGGCCGCCGGCTTGCCAGCCTCACCTGCCGTCGACGAAATCCAGGATCGCCCGGGTGTAGCCCTGCGGGTCCTGCAGCATGGCGAAGTGGCTGACGCCCGGCAGGATGATCAGCCTCGCGCCCGGGATCGTCTTCGCCAGGTATTCCGTGTGGGACCGGGTGATCGCCTCGTCGTGATCGCCCAGCACGATCGCCGTGGGCACCGAAATGGTGCGGAGCTGGGCTGCGCTCCAGTCGGGCTGGCTGGCCCACATGTGGCTGATCTGCTCGACGAAGGCGTCGTACTGGTCGGGCGTCGAGGACAGGCGCCGGTAGTCGTCGCCCATGCGCCGGATGAACGCGCCGAACACCGGATCCTTGTCCAGGTCCGGCTTGACCGCGTCCACCGTCGCGTTGGCCGCCTGGGCGAACAGCCTGGTCAGCCTTTCGGGGTGATGCAGCGCGATATCGAGGCCGATGATGCCGCCGTCGCTCCAGCCCACCAGCGCCACCTTGTCGACCTTCAGGTAGTCGAGCAGCGCCAGGTAGTCCGACGCCATCAGGTCGTAGCCGAACGGCTCGGCGGTGCGGGTCGAGCGGCCGTGGCCGCGGCTGTCAGCGACGATCACCCGGTGGCCGGCGGCGACCAGTGGGGCGATCTGGTTGGCCCAGACCTCGGCGTTGCCCAGGCCGCCGTGGATCAGCAGGATCGGCGCGCCCTTGCCGTAGCTGGCATAGTACATGCGGATGCCGTTGACCGGCGCGAAGCCGGATTGGTCCGCCTTCGGCATCGGCGGCGGCTCGGGAAGGGTCATCCAGCGGTCGACCGCGAAGGCGGGCGACGCCGCGAACAGGAAGGCGATCAGGACGAAGACGGCGCGCATGGCGTTTTCCCCCGGGAAGGTGCCCGCAGTATCGCCGAAAGCGCCGTGCGGCTACAACGCCTTCGGCTTCGGTCCGCCGGTCGCCCAGTCCAGCAGTTCGACCGTATGCACCACGGGCACCGCCGCGCCGCCGCGCAGCTGGGTGATGCAGCCGATATTGCCGCTGGCGATCGCCTGCGGCGCGGTCGCGGCCAGCCGCTCCAGCTTGCGCTCCCGGAGCTGGCCGGCGATTTCCGGCTGCAGCAGGTTGTAGGTGCCGGCGGAACCGCAGCAGAGATGGGCATCCTTCGGCTCGGCCACCTCGAAGCCCGCCTGCCGCAGCAGCTCGACCGGCTGGCGGGCCACCTTCTGGCCGTGCTGCAGCGAGCACGCGGCCTGGTAGGCGATCTTCGGCTTCGGCGCGTCATCCGACGGCGTGATGCCCAGCTCGGCCAGGTATTCGGAGACGTCGCGGGACAGCCGGGCGATGCGTGCGCCCCGCTCGGTCCAGTCCGGCTCGTCCGCCAGCACGAAGGCGTAGTCCTTGAGCATGGTGCCGCAGCCCGAGGCGTTGGCGATGATGGCGTCCAGGCCGCTGCGCCCCAGTTCGCGCTCCCACACCGCGATGTTGTGCTTCACCCGTTGGCGGGTCTCCTGCGCCTGGCCCAGGTGATGGTTGATGGCGCCGCAGCAATGGGCTTCGTGCAGCATCACCACCTCGCAGCCGTGGCGGGTCAGGATACGGATGGTGGCGGCGTTGATCTCGGGGGCGATGGCCTGCTGCACGCAACCGATCAGCAGGCCGACCCGGGCGCGGCGCTCGCCCTGCGCCGCCACGGTGCGGTTGCGCTCCAGCGCCGGCGCGATCGGCCCCTCGGGCGCCGCCGCGATCAGCGGCCGAAGCGGACGTGGCAGCAGGTCGGCGACGGGGCGGGCGATCCGCGCCAGCCGCAGCGACAGCCCGAACGCATTCGGCCGCGGCAGGAGCCAGCCCAGCGCCCAGCGCAGCAGGCGCTCGGGCAGCGGCCGGACATAGGTTTCCTCGATGTGGGCGCGGGCCTCGTCCACCAGGTGCATGTAGTTGACGCCGGAAGGACAGCCGGACTGGCAGGCGAGGCAGGACAGGCAGCGGTCCACGTGCTTCACCGTCTCCGGCGACGGCACCTGGTCGCCCTCCAGCATCTGCTGCATCAGGTAGATGCGGCCGCGCGGGCTGTCGAGCTCGTCGCCCAGCACGGTGTAGGTCGGGCACTGGGGCAGGCAGAAGCCGCAATGGACGCAGGTCCGGATCGCCTTCTCCGCTTCCTGGAGATGCGGGTCCTGGAGCTGCCTCTCGGAGAAGTCGGTACGCATCAGGCGGCCTTCGCGCCGGCGGGGTCGCCCATGCGGCCCGGATTGAGGATGCCGGCCGGGTCGAAGCCCTGCCGCAGCCGGGCCGAGAGCCGGGCGAGCGCGTCGTCCTGCGGCTGGAAGACCGGTGTCTGCGCCTTCAGCGCCCTGGGCGCCCGGACCAGCATGGCATGGCCGGCCTGCCCGACGGCGGCCCGCAGCCGCGCACCCTGTTCTGCCGAGGCCACGTCGTAGCCCAGCCAGAGCAGGCCGCCGGCCCAGTCCATCATCCAGGAATCGGGCGCCGCCGCTTCGACCAGTGCCGGGCCCGCGGAAGGCGGCACCGAAACCCGCCAGACCGCCTCGACCTCGGACGGCAGCAGCCAGGCGTCGCGGATCTCGTGCCACAGCCGCAGAGAATTGCTGCTGTGCAACTCCTCCATCTGCCCGTACCCCGCCAGCAGGGCGCGCAGTTCCCCCATCCGGTGCTTGACCGAGACCTCGGGCCCCTCCACCCGGACGGCGGTCACCGCGGCGCCCGCGCCATGGACGTAGGAGACCTGCGACCGGGCGGCCTCCGCGCGCGGGAGGTGGGCAAGGCCGCTGGGCTCGAACGGGCTGCGGGCCGCGTCGCCCAGGGCGGCTACGGCGCGCTCCGCCGACAGGCCGAAGATCAGCAGCGTGTAGGTCTTCTCCGGCGTCGGCAGCACCTTCATGGTGATCTCGGTGAACACGCCGAGCGTGCCGTAGGCGCCGGTCATCAGCTTGTGCAGGTCGTAGCCGGTGACGTTCTTCACCACGCGGCCGCCGGACTTGAAGAGTTCGCCCCTGCCGCTGACGCCGTGGGCGCCCAGCACGAAGTCCCGCGCTGCGCCGGCCCGGTAGCGGCGCGGCCCGGCGCCGCCCACCGAGACCGTGCCGCCGATGGTGCCCGGGGCGCTCTGGCCGGAGAGGATCCAGCCCCAGTCGGGCGGCTCGAAGGCGAGCATCTGGCCGCGCTCGGCCAGCAGCCGCTCAACCTCGTCGAGCGGCGTGCCCGGCCGGACCGACATCACCAGTTCCTCGGGTTCGTAGAACGCCACGCCGGCGACCCCCGACAGGTCGACCCGGTCGGTCTCGCCGATGACGGCGCACCCCAGGGCGCGCTTGGTGCCCGCGCCGGTCAGCTCGAGGGGCCGGCCCTCGGCCGCCGCCCAAGTCACCAGTTCGGCAAGCTGCCGCTCGTCGGAAGGTTTGTAGGTGGACCCCATGCCCGGAATAAACCGTCTTTTCGTGACGCCTACAAGTGTCCATGACACCTGGAACGCACGAACCGGACAGATCAGAAGCGCGGCAGGTCCGG
Organism: Alphaproteobacteria bacterium; assembly: GCA_016124315.1. GTDB lineage: Bacteria > Pseudomonadota > Alphaproteobacteria > SMXS01 > SMXS01 > RI-34. Next base: position 23,809 of record WGNW01000050.1, read on the forward strand.
GAACGCCACCTCGCCCTTGTGCACGTGCATGGCGCCCAGCTCGGCGCAGCGGTGCAGCGTCGGGAAGACCTTGCCCGGGTTGAGGTGCTGGTCCGGGTCGAAGGCGCATTTCAGCCGCTGCTGCTGCTGCATGTCCACGTCCGAGAACATCTCCGGCATCAGCGCCCGTTTCTCGGTGCCGACGCCGTGCTCGCCAGTCAGAACCCCGCCCACCTCCACGCACAGCCGCAGGATGTCGTGGCCCAGCTTCTCGGCCGCCTCCATCTCGCCGGGCACGTTGGCGTCGTAGAGGATCAGCGGGTGCAGGTTGCCGTCGCCCACGTGGAAGACGTTGGCGATGGTCAGGCCTGACGCCGCCGAGAGTTCGCCGATCCGCTGCAGCACCGGCGCCAGCTTGTTGCGCGGGATGGTGCCGTCGAGCACGTAGTAGTCGGGCTTGATCTTGGCCGCCGCGGGAAACGCCGCCTTGCGGCCCATCCAGAACTTCAGACGCTCCTCCTCGGAGGTGGAGGCACGTACGCCGGTGGCGCCGTTCCGCTCGGCGATGGTGCTCACCTCGCCGATCAGGTGGTCCACCTCGGCGGCCGGGCCGTCCAGCTCGCAGATCAGGATGGCGGCCGCGTCCTCCGGATAACCGGGCGCACAGTATTCCTCGACTGCGTCGATGGTGAACCGGTCCATCATCTCCAGGCCGGCGGGGATGATGCCCGAGCCGATGATGTCGGCGACGCAGGCGCCGCCCGCCTCGATGCTGTCGAAGCTGATCAGCAGCGCGCGGACGGTCTCGGGCCTGGGCAGGATGCGGACCGTGACCTCGGTGATCACGCCCAGCAGGCCCTCCGAGCCGGTGACGATGGACAGCAGGTCGTAGCCGGCCGGATCCAGCTGCTTGCCGCCGATGCGCAGGATCTCGCCGTCCATGGTGACCAGCTCGACGCCCAGCACGTTGTTGACGGTCAAGCCGTATTTCAGGCAGTGCACGCCGCCCGAATTCTGCGCCACGTTGCCGCCGATGGTGCAGGCGATCTGGCTGGAGGGGTCGGGCGCGTAGTAGAAGCCGTCGTCCTCCACTGCCCTGGTGATGCCCAGATTGGTGACGCCCGGCTGGGCGACGACGCAGCGGTTGGCGTAGTCGATGTCGAGGATGCGGGTGAACTTGGTGAGCGCCAGCAGCACGCCGCCCGGCACCGGCGTGGCGCCGCCCGACAGGCCGGTGCCCGCCCCGCGCGGCACCACCGGCACGCCGAACTCCTTGCACAGCTTGAGGACCTGAGCGACCTGCGCCGTGTCTTGCGGCAGCACGACGATGCCCGGCATCTGCCGGTGCATGGTCTGGGCGTCGGTCTCGAACGGCCGTCTCGCCACCGCGTCGGTGACGACGCACTCGGCCGGCAGCACCTCGCGGAAGCGGGCGGCCAGTGTTTCCAGATCGGCGGCTTGCGGTTCGGGCGTGGGTGCGTTCATAACCGGACTATAGTGCGCCGACCCGGCGGAAGGAACGCGGCATGGACCAGATGACGACACATTCCGGCGGCTGCCATTGCAGCGCGGTCGCCTTCGAGTTCGACGCGCCGGCGGCGCTGACCGCCCTCGCCTGCAACTGCTCGATGTGCGAGAAGACCGGATTTCAGCACGTCATCGTGCCCGCCTCCCGCTTCCGCCTGCTGCGCGGCGCCGGCGACCTGACCACCTATACGTTCAACACGGGCGTGGCCAGGCACCTGTTCTGCCGGCGCTGCGGCGTCAAGTCGTTCTACGTACCCCGGTCGAACCCCGACGGCTATTCGGTCAACCTGCGCTGCGTCGACCCGTCCACCCTCGCGTCGGTCACCGTCGAACCCTTCGACGGCCGCAACTGGGAGGTCCACGCCGGCGCGCTCAGGCACCTCAGCGAGGAGTAGGCTGAAGCTGTCGCTGCTTTAGGCACCCTCATTGCGAGCGGGGCGAAGCAATTCAGGGGCAGCCGTTTTGACCCGAGGCCCCGGGTTCCCGCGGCGCTGCGCGCCTCGCAATGACCAAGAGGGGCAGACTTGGCGCGGCGGTCCTTCGCCGGAATGACGATTTCCTTCCAGCCGTCATGCCGCCGAAGGGCGGCATCCAGTGGCCTGGCCTACCATTTCACCGGCCAGTTCGACAGGCGGTGCTGGCCGACGCCGGTCGGCAGGGCGTGGACCGCGAGGGTGTGGATGATGAAGTCGCGGGTCTCCAGCGGGTCGATCACCGCCTGGGCGGCGAAGGCCTCGGCGAAATCGAAGGCCGAGGTCTCGCCCGAGACGGCCGCCAGCAGGTCGTCGAACCGCTCCGGGTCGTCGGCGTGCTTGACGCCGTGGACGACGTTGACCGCGGTGGCCGGGTCCATGAAGCTGACCTCGGCGCCGGGCCAGCAGGCCGTCTCGCTGGCGCGCCCGACGAACATGTTGTGCATGGCCATGCCGAAGGCCTTGCGCAGGATCACCGTGACCGTAGGCACGCTCACCTGGTCGAGGGCCAGGATCCAGTTCATGATCTTGGCGCCCAGCCGCTCCCGCTCGCCCGCCCGGCCGATGAAGAAGCCTGGCGTGTCGGCGAGGAAGACGATGGGCAGGTTGAAGCTGTCGCACAGCACGATGAAGGGCAGGATCTTGTCGCAGGCGTCGGCGTCGAAGGCGCCGCCCTTGAACATGGGATTGGAGGCGACGATGCCGACGGCGCGCCCGCCCAGCCGGGCAAAACCGGTGACGCCGACCTTGGCGAAGCCGTCCTTCAGGGGAAACCACGAGCCGCTGTCGACCAGCACCTCGATCACCTTGCGGATGTCGTAGACCCGGTTGCGCTGGTCGGGCACCAACGCGAGCAGCCGCTCCTGGCCGTCGCCCGAGCCCTCGTGCACCGGCGCATCGAGCGGCGGCGCGTCGCAATGGGACGGCAGGTAGGACAGGAAGCGGCGGACGATGGAGAGCGCCTCCTCGTCGGTCTCGGCGACGGCGTCGGCCATGCCGGTCTGGTGGGCGTGCACGCGCCAGCCGCCCAGTTCCTCCGGATCGACCGGCTCGCTGATCGCCAGTTCGGTGACGCGCGGCGAGGCGACGCCCATGACCGCGCCCTTCCGCATCACCACGAAGTCGGAGACCATGGCCTGCCAGGTGGAGCCGCCGAAGCTCTGGCCGAGGATGGCCGAGACCCAGGGCACCCGCCGGCCCTTCTGGTAGCTGCCGCCGGCGAAGCCGGTGATGGTGTCGGCCATGCCGCGCGCGCCCATGGCGTCGGGGATGCGCGAGCCCGAGCACTCGCCGAGCTCGATCAGCGGAAAGCCGCTGCGCTGGGCGGATTTCTTGACGTAGCCGTGCTTGCGGCCGGCGATGTTGGCCGACGACGCGCCGAGCACCGAGAAGTCGGACGCGCAGACGCCGACCCGGCGCCCATCGACGGTGCCGAAGCCGGCGACGACGCCGTCGGCCGGCGTCTTCTCCCGGGTCTCCGGCCGGTCGGAGACCGCGAGCTGGCCGACCTCGTGGAAGCTGCCCGGATCGAGCAGCACGTCGATCCGCTGGCGGGCGTTGAGCAGGCCGGAAGCGGCCATGTTGGACAGGATGCGCGGCGAGCCCATGGCCGCGGCCTTTTCCTGCCGGCGCCGCAGGTCGTCGCGCTTGTCGTCGTGGCTCATGCGTCCTCCCCTTCGCTGCGGCCCGCAGCCTAGCAGAACGACGCGCTTGGGCACACGGGCACAGGCGGATAGGATGGGCGCGGTATTCCTGGGGAGGATGCGGACGCCATGAAACTCGAGAACTTCGCCCAGCGGCGCTACGACCACGAGGCCGGCTGGCGCATCAATCCGGACGCCGGCGACGATGCGCCGGAGCGCAAGTTCCCCTATGTGGACAACGGCACCGACAGGATCGATCCGGCGCGCTACCACGATCCCGGCGTCGCCAGGCGGGAATGGGAGCGGCTGTGGACGCGGGTCTGGCTGGTCGCCGGCCGCGCCTCGGACATCCCCAACCGCGGCGACTGGTTCAAGTTCGACATCGGCAAGGAAAGCGTCATCGTCGTCCGCACGGGGACGGAGCCCGGCGACATCCGCGCCTTCTACAACGTCTGCCATCACCGCGGGAACCGGCTGGTGATGGCCGACTTCGGCCACGGCGAGCACTTCACCTGCGCGTTCCATTCCTGGCAGTGGAACATCGACGGCAGCCTCAACCGGATCACCGACCGCGACACCTTCCGCGACGAGCTGATCCGCGACGATCCGCCGCTCGCGCCGGTGCGCTGCGGCCAGTGGGGCGGCTTCGTGTTCGTCAACCTGGACCCGGCGCCGGCTCAGGGCCTGACCGAATTCCTGGGCTCCCTGCCCGCCCAGCTCGCGCCGTTCCGGTTCGAGGACATGGTGGTGGTGAAGGACGTGCAGACCTGGTGGCCGGCCAACTGGAAGACGGCGCTGGACGCCTTCCTGGAGAGCTATCACGTGCACTCCATCCACTCGGAGATCCTGCCGTTCTACGACGACTACTACCAGCAGTGGGACCTGCTGGAGAACGGCATGAGCCGGATGCTGATGGAGTTCGCCACGGTGAGCCCGCGCGTCGCCGATCAGGAGACGGTGAACGACGGCCTGAAGATGATGCTGGCCGACGCCGGCATGGACCCGGACGGCTTCGCCGGCACGGCCGGCGAGGTGCGCAAGGCGATCCAGCGGCACAAGGTGCCCGCCCTCAAGGCGGAGGGCCGCTGGGGCGACGGCCTGGTGGAGAACCAGGCGACCGACGACTGGGCCTACTTCATCTTCCCCAACGTCACCCTCAACATCCATCCGGAGGGCTTCCTGTTCCAGCGCTTCCGGCCCGACCCGAAGGATCCGGAAGGCTTCGTCTACGACGTGCAGGTGATCCTGCACCCCGTCGAGAAGGCGGCGCCGCCGGTCTACATGGGCGTCGAGGACGGCACTGACTGTTCCGGCCGCACCCGCCCCGAGCGGCGGCACATCAGGCACGGCGAGCCGGGCCTCGGCTTCGTGCTGGATCAGGACTCCATGCTGGTGCCGGTGGTCCAGCAGGGCCTGCACTCCCGCGCCTTCAGGGGCATGCGCTTCAGCGAGCAGGAACAGCGGCTCCGGCACTTCCACAAGGAACTGGACCGGTACCTGGCGGGCGAGAAGTAGGCCTTCCCCCCCACCCCGGGCCTAGTCGCCTGTCCCTTCGGCCGGTCTCCGGAGAGTCCGCACCGTCAGTTCGTCGACCTCGAGGGAGCCGATCCGCGCCCGGCCGATGCTGATCCGGCCGATGGCCAGCGCACCGATCGCCATCGCGCCAACGGCGAACGCGCCGAGCGCCGCCGCCCCGATGGCCAGCGCGCCCAGCCGGACCGCCGGCGTGCTCACGACGCGACGGCGCAAACCACGAGCCATGGAACCCTCCGTTCAGAGCCTCCGCTGCGTGAGGATACCGCACGCAGGGACCGCAGATCTGAGAAATCGCACCACCCTCCGCCCGCATCGAGTGCAGCCCGCAGGGCCGCGTATCGAGATGCCTCTTCTCAGGGCCTGCACACGGTCTCGATACGATCTGGCGCCCTGCGCCAAAGCACTCGACCGCAACGGGAATGGAAGGAACGCGCCTACTTCCGGGCGACGTAGAGGGAGAACGGCGGCACCTTGTCCTCGGTGATCCAGTCGATGCCGTCGGCGGGCGTGCCCAGCGGCTGGTGCAGCCGTTCGACGGTCAGGCCCGCCCGGGCGAACATCTGCCGGTAGTCGGCGTCGGTCCAGTAGTAGTCCACCAGTTCGAGACCGATGTCGGTCAGGTAGACCCGCACGGCGTCGCCCGACCTGCGGGTCCTGTTCTCCGGGAAGTCGACCTTCACCGTGGTCCATTCGTGGTCGTAGAGTTCGTCGGCGCCGATCAGCAGGATGAGGACGCCGCCCGGCCGCAGCACCCGGCGGATTTCCGCCGCGACCCGGGCCATCTCGTCGAGGCTCGGTATCTCGAAGAACACGAAGGACGAGAACGCCAGGTCGAAGCTGCCGTCGTCGAACGGCAGCCGGCCCGAGTCGATCTGCCGGTAGTCGCCGGACGGATCGTGGCGACGCGCCTCGGCGAGCATGGACCCGGAGATGTCGACGCCCGTCGCCTCCAGACCCTGGCGCTTGAGCAGGCGGGTAGAGCGTCCCGCGCCGCAGCCGTAGTCGAGCGCGCGCACGCCATCGACATGCTCGGCGATCAGCGCCGGCACGTCGCGGAAGGCGAGATAGATGACGCCGACGAACTCGGCCGAGCCGTACTGGCCAGCGGTTTCGGAGTAATCGTTGGCCGGCACGCCCCGTCAGGCCCCCTGCATGCTGAGCAGATGCGCCGTCACCGGCCCGACATGGTAGATCTCCCAGAAACGGGCGACCTTGCCGTCCCGGAAGGTGAACAGGTCCACCTTGTCGACGGTCTGGACGTGCTGCGTACCCTTCGCCCGGTAGGTCAGCCGGCAGAAGAAGGCGACCTGGTCTCCCTCTTCCATGCAGTCGAGCGGGTCGTAGGTGAGGACCTCGACCGTCCCGCCGACGGTCTTGAAGTAGTGGACGACTCCCTTCGCGCCTTGCCACCGTCCCGCCCAGGGCACGGCGCCCGCTTCGCCCATGGACCGCCAGTCCACGTCGTCGGCCAGAAAGTCGAACAAGGGCTGCAGGTCGCCCTGCGCGCGCCTCGCATACATGTCGCGCAAGCTCTCGGTGCGCGATTTCACCGGCTGCTGCATCTCTCCCCTCCTCGGCTGCCCGCCGGGGAAAAGTCTACAACCGGAGGACGAGCTTGGCGATGATGTCGTGCTGGACTTCGTTGGAGCCGCCGAAGATCGACGCGGCGCGCTTGTTGAGATAGGTGCCGATGATCGGCGGCGCGTAGTCGGGGCCGGGCAGCCAGTCGTTGATCTCGTAGAGCGGCCGCCCGCCCGCCGGCATCGGCGTCGCGTAGTAGTCGAGCGCCTCGACCATCAGCTCGCTCATGCGCTGGCCCAGCTCGACCGAGGTCAGTTTCAGGATGGACGACTCGGCGCCCGGCGGCTGGCCGGCGGCCAGCCTGGACATGATCCGCAGCTCGGTGGTCTCCTGCGCCATCACGCCGATCTCGACCTTGGCCACTTCCGAAGCGAAGTGCGCGTCGCGGGTCAGCGGCTGCTGGCCGTTCATCTGCGCCGAGGCGACGGTCTTCAGCTTGCGCAGCGACGCCTTCAGGTAGCCCGAGGAGCCGCCGCCGCGCTCGAACTCCAGCAGGAACTTGGCGTACTCCCAGCCCTGGTTCTCCTCGCCGACCCGGTTCTCCACCGGTACCCGCACGTCGTCGAAGAACACCTGGTTGGCCTCGTGGTCGAGGCCCATGGTGATGGTCGGGTCGACCTTGATGCCCGGCGTCTTCATGTCGATCAGCAGGAAGGTGATGCC
>WGNW01000004.1 GCA_016124315.1 Alphaproteobacteria bacterium
GGAGGGACTTGAACCCCCGACACGCGGATTATGATTCCAACTATCCCGAGACGATCATGTCGGGAAAAGCCCGGAGTTCTGCGGATTAGAGCTTCCGGAATGGCCGGAAATGTGGGAACGCCCGGAGAACGAGCGCGCACAAATCTCGGCACAGGTCGACGCCCGGTCCGATAGGCCAACTGAACGCCCCTGGTTCAGCCGACCTTCCGCTCCTCGCGCACCGTCGTGTCGGGATGCGCCTCGGCATAGGTCCGGCTGACATACCGGCCGGTGATCGCCGATCGGTAGCGGACGACGGTCTTCACCGTCTCATCCCAGCATCAGCCCGGCAACGAAGGCAAGGACGATGTAGAGCATCGCCCGCTTGGTCTTCACGCCGATCTTCTCGCCGACGGTCGCGGCGAAGTCCTTCACCTTGTTCCATACGTTCAGCATGTCACTCTCCTTATGAGGCGATCAGCGCCCCGATTGCGAAAGCTAGAAGGGCTGCGCCGATGAGAAGGCCGACTGTGACGTCACTCACCGTTGTTGATCTCCCGAGCCTTTTGGTAGGCGTCCACGGCCGCATCGTGCCGAACGGCGCACGTCGCCAGCGCTTCCATGTTGGCGTTATTGGCCGCGACCAGGCTGGGGATGGTCTGCCCCACGGGCGTTATCGACGGGCACTTCGCCGACACCGACGCCGGAAGCTCGGGCAAGTTCACCCGCGTAACTATTGATTTGCTCGCGCAGCCCATCAGGCAGAGCGCACTCAGGCTTATCGCGGTAGACATCCACCGCCTCGTATTCAATGCGGTCACGGTACACGGTCCTTGTTTGCTCGATGGTATGGATGGCCGTCACGACGTCCATGTCGATCCCGGAGAACGACGCGGCGATCTTGTTGGCATCGGCCTGCGCGGCGGCCACAGTGGCCTGCTGGCGCGCGGTCCACTCCGCGTTAGCCTTGTCATACCCGGCGTGCCACGCGGCGCTGTGCAGCCACCACAGGCCGCCTGCGGCCGCCAGCACAGCGGCGCCGATGGCGATGGCCTTCCATGGCAGGGCGGAGGTGACGGCCTTCACGGCCGGCGGGAGCGCGATGCTGGCGAGGAGGCCGGTCATCAGCACGGCTCCCAGACACCAGCGGTCAGGTGGCCGTGCCAGTGCGTCTTGCCGCCGATCAGGTGATGGACGCTCGGCGTCAGCGTTGGCCGCTCCCGGTCGCCGTCCCAAATCCAGGACGGCCTGCCAGCGCCGGGAAGCCGGAATTCCAGCGCGCCCTTCCGGCCGCAGCCGCAGGGGCAGAGATAGACCATGCCAGCCGGGTCGTGCTCCGCCGTCACGTAGAACTCGAAAGCTCCCGGCGGCACGCCATCCACATCAATGTCGTCGACGTGCTTTGCGATCGCCTCGGCCATCACCGCACCGCCTTCTTCCGCTCGCTGACGTGCCGCCAGACCATGTAGCCGATGAACGCCAGCGCCACGACGCCGAGCACGATGATGATGAGCGGGCTGGAAATCGCGGACTTGGCGATCTCGCCCTTGGGGTCGACCGACCGGGCCGCCTGCCCCACGGTCGCAACCGTCGTTGCGGCGCCGGCAATCGTGCCGCCGGTCACGGTGCCCGAGCGGTAGTAGGGCCTGCGGTCCTCCGGATACCACGGCGCCGGGGTTGTGGGGCGCATGGGCGCTGGTTCCGGCTCCGGCGTCGCAGTGGGCGCCGCGGCCTCCACAGGCGCGTCAGCGGCCCGCAGCGCCTTCAGGAACGCCATGTGATAGCCGGCCACGAGCGCCGCCCTGTCGTGGCCGTTGACGATGGCCCGGGCGCCCATGGGGTCGTCGTTGCTGTCGCTGAAGTAGTAGCCCAGCCCACGGCCGGTGAAGAGACCCTGGATCATGCCGGTGAAAAGGATCTGGCACGCTGTGTCCGGATCGAGCGCGAGGTCCGGCTGTTCGTAGAGCGGGCAGCCGAGGATGCCGCCCAGCTTCTTGTAGTTGTCCGCCCAGGTGAGCTGGATCAGCCCGCGGCCGTAGTAGACCTCGCCGGTCTGCGGATCGGGCGCGGCATAGGGATAGCCGGCCTTGGCGACGATCTTGCGCGCCACCGCATCCGTCGTGGCGAATCCCTCGCGGATCGGCTGCATCCGGGCGCCGGTCTCGTGGAAGGTCTGCCCGAGCACGTTGGCGAGCCAGCGCACGTCGCCGCCGGCATGGTCCCGGTCCCACACGTCCAGCAGCATGGTGATGCCGTCCACCTGCGGCTGCGTCATGGCGCCGCTGAACGGCTCCTGGCGGATTTGGGCGAAGAAGGTATCGCGGTTCATGGCGCTGTACTCTGAATGATGTTGGTCGGCGGCGGTGCCTTGCGGACAAAAGGCGCGCCGTTCCAGAACAGGGTTCCGATGATGGTGGCCAGGACCACCAGGGCGGTTCCCATGGCGCTGATGGCGCCCAGGAGCACCATGGTCTTCACGCTGCTGATCCGGATGTGCAGCTTGTCGTCCGCCGCCGCGCGGTTTGCCTCGGCCACGTCTATGCGCTCGCGCAGGCCGTCCATGGTCTGGCGTACTTCGCGGTGATCCTGGACGTTCTGGACCGCGTGGGCATCGAACCGAAAAATCGCCTCGTCCACCTTCCTGGTCTGCGCATCGAGGCGTTCCTCAAAGCGCGCGAGCCGTTCCGACTGATGGTGGAGCGTCGTGCGGAGTTCATCGGCCGGCATCGTATCGTTCCCGAATATAGTCACGATTGGCGCCCCTCCTGGGGCTGCTGTTGCTGGGCGTGGCCTCGCCAGCACGCATGCCGCTTCCTTCTGCTACTTCCAGCCCGGCCGGGACAGGATGTTGCCGTTCCTGTCGACCACCGTGCAGTCGCCGCTGATCGAATAGTCCGTGCCCTCGGTCAGGCCCTGGGACGCGAGAAAGCTGTCGATGCCTGGGCCGTTGAGCCCGGCGAAACCGAATTCACAGCCGGCATCGACGAACAGCTTCAGCGGATAGTTCGCCGTGGTGCCGCTGGGATCTACGATGTCGCCGATCTTGGTGCCGCCGGTGAGGTGCAGTTCGATCTTCCAGGAATAGGTGCCGGTCCGGTAGGCGGAGCCCTTCTGGCCGATCGGGGAGGCGTCGACGCAATTGTTGAGGCGCAGGATGGGTGTGTCGAAGGTCAGCCCCAGCGTGCGCGCATAGAGGCAGTTCTGCCGGCCACCCGTGGTGGGGAGCGGAAACGTCCACGTCAGGTTGTTGATTGTTACGTCCGGGGACGCCGTCGTGAACGTCACCAGGGTCTGCGAAGAGTCGTACCCATTTTCGGAGAACGCGACATTCCCGCCGTTGATCACCGATACACCGCCGCCTGAAATCAGGTTGTCGACATCCTCGACGTCCACGTCCTCGATGGTCAGCAGGCCGGCGATCACGGCCTCGTAGGTGGTGCCGTTCCGGGGGTCGAACTGCACCGCCGTCGAGAGGTTCGAGCCCTTCAGCTTCTGGACCGTCACGTCGTTGTACAGATAGTTCCCGGAGCCGTGGCCATAGAGCCCGGAGGTGCAGTTGTGCAGGTCGACCGTGTCGATCTCCACGTCCCTGTCGGTATGGTCGGTGCCGCTGTAGAGGTTGAGTGCGCCGCCCTCGCAACGGCCGTACTGGTCGCCGGGGACGGTCCCGGGCTGCGGCCAGCCCTTGGCGTAGTAGGTGCGCCGAACCGTGCAGGGGCCGACATGGCCATGCTGGCTGAAGTCGATCCGCTCGGCGCCGTCGAACACCGGGAAGTCGGTCACATAGCCGTTTGATCCGGCAAAGTCCTTCCTCGATCCGCCGATCAGCCGGATATCGCGGCTGACGCCGTCGGCGAAGCGCCACGCCTGCTGCTGATCGGAGATCCGAACGTCCTGCCCGTTCGGGTCCGAGCCGTCCGGCATGTGCACGACCCAGACGTAGGTGGTCGCGTTGGTATCGCTGCGCGGGTCCTGCACCGTCGAACCGTTCTGGTAGACCGTATACGAACCGGGCTCGGCATCCACGTTGTCGATGTTGGCCGCGATGTTGGCGCCGCCGACCTTCCAGTCGCCGCGGACGTTGCCGGCAAACCAGAGACGATAGGACCAGCTATCCGAAGAGGTGCCGTTGTTCCAGGTCGTGTCCCTGCCGACCACGGTGGTCTGCCAGCAGTTGTCGGTGCCGGCGACGGCGGTCCAGGTGGCGCCGGAGAGATCGCGCCGGCTGTCGATCGTGGGCAGCACCGTCGCGTAGCCGTAGGGCACGAAGCTGCGCGCCAGGGCCGCGGCCGGGATCGTCGCGAAATGCTCCTGGCCACCGCGCAGGGCGATGATATCGCCGTCCACGGTCTCGGCGACGGCCTTGTCGATGGTGGCATAAGGGGTCAGCGGCGTGGCACCGTCATTGGTGCTGTCGGACCCGGTCACCTTGTCGACAAACTTCACCGCCTCGCGCAGATCGAACACCCGGGCGTCGATCCGCGACATGAACTCGTAGGACAGCTGGCTTTCCGCGCTCGCCTCGGCAGCGGCGGCGGCGGCCGTTGCGGTAGCCTCCACGTCGTCGACGTCGTCGGAGACCGCATCAATGGACTGCTGGATGACCGCGGGGACCGTGCGGATCTTGGGCAGGGCCGTGGACTTGTAGATCCAGGCCTTGATCGTCACGTCCTCGACGGCGCTGCCGTCGTTTCCGCCGCTTGCCGTGTTCACCTGCACCCGCACGCCGGACGGGTCGAGACCACCGACGGCCGCGCTGATGGTCGTCACCAGATACTGGCTGGACTGGAACTGCCGGGGCACGCCGGTCAGGGTGCCGACGGTGCCGTCAACGGCGACGGGGGCCACCTGGACGGCCCGCGGCGCATTGTGCACAGAATCGATCTTCACCAGCACCGTGAGCGAGTCCGTCGACAGGACATCGCTGGGCACGTCGAAGGTGGCGTTGTTGATCGAGCCGGACGGGACCGTGAAGGTGTGCGTATCGACGATCGTGCCGACCGTGCCCGAACTCGCGCCCAGCGTCGTCAGGGTACCGATTTCCGGGCCGTCGTCTTCCGCCAGGTCGAACAGGAGGGCCGCCAGATAATAGGGGTCGACCGGAACCCTCACGGGCTTGCCGGTGCCGACCGCCGGCGGGCCGATGACGCCGCTGCTGGATGCCGTCACGGTGATCCGCAGCACGGTCGTCGCGCCGTCGAGGTCGATCTCGAGGTAACGCCGGCCGGTGATGTCCGGGATCGTGACCGGCGCGACCGTCTCGGCGCTGGCGCTGCGCTGCTGGACGGTGCAGGCGGTGAGCGTGCCTGACGGGTGCTCCATTTCGATCCACACCGCGCCGGCGGCGATCTCGTCGGCGGTCAGCGCGCGGTCCCAGTAGGCGTTGAGGCCGCTGACATAGTCGTAGTTCCCGTCCGCCCGCTTCGTGGCGTGAGACGAGGTGTTGCTCGTGAGTTGCGCCGACCGGCGGACCAGTGTCAGGCCATTGAAGTCGATGGGTCCGAGATTGCGGGCGAGCTCGGCCTCGATCGCGTCCACGTCGGCCTGGTCGGCCTTGGTGTCGAGGGTGGCCTCGATCGTGCCCCAAGGAATGGACAGGGTCCAGGAGCCGGAGCCCGAGGCGCCGGACTTGACGTAGATGCCGTTGTTCGCCGCGCTGGCGTCGTCGTACACCAGTCCGATGGTGCCGGCCGCATGGGCGAGGTCCGCATCGAGGGAGGACTTGGCCGCGTAGATCACCGTCGCGCCGGAGCTGGTGATGATGGAGATCGCGTCCTCGATGGTCTGGCCCAGGTCCCGGATTTCGGCCTTGTCGGGCTTGGCCGCGCCCGAGGCGGGCACGCCGGGCGTATTGTAATCCGGGAAAGTGGCATCGAAGCCGTCGACGATCGAGCCCATGATGTTCTCCGCTGTTCAGGCTGGCCTAAAGGTAACGGCGCGGGGTGGTGCCGTTTACCGCCGTCAGGCCGGGCGGATCAGGGCACGGTCTTGCTGGCCGGACCGCCGGGCGTGGATGCCACGCCTCCCGCGCTGTAGGCCACCACCCACCACCAGTACGAATCGGCGGCGAGGCCGGCATCCAGATAGGTCTGGTTCAGGCTCGGGCTGCTGGGAATGGCGCCACTGATGTCGGTGGCGGTGCCGAAGTTGTTGGAGGTGTTCCGGAACACCCTGACCTCGGTCACATAGGCGGAAGGTGCTTTCCAGTCGACGGTCACGTCGGAGCCCGACTTGCTGGCGTCGACGCTCTTGGGGTGATCCGGCTGGGCATAATCGGTGGTCGAGTCCAGCGTGTAGGCATCCGACCAGTCCGATTCCCGGCCGTCGCCGTAGCTGTACTTGACCTGCACGTCGAGGCTTTCGTCGAGCAGTATCAGGTCGGTCTTGAGCTCGACGCTCGCGCCCGATGCCTTGTCCTTGTACTTGTTCGCCGGGCCGTAGTCCGTATCGGTCGAGGCCTTCCAATGCACCCACCAGGTCAGGTCATTCCGATCCGGCGCCGTGATATCGATGATCAGCCGGCCCTGGCTGTTCTTGCCGAAATCGACGGAGATGGAATCGATCGTGGGCGCGGTAAGGCCCGCCTGCGCCACTCGGTCTCCGGCCGGCGCGGGATCGCCTTCCTCGGTCGAGGGCGTCCAGCTATCGATTGCCGAGCTGATCGCCACCCAGGCGAACTGCACGCCGCCATTGGAGAGCGTCTTGAGCTGGGTGATCTCGGCGGGGCCGTCGTAGAACGTGGCGCCGGCCTCTTCGATGGTGAGGTTGATATACCGCTCCCCGCGGGCGCTGCGGCCCAGGGCGTTGGTGGTCACCGTGCCCCGGTACTGCGCCATGGTCCGGATCATCAGCCGCTTGGCGAGCCTTCTGGCCTGTCCATGGCTGGGCACCTGAGGATCGAAGCCGGTGGAATTGACGCGACCGCGCGAGGTGATATCCGTCTCGTCGCGCCAGGGGTCGGCCTCGACCTGGTTGTAGTCGTTGTCCGCAGAGATGTAGCTGACGACAATCTCGTTGACCGCAGCCTCGTCCTCGATACCGTCCTCGTAGGTGTAGGAGACGATCTCGTCGGCGCCGATGCTGACCGTCGGCGCGTAGTACCGGCCGGAATAGACCACCATGGCGCCGTCGCTGCGGCTGCTGAGCCAGCCGTCGAAGCAGGCCGTGATGTTGCCGACGACGCCCTTGTGATCGTCGGTGTGCTTGTGGGCGACGCATCCCCGGTAGCGCTTCTCGGTGCCGCCGCCCTTGAGGCTCACCGTCGTATCGCAGTCGTCCGCCGCATCGGTCCAGTAGGAGATCGCCGGATAGATCTGGGTGAGGAAGTCGTAGCCCTGCCGGACCATGAGATAGTGGCAAAGATGCAACACCGGGTTTTCGGACCATTCCCAGGTCGACGGCGTGTTGTAGCGATGCGACCCGGTGCCGCCCTTGGTGCTGTCCTTGCGCCAGTCGTAGCAGAGCTGCCACTTCGCCGCGATCGAGGCCGGCTGCGGCCCGCCGGCGGGATAGGTCTCCTGGAAGTCCTTCGCCTTGACCGAGTTCCACGTCGTCGCGACGATCACCACGCCGTCGCCCCGGTGCGCGCTGGTCCAGATGCCGGAAAGCAGGCTCGTCAGCGCCGAAATCGCCGTCCCTGGGCTGGCACCGTTGGTCGAGTAGAAGTTGACCGCGCTGTCCTTGTACCGCTTGTCCGTGCCCGCCTGGACGACGGTGCCCGAAAGGGTGACCGGATCATCGCCCAGGTAGCGCTGGACGATGCTGTCGATCTTGCCGTCGTGCACCGCGAACACGTCGACGGCAGTGCCGTCCTCTGCCGTGTCGTAAAAGATGTAGGCGCCATAGAGCCGGGAGGTGCCGTAGCCGCTGACCCGCGGCGGCCGGGAAATCTTGATCGACTGCTCCGTCGTCTCCGGCTTCGGCGCCGAGGGGCCGAGCCCGATCAGGCCCGCGAAGGATGCCAGCCCGGCCAGGCTGACGGCGGTCACCAGCCCCGAGGCGATGGCCGCCCCGACGCCTACGCTGAGCCCGGCGCTGAGGCCGGCATTGACGATGGCGGCGCTGAGGAACTGACCGACGCCGGGAATGAAGTTGACCGCGACAGCGGCGGCGATCGTCAGGATCGAACCGAGAACCTTACCCACGCCAGCACCTCACCACGTCGACGGCTTCGACGGGCGTGCAGACCAGCCCGCGCGGCGCAAGGAAGGCCCAGCGCTTGCCGGTGTAGATGCCGCCGGCCTCACCCTCCCCGGCGATCCCACCGGCGCCCTGCAGCACGACGCGGATCACGCCGACATCGCCCTGAGCGGGCCGCTGAACGAGTGTCCACGGCACTCTGGCCAGCCCTTCGCCCCACAGCGGTGCCAGCCCGCCGGCGGCGTTGATGATCTCGGCGGCGCCATCCTCGTCGCGGTAGGCGCCGCGCCAGTCGGCCATGGGGTCTACGCCGGTGCGGATCAGCACCCAGTTTGCCGCGAAAGTGCAGCAATCCCAGACGCCCCACCCCCAGCTCTTGCCGGTCGCATCCTTGAGGTAATCGCCCAGGGTCATCGAACCGCGCCTCTCATTGCTGCGGCCCGAAGCGGCGGCTGGCGCCGGCGGTGATGCCGCCGACATGGGAGAAGATGTCGTCAGTCGACGACCGCCGCTTCTGGTCGGCATCGGTGAAGTACGAGATCGGCGCGTTACTGCGATTGGTGTTGGCCGACGCGATCGAAAGCGTGATGGTGCGGATGCGCCCCTGCTCCCCGTCCTTGCTGTCCACGCTGAGCACGTCGGCGCGGAACACCGCCTCCCATTCGACGGTATCGATCTGCCAGTCGTCGTCGAAGCTGACCCGGCCGAAATCGACGCGGGCGCCGCGCACCGATGGGGCATCCTCCAGCGCCAGGCGCAGCGTCTCGGCGGTGACCCCGCTGACCTGGATGTCGAGCCGTTCGGCGACCCCGTTGATCAGCTGCTCGAAGTCCGGGTTCTGCAGCAGCTCGCCCGCACCGGAATAGGTGGCGCCGCCGGGCTCCACGCTGTCGCTCGGGATGGCCAGGTCGCCAATGCCGCCCCACACCCTGGCCGGCGGGTCGGCATCGATGCGCAGCAGGAAGGATTCGCGCATGGCTCAGACCTCCGCCGGCTTCTTCATGTCCTCGACGAAGGCGATGTCGGCACCGCCGGTCCTCCCCATGCTAAGCGGGTTGGACGTGGCCTGGGCGACCCGCATCTGGCACCGCGGCCGGTTGAAGTCGAGCACATCGCCGGAGACGATCGCCTCGCGCAGCGGCGGCCGGAACTCGATGTCGTACTGGATGCCGCTGAACTTGGTGATCGAGATCACGTTGTAGGCGCGCCAGCCCCAGGTCGCGTGCTCGATGCCGAACCACTCGCCGCCGATGATGTCCTTTTCGGTCGAGTTGATCTTGATCCGCATCGTGGTCGACCGCAGCGCCTTGTTCTGGGCGCTCTCGATGTCGGAGTAGCCGCCGCCCGAATAGAGGCTGTCGTCGTCGAACGGCGTGTCGTCGCTGTGCGGCACGTAGGACGGGCTGCCCAGGGGCTGGTGCCGGGCGTCGCAGAACATGACGATGACGGGAGTGGCCCCGCCGTCCATGGCGGCCGTCATCGCGCGCCACAGCAGGTTCTGTTCCCGCGACAGCAGCGTGCCGTTCTTGAACTCGGCGATGAGCCGGCCGCCGCCGTCCGTGACGATGGGCTCCTCGATGCCGGATAGCGACGTGCCCGAACTCGTCGACTGCAAGGCGATCCGGATGTCCTGGTCGTCGAAGTTGAACTGCCCCGGGTCGAAGGTCCTCATCCGGTGGTCCCCAGCTTGTTGAAGCGCGCGAGCTGGCCGGGCTGGGCCTTCTTGGCCCCGTCGACCACCTTGGCGTCCATGGCCGCCGCCTGCCGCTGGGCAAGCCCGAGGATCTGGCGCGCGAAGTTCTCCGGCGTGACCGAATTCCTGCCGTCGACCTGGATGGTCTGCTGGATGATCGTCTGCCCGCCGCCGCCGCGGATGCGGTCGTTGGGGATCACCACGCCGCTGCCACCCATGCGCACGATCTCGGGGCCGCGCTCGCCGACCAGGTAGGACTTGCCGCCCTGCACGGGCCCGCCCGCAGCCCGCGCGCCGCCGAAGATCGAACTGAAGAAGGAACCCAGCAGGCCCTTGCCGCTACCGCCGCCGGCGACGCCGAACAAGGCCCCGAACAGCGGCTTGATGATCTTCAGCCGCAGGGCCTCGCTGATCATGCTGCTGATCGCCCGCTTGAAGGCGTTCTCGAGCTGCCCGAAGATGTTGCCGGCGAAGACGTTGATGTCGGCCAGGTCGCGCTGTAGCTCGTCTAGGACGTTCGCAAAACCGCCGCCCAGGGTAGCCGATGCCAGCAGCGCCTCGTGCTGGATGTTTTTGAGCCCGAGTGCGAAGTCGGCCTGGCTGATCTTGCCGTGGTCCAGCAGTTCGGTCAGGTCCTGGGTCTTCTGCCGCAGATCCTCCAGCGGATGCAGCGTCGCCCGCAGGTAGTCGGCCTGCTCCTGGAGCTGGTTGTTGTAGTCCTGCGCCCGCTTCTGGCTCTGCTCGATGCTATCGAGATAGTCGCGGTTGCCCTTCGCGGCCTCCTCGAAGTTCTGCGACATCTGATCGGCGACGTCCGAAGACAGCGCCGCCGTCGTGTCGAACCCGACGCCGCGGACGTCCTTGGCGAAGCGCTCCCGCTCCCGTTCGGCCTTGAGCCGCGCCGCCTTCTGCTGGGCGGTCTCGATGGTCACGCCCTTGGTCTTGATGTTGGGGACAGCGAGGTAGTCCGGCGCGCTGAGGTCGAGCCCGTTCGCCAGGGCATCGGTCGTGTTCTGTGCGAAGACCTGCGCCTGGCTGCCCAGGATCTTGGAAAGAGACCCGGCAAGCTCATCGATCTTCTGTTTTGCGAAGGAATCGCTGACCTTCAGGCCGCCGAAGCCGGCATCGCGGTTCTCGAACTGCTTGATGTCCTTAACGAGATTCCGCGCCTGCTGTGTCGGCGTGAAGTCGAGGCGCACATACTTGCCGAGGAAATTGCCGACTGCTTCCAGGGCATCACGCACACCCTCGATTTCCTTGCGGGTCGTGGCGATGGTCTTGTTGACCTCGGCGAAGAACTCGTCCATGTGGCTGGCGACATAGTCGAGGGCAGCGATCACCTCATCGACGGTCTTCTTGACCTCGGGGGACTTGGTCGTCGCGTCGACGATGGCGTTCTTCACCTTCACGAAGGACTGGGCCAGCGTCAGGTTCGCCTTGGTCGCCTTCTCATCCAGTTCCTGCGCGCCGGCCACGATGGCCCGGAAATATTCCTTGCTGGTGAGGGTTCCGTTGATCACGGCGTTGCGTAGCGCGGCGACGGAACCGTGGAAGCGCTCGATATTATCGGCAACGGCCTGAAGCAGCGGCCGGGCGCCTTCGTTGACCGAATTGAACTCCTCGGCGCGGACAATGGTGCTGCCGAGGGACTGGGTGAGCTGGAGGATGGCGCCGCTCGCCTCGTTGGCGTCGCCGCCCTGGATCTTGATGGCGGCAGCGACCGCCTTGGTCAGATCGAGAAGCTGCGTCTGGCTCGCGCCCAGTTCCGCAGCGCCCTGGCTGGTCCGGCCGTAGAGCTTCGCCAGGCTCTCCAGTTCGACGCCGTAGCGCTGCGCCTGGGCATAGAGCGCAGCCTGGACATCCAGCAGGTTCCGACCCTGAAGGCCGGCGATCTGAAGCTGATTCTGGACGCGGCGGCCGGCGTCGATGAACTCCACCAGCGCCGACGCGCCCAGGCTGATGCCGGCGGTGGCGGCGAATGACCGGGCCATGCCCTTGAGGGAGTTGGTGATGTTGGTCGAGGCCGCGGTGACCTTGCGCTCGGCGCGTCCGGCGGAGCTCTCCAGCTTCGTCATCCGCTGGTCGAACTGCTGGACGTACTTGGCGACATCGGCCCTCGCCTTATCCAGCCGGGCCTCGATCTCGACGACCACCTCGTCCGCTGTCACCGCAACCATGCGCGCCTCCGAACCATGGCCTATGGGTATCGTGAGGACGCCATGGGCGTTACCGCCGTCAGGCGATCAGTGGACGGACCGGGTCAGGGGGGAGTTGCGCAGCCGCTCCATGTTGCGCCGGACCTTCTCCCGGTCGGGAGGCTCCACGGGGTCGTCGTCGCTCTCGTGCCGCTCGTTCCAGGTCTGGAGCAGGGCGCCATAGGTCCAGAGCGACATCCGGCCCGCTTCCTCGGGGCCGATTCCCATCATGGCGCAGTTGGTCAGGGCGCCGGCGTGGTCGAACCAACCCTCTTCTTCCGCCTGCCCTTTGCGGGGGCGGGGGCCGGGACCGGTTCTTTTTTTTTAGGCTCATAGCCCTTGATGCACGCGGAGAGGACGGCGAAGGCGATCCCCCAGCATTCCTCCAGCGGGCGGGCCGGATAGGCGTAGTTCTGCACCAGCCGGTTGGCAACGATGGGGGTGACCTCGACGGGCTGGCCGTCGACCTCGCCCTGCCCACCGCCGATCAGGCCCTGGCGGATCGGCTCGACGATGTCGGCAAGGTGGAACTGGGCCTCGTCGGCCAGCGCGAAGTCCTCGCCCTGGAACCGCGCCCGGCCCTTCGCGACGCGGGCGAACAGGCCGCCGATGCCGATGCCGCACTTGGCCTGCAGCTCGTTGATCTGCGCCAGGCCGAGGAAGAACCGATAGGTGCCGTCGGCGAAGTGGAGCTCGATGTCGGTTTGCATGGAAGACGTCCGGACGTCAGACCTCTGTGAAGATCCAGGCTCCATCTGATGCGAGGGTCAGGTCGATGGTCACGTCGTCGTCGTCGGCGCCGGTGATCGCCTTGCTGGTGAGCATCGCCGGGCCGCCGTAGTAGCCGCCATAGACCTGATCGTCGGCCGGCTCGCCGATCTCGAAACGGTAGTTCTTGGTGACGCCTACCGCGGCGTTGATCATCGCGAGTTGCGAGCGGTTCATCCAGCCCGAGCCGGTTATGTCCCACTGCTTGCCGGAGGCGATGAGTCGGCGGATCGGCACGTATTCGGGATCGGCGCAGTCGCGGATGAACTTGTCGGAGGTGTTGACCTGCTCGGTAAAACCGCGCGTGTTCAGGCCGCAGATCGGCGTGAAGACCTCGGGGTCGGCACCGTCGCCCATGAGGATGTTGACATAGGTGCCTTTGACGATATCCGGCAGCGGCATCTCTTGCGCCTCCAGTAAGAGTGGATGTGCCCGAAGTCTACGGAAGCGACCGGGTCGCGTTTACCGCCGTCAGAACGTCACTACACGGGCCCGGAAGGTCGAGAAGGCGTGCCAGGCGTCGGGGTCGCCTCCATCCGGGATGACCTGCCCGCCGGTCCAGGTGATGTGCGCCTTGAAGCCGCCGGGCAGATCGAGCACCGCGCCGTCAAGGGTGGCTACGACGGCGGCATTGATCCGGCTGGCCTCGTCCTCGCCCGGGGCCTTGGAGAAGGTATGGACCGAGAAGTCGATCTCGGCGCCGTCGATGCCGGTGGCGCGAAAGGGCGCCGTGTCGGGCTGTCCGTAGCGGATGAACGGCCAGTCGGGCTCGGCGGGCGTGCGCGGCGGGTAGATGCGCTCAGCCGGTACCAGGGCCGTCAGGGAAGAACTCGCCCTGAGCCTCGGGATCACCGCCTTGCGGACTTCCAGGCTGCTCTCTATGCCCATCGTGGCTCACCCAGTCGTTGTCGTTGGCAACGTCGATGCAGCGGTCGTGGTAGCCGAAGAACGGGGCGATATCCATGATCACCGTCCTCAGCAACCACGCCTCGATCTCCTGCCAGGTCGGCGGTCGGGGCCCTTTGCGCATAGCGCATGGTAGCGCCCCGGGCCGCCGCTGTCGTCATCAGGAATCGGCGACGGTGCGGCCGATGAGGACGATGGTATACGTCACCCCGGTCGATCCGGCGCTGTTTGCGACATTCAGCAGGTCGCCGTCGCCCGCCGACACGGCCCAGCCCTTGCGGTTGGTGATCAGCGCGCAGTCGCCGGGCCCCAGCGTCAGAGTCGGGGTGGTGCCGCCCAGCGGGCCGGACAGCACGCCGGCAAGGTCGAGGTCCTCGTTGCCGCTGGCGGCGATGGTCCGTTCGTCGGCCCACAGGATGTCGGCCTCGTCGAGATCGGTGCCGGGAGCAATCTGGATGCGCTTGGAGACGCTGACCGGGGCGACGGGCGTGCCGAGATCGGCGGCGCCGGCCAGCTTGGCGGAAATCTTCAGGTCGATGAGTGCATTGACGCCGGACATAGGCGGGGGCTCCTACTTCGGTTGCGAGAGGGTGGACCGGCCCGCGATGATGCGGTTCACGGCCTTGGTGATGAATGCGACGATCGCCTTGCGGGTGTGCTTGACCGCCGGCGCCATGTACGGCCGGGCCGCCATCTTGCTGGTACCGACCTCCAGCGGGACGGCGTGAGGCGCGCTGCTGGTCACCAACGCCTTGAGCGGGCCGCCGGATTCAACCTGGATGCCGCGCTTGAGATCGCCGGTATCATTCTTCGGCGGCTGGCCCGGCAGAGAGGGAACGTGGAACTTGCCCGAGACCGCGCCCTGGGTGATCAGGTGGATCGCCTCGCCGGCCACCATGTCGGCGCCGTCGAATACCGCCTTGCGAAGCTCATGGACCGCCTGGGGGCCGGTGATCTTCCGAACCCGAGCGACGTGTTCCTTGACGCCGCGGACCTTGACCATCAGGCCCTCCGGCCCCGGCAGTCGTAATAGCTGGCGGCGGGGTCCATGCCGATGTTGCTGAGGCTCCAGCGCACGCCCCGGACGGTGATCTGATCGTCGGTCTTGGGCCGGTCGACGCCGGCAGCCAGGATCAGGACGCGCACGTCGCCGTCGCTGTAGCCGTCGGCCTGCCGCATCGCCCAGGTCGCGACTTCTACCTGCGCCCGGACCACCTCGTCACTCTCGACGGTCGTATAGGAGCCGGTGCCGTCGTCCTGGATCGTGACCCGGTGCAGGGTCGCATCGAGATAGAGCTGCCCGAAGGCTGCGGAGAACACCGACTGGATGCCGCCGTCGAGCAGGCCCATGGCTCAGGACTCCCCTTGCGGGTAGGCCTGCGGGTCGAAGCATACCGTTCCGGTGCCGGTGATCCGGGGACCGCCCTTGTTCAGGCGCAGCAGGGCCAGGAACTGGCGTCCGTACTGCGTCGCGCCGAACCCGCCGTCCTTGTCGGAGCCGCCGCTGTCGAACCGCTCCAGCCGCAGGGAGCCCGATTGCATCACCTTGTAGCCCGAGGCACCCGCCGCCGCCGCTTCGGCCTCGGCGCCGGTCCCCAGGCCCTGGAGCGTCATCAGGTGGCAGGCCAGAAGCAGGGTCGCGTGGGTCCGGTCGCCGTCGCTCCAGGTCGCATCCACGCTCCGCTCAGCCCGGGTGATCCAGTATTCGACCGTCGCGTCGGGCGTGTCGGTGAATGCCGGGAAGACGGCGCGCAGATCATCGGGGGTGGGCGTGGTGTACGGCATGGCGGATCAGCCCTCGGCGGCCTCGCGGTGGGCTTCGATCGCGGCGCGGATGTCGTCGTTCTTGGTGTGCTCGTCGACGCCCTCGACGCCCTCGGCCGAGGCGATCTCCAGCAGTTCCGCCTTGGTCTTGCCGGCAATGTTGGGCTGGTCGTCATCGGCGGGTGCGCCGTCGCCATCCGGTTCGCCAGTCACGGCGGGGACGCCATCGGTGACCTTGAACCATTCCTCGGCCAGGGCCGCGATGTCCTCGTCCGCGAAATTCGGATCCTCGACGTGCTGGCCAGGCTCCAGGGTGATCATCCGGCCGCCGGCCCAGAAGCCGCGTGGACCATTCGAGATGTTGGTGACCGTCTTCGACATGTCGCTCTCTCCTCAAGAAAAACGGCCCCAGGCTGGTGCACCGGAGGCCGTCGTGATTGTCTCCGCCCGGATGGTGCGGCCCGGGGGGCTTAGAACGAGTCCCGGTAGACCATGCCCTTGGGCAGCCGGACCTCGGTGCCACCGACATTCATGATGCCGCCGACCTCGTAGACCATGCTGGACTTCTGGAAAGCCGGCAGGAACTGGTGCGGGCCGGGCAGGTGGAACTTGAGCACCTGGGCGTTGTTGGCGTAGGTCACCAGCCGGCGGGTGTTGCTGGTGCCCGCCGTCTCCAGCGCCCGGCTCTTGCGGATGCTCAGGCTCTCGCCGGCCGCGTTGTTGGCCTGCAGGAAGCCGAGGATGGTGGTGCCGGTGTCGGTGACCCGCTTGGTGGCGATGTCGTTGTAGGCGGTCGTGGGCAGGACCAGCGTGTCGGCGACCATGGTTTCGCCGGAGTTGGTTTCCACCGCCGTCAGCGCCTCGTTCACATCGCGCAGGATCTGATCCGGGGTCTTGGCCGACCAGAGCCGCGACGGGCCGGTGCCATCGTTCGCCACCTGGGCGCTGGGCACGTTGGCGTCGTTGGTGAAGCCGGTCCAGCCCTTCTCGGACTCGCCACGCGGCGTCTTGCCAGTCATCGCGATGCCGTAGATGAACCTGTCGGAGGCGAGGCCTGCGGCCATGGCCTTGTCGCTGGAGAGGCTGCGGCCCAGCTTGGCGGCGCGCTGCATCTCCTGGGTGTTCCACTCGTAGCCGATGGCGGCCAGGTGGAAGTTCCGGGTGAACTGCGCCATCTTGGTCGAGGCATAGGGCATGTCGAAGGCGCCGCCGGCCAGGAATTCGGCCTGCCCGACCTGGTCCATGGAGTAGACCAGCGTGCCGACATCCCACATGTCGCCGGAGCTGTCGACGGGCATGAACGCCGAGATGTCGAAGCTGGGATACTTCGTCATGTAGACTTCGGCCTCGATGCGCAGCAGCTGCGGCGCCAGGAAGGCGTAGCCGACCTGGGCGTCCGACAGGAACGCATCGATCTTGTCCGCGAAGGTCGCCGCGTTCCGGGCGTTGTCGGCTGCCCAGATGGCGATGACCTGCTTTTTCACGGCGGCGTCGGCGGCCATGAAGAGGATCGGGTCGGTGATCTGGCCAGTGGCCGCGTCAAAGAAGTTCGTGATGGCGTTCATTGGCCGTCCCCTTAGCGCTTGACGATGCGGCAGAGGCCGTCCGTCACGGTTTCGTCGGCCACCCAGCCGGTGGCGATGTGCGTAGCGTCCGCGGCCGTCGAGCCGACGCCGTCCGCCGCGCCCGCCCCGGTGCCGACCGTCAGTGCGGCGCCATCGGCAACCGCGCCGACCACCTCCACGTAGATCGCGCCGCCGGTCATGATCGCGACGTTGTCGTACTGCTGGTACTCGTCGGCGTCCGAGGACGGCGCCAGCGCCGTGGTGGCGATGGTCCAGCCCAGGAAGCTCGCCAGCGTACCGACCGTGGCGGTACAGCCGTGGTCGCCGGTGCCGCGATAGACGGGAACGCCGAAGCCGATGCCGGCGGCGTCCTCGACGGTCCGGGTGATCCGGTTCGAGTCCTCGCCGTTGGCGACCATGCCGGCATAGCCCTTGGCGACGGTCTCGGTGTAGCTGCTCTGAAGAACGGGCATCTCAGGGGCTCCTTTGTTAGGCGTAGCGCGCGGCACGGATGCCGGCCACGACGGACCTGGCATCGGTGATGTTGGCGGGGCCGGCGGCGATGGTATCGCGCAGATGGTCGGGGCTGGCGGCCTCGTCCTTCACGCCGGCGGAGAGGGTCGCGAAGCTGGTATCGATCTGGGCGTCGGTCCAGTCCTTGGCCGCGTCGCCCAGCCGGGCCGAAACGACCGCCTTCTTGATCGCGGCCTCGTCCATCTCGTCGGTGATGCCGGCCTTGGGTGCCAGCTTCTTGCCGAAATCGACGGTGCGGGCATAGGCCTTCGCGGCATCGCGGAGCTGCTGCGGGCTGAGCTTCGCGTCCTCGGCCTGCTTCTTCAGGGTCGCGATCTCCGCGTCCTTGGTGGCGGCCTGGGTGGTCAGCTCGGCGATCTTGCCGTCCGCTGCATCCTTGGCCTTCACGCTATCGGCGAGCTGGCCCTGGAGCTTGAGGATGGCGGCCTCGGCGGCGTCGGTCACAACGACCTGCAGGCCGTCCACGATGATGGTCTTGGTGTTCATGTCGCTGTCTCCGATACGAAGGGAGGGGCCGCCGCGCGCCGCGTCGACGATCGCCAGATGGTTGATGCGGATGTTGCGCTGCACCGCCTGATAGGGGGTGCCGTCGGGCGCCGCGCCGTCCTCGAAGGACAGGTCGCAGCTATAGCCCATGGAGATTTCGCGGGTGCCGCCGGCGATGGCGTCGATGGCGTTGGCGTCCCGGACCATGATCGGCACCCGGACGGCCTCGCCGTCGCGAACGATCTCCTCGCCGATGTCGCCGACCGCGTGGTCTTTCCAGTTCTGGGTGGTGACGGGCTCGGCGGGATGGCCGACGGTCACCGGGGCCGACGCGAAGGACGCCATGCTGTCCCGGCTGAACACCTCGGCCTCGGGCCGGTAGACGGTGACGCGGGGCAGATCGGGCTTGCCGACCTCATAGCCGGCGTAGGTCTGGGTGCCGGTGCGGGCCGCGCGAACCGAGGCGACCAGGGAGCCGTCCTGGCAGCGGCGTGGGGCGTCGAGAGTGAGGCGATCCGTCATCAGCATGGCAGCGATACTGCCAGCCGGAATCGATCATAGTTACCGCCGTCAGGCTGAGGGCGAATCGGTTCCGTCGTCGAACGAGATATAGGCCTGCGCCCGGCAGCCGCAGAATGGAAGTTGCCCGGGCAGGTCGGCCGGCGGCGCCGCCCAGTCGTAGACGTTGCCGTCGCGGGCCTTGTGGGCGGGCCGGTAGTGTACCTTGCCGCTGTGCCGCCACAGGAACTGGTCGATACCCACCTCTTCCTGCCGGGCACGGTCCAGCGAGGCCGTCAGCTTGTTGGCTTGGTCGGTGGCGATCAGCAGGGACCGGCGCCGCGACATGGCGACGGCCTCGCGCAGCTCCTTGGCGACCTTGCGGCTCGGCGTCCGCTGGGTGATGCCCCGGAACACGATGTCCGAAATCCGACCCTGCGCCTCGGCGGACACGTCCTTGATCAGTGCGACGTTGCGGGCGATCACGGCGCCGACGGTCTCGGTCACGTCGACCGGCGACAGCACCGTCGCGAGATCGATGCCGGTGGCGGTCAGCGCGGCCCCGGAGAAGCGGTTCCGGTGCCATTCCTCGACCACCACGCCCCATCGGCGCAGGTCCGGGAAGATGCTCACCAGCAGGCGCCGGATCGTCTCCTCGCCAAGGTCCAGTTCGCCCTGGACGTCCTGCGGACTGTCCTTCGTCATCTGGGCCAGGGTCGCGGCGTAGATGTCGAGCAGCCGGCCGAGGGCAATCTGCTGCCACGCCGAGACGACCCGCATGTAGAGCCGCGCCAGATCGTCGGACAGTGCCTTGGTCGGTTTGATCGGGCGGAACGTGATGGCCTTTCGGCGATTGCCGGATCGGCGGATCATGGCAGGCAGGTCGAGCGGCATCAGAGGGTGACGCCGGCCTTCGCCGCGAGCCATGCCCGGGTCTGGTCGATCTCTGTGTCGGTGAGCAGCCGGCAGATGACCACGACGCCGTAGCAGCGGGCATTGGCTGGGCGGGTGGCGACCGCCGGGTTGGCGTAGTCGAATATCTGGAAACCATCGGCCGCATTGTTGCCCACGTCGGCAGTCGTCCAGGCCCCGGCATTGAGCGCCGCGCGGCTGCTCGCGCCGTTGTAGCGCTCCGAAACGATGCCGTCGGCGCCCACGGCCGGGCCGGTGAACGACAGGACCGGGGCTCCGGAAGTCATCCCGAGCGTCGGCGCCGTGCCATTCTGGTACAGCGAGGCGTAATTGCCGAGCCCACCGAAGAGCCGGTCCAGGTTGCTCCAGGTGACCGATCGGACGGCACTGATCCGCTCCATGGGCTGGGCGAGGGCGAACGAGGCGGAGGACAGCCTGTCGTTGCTGCCGTCGCCCTCGATCCACGACAGGCCGCCGCTGGTATGGAAAGTCGGCCGCGCCGCATCGGCTGCGGCGGTCAGGTGCCGGCCATTCCCCGACTTGTCGAGCATCTTGCCCACGGGATCGCCGTCGGCGGCCACCGGCACCGTTCCGGCCGAATCCTGGAAGAGCGTAGTCAGGTCGGACGGGTCGTACCAACCGCCCTCCTCGCTGCCGGTGAACAGGGCGGACGGATCGAAGACCGATATCCCCGACATGGTGACCGCGGCGCGCACGGCGCCCGCCGGGTCGGTGTGGAACTCGGTGCCGGCATCGAGGATCTGGACCGGCACCGGATCACGCCAGACGCCGGCCGAGTCCTGGTAGGGATCGCTGGTCTCGAAAGCCTCCACGCCGCCGCTGCCGGCCACGACGACGCCGACCGCCGGCGTATTGCCGTCCCGGTCGGCATCGACCACCTTCACGCCCAGCTTGCCGCGCCAGACGCCGACGCTGTCCTGGTAGGTGTCAGGCATCAGGCTCCCCCGTTCTGGCCGCCGGCGGATTGCAATGCCGCCCGCTCCGCCGCCGTCAGGTTCGGGTCGTTGGCCGGGTCCATGGCACCCGGGTCCGGCGTCCCCAGCGCCGCCTCAGCCTCGGCCAGGGCTGCCTCCAGGCCGGGCAGCACGGCATCCTCTACGAGCATGTTCTGCACCGCCTTGCCCAGCGCCTGGTCCGGGATCAGGCCCGAGGCGACGTAGACCTGGATGGCGTCGGCCTTGGTCTTCATCACCGTCGCGCGGTCGGTCTCGCTCATCTGCCACAGCGGCGCGAACTCGTAGTAGACATCGGCCGGGCGCGAACCCAGGGCGGAACGGATCAGCACGTCGTCGAGGCGTTCCAGCAGCGGCGCCAGGTCGAGCCGCTGGTTCGCGGCGATCATGTCGTAGTAGTTCTGCAGGTCGCCGCCGCCGGTGGCGTTCATGCCATCCGGTGCCTTGCCCAGCAGACGGGTCGCCGGGATGTCGGCGGCGCCGGCTACGATGGCGAGGTAGGTCTTGATGATGTCGGGAATGCCCGCCCAGGTAATCTGCCGGGTGTCCCATTCCTCCGCCCCGTCGAGCACGAGGGCACGGTGGTTGGACTTGCCCTGCTGTGCCAGGTCGAGCCGCCGGAGGAGCTTCTGCTCATATTCCGAGCTGGCGATGCTGGCCATCATGTCGGGGATCTTGATGATGTCGACCTTGGCCTCGTCGATCAGCGACGCGAACCCGTGGCTCGCGGCCGCGGCGTCCTTTACGGCGTCGTCGACGACCTGGACGATGCTGTCGCCCCAGAACCAGTCCTGGTCCCGGCCGGAGGTGAGGCCCGGCACCGGGAGGCCCTTGAACGGGATCACACGGCTGGGGTGCAGTGTGACCTGCCGGCCCTGCCCGCTCAGCGTGTAGTGCTGGGGCTGGCCGAACCAGTCGGATGCCGGGTCCATGTCGAGCGGTCCGGCCGACAGGTTCCAACGGTGGGCGACGTGGAGGTAGCGCAGCGCGCCCTTGCCGAGGCCGTCGATGGACAGCGGTTCGCGCGGATCGGCCCCCTGCTTGACGCCCAGGATCAGCGCGCCGCCGCCCAGCCGGCCGAAGATCAGGGCCTGCTTCACCTTGCCGATGAGATCGAGGCGCTTCTCCTCGGCCTCGATCGCCTCGATGTCGGACGAGTCCGCCTGCCAGTCCCGCCATTCCCGGACCATGTCCTTGGGCGGCAGGTCGACGACCTTGCGCATCAGCCATGACGTCCGGTAGGCCGCCTCGATCTGGGACGGGTCCATAAAGGCCTGCGCCCAGAACGCCTGCTTGCGCTTGTCGACGCTGGTGCCGGCGCCGGTCATGAGGTTGGCCAGGCCGTCGCTGGTGCGCAGCCGGACGACGTTGCCGCCGTCCTGGACGGTTGACCGGATCGGGTTGCCGCGGGCGTCGACGAGGGTGCTCATGGCCGCCGATGGTATGGCCAGCCCCATGATCGCGTTACCGCCGTCAGAGGTTGCCCAGGGTGTAGGTCTCGCCGTCGAGCATCAGCTCGGTCAGCGCCCAGACCAGAGCGTCGGCACGGTCCGGGCTTCCCTCGCCGACGTAGCCCGAGGCGGTCATATTCATCATCTGGTCCTCGAGATCGGGCAGCGATCCTACATGGGATGCCCGCCCCTGCTCGTAGAGGGCGGCGACGGGCTCGGCGCGGGCGACCTTGCCGCGGCTGGCGGTCACCAGCTTGACCGGCGCGGTCTTGCGCGCGGTGCGGATCACCGATTCGACCATGGCCCCGCCGAAGTTCTTCTCGGCGACAATTCTATCGGCCTTGAAGTGGTCAAACGCTTCGATGGTATGCCGGGCCCAGCCGGCCGGAGAGAGGTTCACCGTCCAGTCGCCGAGGACATACGCCCGGCCGTCCATGCCCCTGCCGGCGACCACGATGCCGATGTCATCCGAGTTCTCGTCCTTCGCGCCAGATGCCCCGGACGGGTCCACGGCGACAACGACGTGGGCCATGCGGGGCGCTTCGGCCACCCGCCCCCTGTCCAGCATCTCGGCGGTCCAAAGGGCCCCGGCGATCTCCGATGCCCATTCGCCCTTTTCGAAGCGGGTCCGCTTGGCCTCGGACATGCCGGCCAGGATGCCGAAATACTTGTCGGGAAGGTTGGCGGCGTTGTCGGAGGGATTGACCCTCATTTCGGCGTAGTCGGCCGGATCGGGAAGAGCCTCCTTGGTGCCGGGCTTGAACCCGGACCGGAACATCTCGTAGGTCCAGTGCAGCTTTGACGGCGGGTTGCAGTCGAAGTAGGCCTTCAGCCGAAGGTCGGTCTTCTGCGCCAGGCGCGAGAGCGATGTTTCGACCGACGGCCAGGGGATCTGGCTGCACTCGTTGAAAAAGATCGTCGCGAATTCCAGACCAAGGATCTTTTCGACGCGGGCCTTGTCGTCCAGACCGCCGAGATAGATCTGGCTTCGGTTCGGAAACGTCGCAATCAGGTCGGTGTCGTTCGTCGCTACCGGGACTTCCGGGAAGCACATCTCCATGACCTTGGGGAAGGTGTCCTGCCATACGCTCGCCTTGACGTGGTTGAGCCGAAACCGCCAGACCGCGTGCCGGCTTTCCGGCGACCGCATGGCCCGGATGCAGATCGCCCGGATCAGCAGAAAGGTCTTGCCGGACCGGGAACCGCCGCGCAGCAGGATATTCGTCGCCGGGCCGGCCAGCAGGCGGTTGGCTTCGTGCTGCTTCGGGGTGAGCCTAAAGCTCGGCGTCATCGCTGCTGATGGTGATCTTGATGTCGCCGGTGTGGGCGACGTTATCCCGGAAGGCCTGGACCGCGACGTGCTTGCCGATCAGCTCCAGTCGCTTCACCCGGTCGGATAGCCTGATCTTTCGAACGGTGGCGGTTGTCTTGCCATCCTCCCGCACCTCTTCGATATCCAGGCCGGCCACCAGGCCCTTGCGGAAGATCGGTGGCCAGTCCTTCGGCGCCTTCAGGTTTCCGGCTTCATCGTAGAGTTCAGCGACATCGGCGTCCACTTCAGCGGCCAGCCGGTCGAGAAGCCATGCGGCATCGACGACGGTCCTCTTCGCGATCTCCTGTTGCAATTCTGCAACACGGGAGAGGATGGTTTCGTTTGTTTTCAGGCGAGAGGCATTGTGTCGGTTGGGCTTGTACCCGGCGGCTTGATAGGCCGCATCAGCCGTCTCGCCCCTGGCCAGACCCTGCGCGAATCGCTCCCACCGCCCGTTCTTCAGCGGCCCCGGCATGGCCTGTCCTCCCGCTTCGGCAGGGTGGTGACGATGATGCCTTCCCTGAGTACCAGCCTGGTGCCGTTGAGGCCGTTGATGACGACGCCGGTGCCGCCGAACGCATCGCAGACGACCTGAACGCCCGGGGTCGTCATCTCGGCGCGGTAGTGCTCGACGTCGAGTCCGTAGACCCGTTCGAGGTAGCGCAGCACGGCATGGTCGCTGACTTCTGTCATGGTCCTAACCTCCGCCATATCGCCGCTGGCGTTCTACCGTCATCAGGCGGCGGCGTTCGGCGCGGTGCTGTCGCCGCCGTTCCTCGACATGGGCGGATCGCGCGGCAATTAGCGCCTCCCGGCCCTCTTCGTCGATCCAGCGCCGAATGGTCTTGGCGTGGACCTTGTAGTGGTTCTCGATGTCGCTCCAGCCCATCTCCACGAACTTCTCGCGGAAGTCGGGGGGCGGCGGCTGGAGGTCTTCGCTGTCCATCACACGGCCTCGTAGCCATCCTCGGTTTTGGCATCCTCGATGGCCTTGGCGAAGTCCTCGCGGACATCCCGGCAGGACCGGTTCCACTCCCGGCATAGGTTCCTCCATTCCCGCTCATAGGCGGCGTCGACCGATTCCGAGTAGTCGGCCAGACGGCGGGCCGACACGACCTCTCCGGCCTTGGCCCGGGCGATGATCCCGGCGCGCGCTTCGGGGTCCATCTTCGCCAGCGCGTCCATCTCCACGCCCTTGTCCAGGCTGGTGCCGGAGATGGCATCGAGATCGTCGCCGAGGGCGTTGGCGCGGGCCAGCGCCTCATTCACGTTTCCCTTCGACAGCCCAGTCACGGACCTCGTGTCGGCGGCGAACGATTTCTGATGCTGAGGACCGGCCGCACGCCCATCCCCGAGGCTGGCGGCACCACTGGTGCCAGCAGTCAGCCCCTCCCAAATCTCCTGTCGGCGCTTCAGGTGCTTGGCCTTCTGGCTCGGCGACAGCTCGTTCCGGATCAGGTTCTCGTCGATCTCCCACAGCTCCGCGATCATGTCGTCGCTGCTAACCTCGATGCAGTCGGCATGGGTCCAGCCCAGCCGTCGCAGCGCCTCCAGCCGGTGATGACCGGCCACCAGCACGGGAACGTTCTGCAGCACCTCGCCGTCGATGGTCGTTACCTCCGATGCGAGCCGGACGCTGATCGGCTGGCGCAGGCCGATCTCGCGGATCGAGGCCATCAGCCGTTCGATGGCGTCGTTGTTCAGCGGACGCTGTCTCGGCGCAACCCGGATGTGGGTGAGGCGGATCTTGTGGATTTCCATTATTGACCTCCGTTCGCCCGCTCTACGGTCCGCAGAGCCGCCTCCGCGATCTGGCGCCAAGACCAGCCGGCGCGGTGGTAGGCCTCCAGGGACTTGGCCAGCCGTTCGATGGTTTCGGCCTTATGCTTATCGGCTGGCGTCATGGCTCGCTCCTGGACTGATCCCGCCGGTCGTGCTCGGCGAGGTGTTCGCGGACTCGGATCAGCGCCAGCTTGCGGCGGTTGGACCGTTCATCGAGGGCTTCGTTGACGGTCGCCACGTCGAGCCAGCGGAGCGTCGCCGGGATCGCCTGGGCGACCTCGTATCCGATGTCGGCCGGATGCCGGCTGAAGGCGGCGCGCAGGTGCCACAGGAAAGCGTCGGGGTCGTTGACCTGCTGCCGGGTGAACCCGCCGACCAGCAGGGCGGCCAGTTCCATGGCGTCGTCCTCGCGGGCCGGCTCGAGCGATCGGGCGAGCCATGCCTCGATCCGTTCGCACTCCGGCCGCGGGATCAGCCGCTGATTGGCCGCGAGAGGCGGGTGCCGGCCGTCGTAGGGGAAGAGCTCGGCCCGGTGTTTCTCGGCCTCGGGCAGGGCCTGTATCGGCGCTTGGGCTATCGGCAGGTTCATCGCAGGGCGGCCTTCATCAGGGGTGATCGGTCGTCGTCCGGGGCACGGCGGCCCGGCGGTGGCCGGGAATATTCGATCGCCCGGCTGTACCAGGTTCGCCAGGCGGCGCCCCAGTCGACGAACCGCGTCCCCTTCGCCAGGTGGTAGTCCCGGAACTGCCGGGCCTGGTCCTCGAAGCTGAGATCGGATCGGCCTTTCTGCCGCCAGTAGGCCTGGGCAAGGTCTCGGTCATGCTCGCCAGGGACGTCGTCGGGGAGGCGTCGCTTCCGTTTCGGTTCGGAATCCGGATCGGGGGGGACTAGGGGGGGATCTCCCTTCCTACCTTCCTCCCTTCCTCCCTTCCTCCCTTCTGCGGAGAGATTTCCGACTTTTGCGGAACCGGACCCCGCTTCAGTGGCGTCCAGTTCGGAACCAGAACCACCTTCAGACACGTCAAGTTCGGGACTACCTCCCGTTTTAGACGTGCCGAGTTCGGAACTTTTTTCGGTTAAGTGTATGTAAACATTGATTTCTGGCGTGCGCGGGAAATGCTCCTTGGGTTTCTTGGGCCGCTGCCACTTGCAGAAGTTGCGGATGGCACCGTATGGACGGCCGTCGATCTCGTATCGGCGGATCAGCCCGACCCGCTCCAGATCGGCTAGAACGTCCTCGGCGTTGACGTTGTCGGCCGGCAGCAGCCGGACCTTGATGCGGAGCGGCTTCCAGTCGAAGCAGCCATAATCGTCCGCCTCGGTGCCGAGGACGATCAGCAGGTAGCGCGCGAGCGGCGAGCATTCCAGGACGGCCTCGTCGGTCGCCAGTCCGGGGTGAACGCTCCTGATCCGGCCCATTAGATAAATCCTTCCTCTGCTTGCTGTTCGGCGAAATCCCAGAACCGGTTGGTGGCCATGTCGCAGCCGATGTGGAGGGTTGCCTCCTCGCCCTGCCGGTTCTTGCCGACTATGAGTTCCATGCGGCCCTCAAGGCGCTTCAGGTCCGCTTCCCAGTTCATCCGGGCCATCGGATCCTTGTCGGTGTTCGGCTCCTGGCGCCGGCGGTAGTAATGCTCGCGGAACGGGAATAGCACGATGTCGGCCTCCTCCTCGATCTCGCCGCTGTCGCGCAGGTCCGACATTACCGGGCGCTTGTTCTCGCGGCGCTCCAGATCGCGGCTGAGCTGGACCAGCGCCATGACGGTGCAGCCCAGCTCCTTGGCCAGATTCTTCATGTCGGAGGCCTTCTCGCCTTCGGACTTGTTGGCGTTGTTGCGGTAATTGCCGCTGTCGCGGACCTTGCGGAGATGATCGACCACGACGAGGCCGAGGCGCATGCCCTTGTGCTCGAGATCGCGCTTCAGGCGCCGGCACTCCGCGGCGATCGATGAGGCGGTCCGGCCGGGCGTGTCGTCGATGTAGATTGGCAGGCGGCCCACGTCGGCCTCGGCGCCGGCCAGTGCGCGGAGTTGGTTCTGGTTGATGCGGCCGCGGCGCGCCAGGCTGTAGGGGATCCTGAAGGCGTCCGTGCTGGCCATCTCGCAGGCCATGCGCAGGACGATCTGCCGGCCGGGCATTTCCAGCGAGAAGAACGCGGCGGCGAATCCTTCGTTGGCGGTGACCGCCTTGCGGGCGAGCGAGACGGCCTTGGCGGTGTTGTGGGTGACGATGTAGTCGTCGGTGACGTAGAGGTTACTGGGGTGGCTGACGGCGATGCACTGCACCTCCGCCTCCCCGTCGGGTTCGATGCTCACAATCGTCAGCGGCGCCTCCCGTTCCTCCGGCACCCTGCGGGCCTTGCGCTTCAACGTGACCAGATCGCGCGGCCGAGAGTGCCGGATATTCAGGACATGGTGTGTCAGGCCGCTGCGGCGTTCCCCATCGGGTCCGGGATAATGCGGCGACTTCGTCGAAGTCGAGCAGACGCCGCCGAGGGAGCGCACAAGCCGACATACCTGCTCGGCCAGGATCGGGCTGCTCGTGGAATACCGGAGCGCGCCGAAGGTCTCTACCCAGCCATCGGTATCGATCAGCCCCTGCAGCAGGGCCAGGCGCTGGCGCCATGACGCCCGCATGTAGATCTCGGGGATAAACTTCTGTTCGGACCGGTGACCGCGCAGCCCAAGGTCGCCGAGGGCGTCGAGTAGCCAGTTTCCGGCGCCCTTCTGCGAGGTGAGGCGATAGTCGTAATCGCCCGATGCCTTGGCGGTAATGCCTTGGCCGAGAAGTTGCTGCACCCCGTACAGCGTGGCGGCGTCGGCGATGCTGACCATGACGCTGCCGTTGGTGAGGTTGCCGTTGCCGAGCAGCACACCGAGAAGCCAGGGGTCCACGGGAAGGGCAACGTCGGGGACGGCATCGCTGGCGATCACGGGCACCCTGATCCGCCTCCGGTATCTCGCGGTCCCGATCCGGGTCCGGAGGTCGTCCGTGGTCAGGACCTTCTCGCCGCCGCGCCATCTCGTCGACGTGACGGTCCAGAGATGCTCGCCGCAGCACCGGGTTGACCGGCCATCGGAAAGCGTGACCCGGTAGACCTTTCGCCGACCCTGCGGATAGACCCCCACCACGCGCGAGGGCTGTCCGTCGATGGAGGCCAGCTCGTCGCCGAAACTGATGGTCCCCATGGCCCGCCAGGTTCCGTCAGCCATGGCTATCATGGCATCCAGCGGCTGTGCCTTGCCCATGCCCGGGCGACCAGCCATCAACGCCAGGTCGCCGGCATCGAGGCCGCCGATGGCGTCGTCCAGGCAGGCCAGGCCGGTGCTGGGCAGCACGATCCGGCCGTTCATGGCGTCCTGGACGGTTTCGAGCACGCCGGAGACCATGCCGCCGATCGCCTGCAGGCGCGGCTGCGGCCCGTCGGCTTCGATCTCGCCGATACGGGACTGGATCAGCGAGAGGACGGCCGACGCGCTCTGGTCGGCCTGTGGGTCCGCCAGGGCGGCCAATCCCTCGCGGTATATTTCGGCGGCCTCCCGGCGCTGCCACAGCTCGACAATGCCCCGGCCGTAGTCCTCGGCGTGAGCGGGCATGGAGAACACGGTCCGGAGGCGCCCCAGATAGGCCTGGGCGCCGCCGTGCATGTCCATGGCCTCGTCTTCCCGGAAGTAGGTCTTCAGCCCAGCGGCTGAGATCGCGCGGCCCTGGGAGAGAAGCGAGCGCATGGTGCGGTAGATGCGCTGGTGCAGCGGCTCGAAGAAGTGCTCGGGCCTGACGAACTCGATCCGGTCCAGCGCTTCGGGCTGCTGCAGGAGGGCGCCGAGCAACGCCTGCTCCAGCTCCAGATTGTGGAGCGCGGCGGACTCGGCGATGGGGACGACGTTGCTCATGCGCCCACCGTGTCCATTTTTTCGCCCGGCTCGTAGGCGAACTCCATGCTGACGATGTGGCTGTATCGGCCGTGGTGCATGGCCATCGGTCGCACGTCCCAGCCCTGGTCCCGGTAGGCATCGGCGAGCCGGTGCGGCACGTAGCGGCAAACGGTGTAGGTCTGCCCAACTACCGGAATTTTTGCGGTGGTTGCCGTCATGCCGCCTCGCTCCTCAGCGTGTCGCGGACGACATCGGCCAGGATGGATTCGGCCTCTTCCTCCCAGGTGGTTCCGTTCACGACGGCATAGTCAGCCAGGAAGGCGTGCGTCTCGGCGTCGACCCGGATGGTCAGGGTGCGGCCATGCTCGGGCCTGTCGGTGCGGATCAGCGTCGGTGTTCCACCGCGGGTCTCCGCGCGGGGCTGCCTGGTCTTCGGTTTGCCCAGATTGATCGGCGTGGGCTGATCAACCGGTGACTCAAGTTGAGTCGTCGGCTGGCGCTTCGGCTTTACCGTGCGCTGCTTCTTCGCTGGGCGGCTCTCGGAAGCTGCCGCCTTTCCGATCATGTCAGGGGTCCATATCGGGCGCTTCGCCATCTATGCCGCCTCCTTGAACTTGTCGGTTTCATTGCCCCAGACCGTCCAGCCCGGGCGTTGCTGCCGGCCGAACAATTCGAGGCGCGGGCCGTCGCAATAGGCCTCGATCCGGCGGTAGACCTCGTCGGGTTTGCGGCTGTGCTGGCGCCGGGCGGAGACGATCAGTTCGCGGACATCCTTGCGCAGCCGCTTCGGCTGGCCACGGCGTCCGAGCAGGCAGAACTCGGCATTCTTCCGGGTCGTGTAGCCCATGCCCATGTGGAAGCTGTCGTCGGTCAGGAAGATCGCATCTCGCTCGCGGGCGCGCAGCTTCACCCAGACGAAGCCCATACCGGAGTAGCGGAACCCCCAGGCCTGCATGATGTCGAAAGCCATGGGAAGGTGCGGCCCCGTCGTCCAAAGGAAGCAGTGGGCGTCCCTGGCCATCAGGAAGCGGACCGGCATGTCGCCGATCTCCGCCAGCGTCATGGTCGAATAGTGCTTGTCCGGGGACCGTCCCTTTCCACGATCCGAACGGGTGATGAAGGACCAGGGCGGATCGGCCAGCAGCACGCGGAACCCCTCTTCCGGCTTCTCGACGTCGAAGGCGATTTCCTCAAGCCTGCGGGCGCCTTCCCTGCTCACCGCTCCACCCTCCCCAGCACGACGCGCGCCGGCTCCAGGTCCAGCGCCTTCGCGGCGGCCCTGATCTGGTCGGCGGTCACACCCAGCAGCACGGCGATGCGGCGGATGATGATTGACCGGCAGGGCCATAGGATGCGGTCGGGAATCATGCCGCCCTCCGGATGATCCGCAGCAGCCCCGTCGGCACGTTGGTGCCGGCATCAGCGAAGCTGCCGACGGGCAGGTCGCGCCAGTCGCCTTGCAGTTCGCCGTGATCGTAATGCGCCGTCGCCGGCAGAACGGCCACCAGCGTTCCGCCGGGCTTCAGGAACATCTCGGCATGGCGAACATGCTTGACGTAGTGCCGGCCATAGAAGGGCGGGTTCATCACCACCTTGTCGAAATCGGCCGTGGGCGGCTGCTCCAGGAAGTTGCCGGTAAGCACGGCATGGCCATTCGCACGCGCTTCGGCGGCCCGGCCGGGATGGCATTCGATGCCCAGGGCTTTGCAGCCTCTGGCGCGCATCTCGTCCAGGATGCGCCCGTCCCCGCAGGACGGCTCCAGCACGCGATATTCCGGCGCCTTGTGCCCGTAGCTGTAGTCGCGGGGACTATGGATGCCGGCGAAATCCAGCGCGGCTGCCACCACCTCAGGCGGCGACCAGTAGAACTGGAGATCTTTCGCCACCGCCGTCGATGCCGTTGGCCGGACGCCCTCTTCCTCGGCATCCGGCAGCACCTCGCCGTAGAACTCAGCCAGCGCCCGGTTTATGTCGAGAAGGGTCTGTGCCTCGAACAGGATGTGGATGTTGCCGTTCCGGAACTTGCGGACGGTGAACCCGCGGTCGCCGGTGGCGAAGGTCTCGTCGCGCCAGTTGTAGGAGCGGCCGTCGAACACCGCGTCTTCCCCGACTTGGTGCGCGGCGTCCATGGCGCGGATTTCGCCGTACTCGTACCCAGGCTTGCCCTGATAGGCCGCGAGCGCGTTGACGATGTCCCGGAACCGGTCACGGGCGTAGCCGTAGCTGAAATCGCCCCAGCCGGTGATGATGATGCGTTTCGGCAGGCCCTTGACGCCGATCCGGACCTTGGAATGTGACTTGTAGGCTGGGTCAAGATCGACGAACACCTCCGCGAGTCCGCGCAGGACATGAAAGCGCGGCCGCTCGAAATAGTCGCGGAATGTCGCCTTGGCGTTGTCGAAGGTCAGCGGCGGCGGGTCGGCAAGCGTGCGCTCGAAAAGCTGCTTGTCCTTGGCGCTGGCAATCCGGTCGATCTGAAGCCGATTGTAGACGGCCTTCCAGCCCGACTTCAGCAGGTTCTTGCGCAGGTCGGCGGCGCGGATATGGGGCCTGCTGCCGATGCTCTCGACGAAGGTGCCATGGACGGTCGCGGCCGCCTCGATGGCGGTCCATGCGTGATCGAAATCGGCGACGGCCTTATCCACGGCCGCCGCCTTGGCAGCATATTCGTCGATCAGGTCACCAACGGTGCTCGGGAGGGCAATCGCATTCATCATGCCGCTCCCAGCGTCCGGCGCCCGGCGTGCTGCGGGTAGAGGCAGGACTCGGCGTAGTACCAGCAGCCCAAGGCGTCCGCCTCGTTGTGGTCGGTGATCTCGTGTCCGCATTGCTTCGCCCGGTAGACCATATCGGCCTTCTCGGCGCGGCCGTTGCCGGTGAAGAATTTCTTGACCGTGGCGACGTTCATCTCGTTGCCGCGCAGCTCGCGCTTGCAGACCACCAGGTCGGTGATCGCCGAGAGCCCCATCAGCCGCTTCGCCGTCTGGAGGTTGTTGACGCCGCGGATAAACGGCGCCTCCCAGCAGACCCGGGACGGCCCCCGCACGGTGATCATGTCGCAGAGCCAATCGTGATAGGCCGCGAAGAACTCGCCGTCGCTGAAGCCGGACTTGCCGATCTTGTGGTGACCGCTGGTCGGCTTCCCACCGGGCAGGCCATAGGCCCAGCCCAGGTGGAAAGCGAGGTCGAGCGTCAGGATTCCCCCTGCCGTCATGGTTCAGCCCCTCCCCGTCCTGGTCAGTTCACGGGGTGAAGCTGGGTGGTGCTCTTGTTCGGCGTCCTGCCCTTGCCATTGGACGCGGGCGGCTCCGGATCGGTGGTGAAGAGCTCCGCCTGGATCGGCGCGCCGACCTGCTCGCGGGCGACCTTGTAGCTCTCGTCGAAGGCCTCGCGCTGCTTTTCCTTGGTCTTGGCATAGTGGCGCGCGGCGTCGACGGCCTTGACGTTGATGCCCAGGGCCTTCAGCGCCTCGCGTTCGGATGTGGCGGTCGAATTGAGGTTAGATCGTTCCTCTTCGATGTTCTCCATGACCGCGTTGTAGTGGGCGATCGCCTCGCCCCACTTGGACCGGTCGGTCTCCGGCCTCGGCTTCAACTGTTCAGCCATCTCGGCTCTCCATGGTTCGGGGAAAAGAACCGGGGCACGAAGCCCCGGCCAAGGTCGGGACCGGCGCTGTCACGGGTAGAGTCGGCGCCGGCCATCGCATCCGCCGAGAAGCCATGGCGTGGCAAGCGGACGGGATCTGGTTCATGCTGCCACCAGTTCCTTCAGCGCAGCGTAGCGTTCGCCGCTGTCTGGCCGGAACTCGCCCTGCGGCCCGGCCTCGATGGCGCGGATGAAGGCCGCGACGGCCTTGGGGCCGATGACTCGCCAAGCATCGGCTCCGGCAGCGGCATCGGCAGCGGCATAGGCAGCGGCATAGGCAGCGGCATCGGCAGCGGCAGCGGCATAGGCAGCGGCAGCGGCTGCGCGGGCGATGTCTCGCCCTTCTTCAAGCGTTTCCGCCGCTTCCAGTTTTGGGGCCCACTCGTCCAGGCCGTGCGCCCGGAGCGCCATCGGCGCCGCCTCTCGGATGGCGAACCACGCCAGTATTTCTGCGCGCTTAGTGCGATGTTCAGGCGAGCGCGTGCCGACCAAGCGCGGGACCAGCGGCCGCAGCAGAGACTGACGGAGGTCATCCGGCATCCGGTCGTTCAAGACTTGCCCAAAGGCCGTCAGCACGGGGCAGGCGCAGACCGGCAGGTCACTGTGCGGCTCTCCTTCGAACCACGCGACCATCTCCATCAGGCATAGGCCGTCCTCAGGACTGGCGTGGCTGCCCTTGGACAGCGGGACATCAAGCTTGCTGAAGTCGAACATCAGTTTACCTCGCGGCTGTTGAAAAGGTTGCGCCGGCCCCGCGATGGGGGGACACCCGGAGCCGGCGCGTTTCGGCGGAGGGGGGTCGCGCCGAAGGGAAAGGGATGGCCGCCGCCAGCGGGAAAACCAGCGACGGCCGCACGATCGTCGAAGGGCGCGCTGCTAGACCCGCCCCGGGGTCGAGATCGTGATTGAGTTGGGGGCGGCGGGCTGAACCCCTGACCGGCCGTCCTGGCCGGCCGCCCATCGGGTGCTGGGTGCCTTGCGAGCAGTACCAGACCGCCCCTCTCTGGGTATTTCGTGACGGGCCGCTCATACCCGATCCCTCTTGCGGCCCCATTGGCTGGGGCGGCTGAGCGTGTAGAGGAAGAACCCCGCGGCCGCGGCAACGATGCCGGCGCAGGCGCCGAAGCCGATCCAGAACGAGGTCCACGAGGCGATCACCGCTCCACCCTCCGCGCCAGCCAGGCGCCGGACGTGGCGTGCATGTCCTCTACCAGGGGCGCCAGTTCGGCCTCCTCGAGGTGATCGATCCTGCCGTCATCGGCGAGCGCCGCGGCGATCTGCTTCAGCAGTTCGGCGGCGTGGTTGTTCAGTGCGTAGGTCGTCACGTCGCCGGCGGCAATCGGCACAAGCTCGTAACCGGCCATGCGCGTCAGGGCGTTGCCCCACTCTGGGCCGAGGATCGCCAGCAGCCGCAGGAACGCCGGCAGTCCCGGCGTCGCGGTGCCGCCCATGTACTGCTTGATCGAGCTCTCCGAGACCAGAGACGCATCGGCGAGAAGCGCGGTGCTGAACCGCTTTCCCTGCCCCGCGTAGGCCCGCGTCGCGTCCGCCAGGGTCTGCTGGACGGATTGTTGGCCGATGGAGACCACGCCGCTCATGATCCTGCCCCATGGCGTGAGGCATGATCGTCGGCATGATGAGAGCCAGTATCGGAAGCGCCATCGGGGTCAGCCCCCAGCAGCGATGCCAGACGCCGTGCGGCAGATGGAGAAAGATCCAGATGCTCGCGCTGACCGCCCAAATCGAGCACAAGCCGCTTGCGTCCGCCATCCAGAGGAACGACGCTGATGCTGCTCAGGAGCGGGCGCCAGGCAACAATCCGATCCCCGTCCGGCACGTATTCGTTCGGCGTGGGAAGCGAACCGATGATTTCCGTTTCAGACATATTGAAGGCCCTCGACACGATCCCGATCTGGAAGACCCTCAAGGGACTCCCTCAACGTCTGGAAGCCCTGGAGGCGCGCATTGCGATGCTGGAGAGAGCCGCGAAGCAGCCGTTGGACCGGTCTTTGGAATGCCCGAAATGCGGCCACAATCCGGTCACCGTCGACAAGGTGACCTCCGACACGCCATTCGCCTTTGCGGGCGCCAAGAACCGGCACGTCACCTGCCCGGTCTGCGGTCACAAGGACAAGCTGTTCTACGATCCGAACGACTGAAAGCGGCCGCATCCTATGCCGCCTCCCCCGCCTCGCCGGCGGGTGCGCGGGCGGCTTGGTTGGCCTCGAAGATGTCATTGGGGGTCAGCGGCTCATCGGATAGTTCGATGAGCGCGGACCAGTGGCGATCAGGAATGCCGATGGAGGGCCATTTGTAGATGGCATCCTTCGACTTGCCGATGGCCGCAGCGATGCGCGCCGCGCCGCCACATGCCTTGATGATATCTTCGATGGTATGCATGGCGTCGAGAGTATGGAATTAAATTCCACATGGCAAGGCTCGTATTCCACTGAGCGGATTTTTCTTCCGCGCTACCGTCGACGCATGGAAGCAGCATGGGTGAAACGACTGAATGACAGGATGCGCCAGATGGGCCTCAAGCCCGTCGACCTCATCAATCGTTCCGGCCTCTCCAAGGACAACGTCCACAAATATTTGGATGGCAAGGTCAAGCAGCCCAGAGGTCAGACGCTTGAGGTTCTCGCCGAAGCATTGGGGATGGAGCCCCTCTGGCTCAAGGAGGGCGTAGGCCCCGAACTAGCAGGATATCCCGTCGTGGGCTACGTCGGCGCCGGCGAATCATTCCATCCTGTGGATGACAGCGAAAAGGGCGCGGGTATCGACTTCGTCGAGCTGGATCTTGATGCAGCTGACCCAGTGGCGATCCAGGTCCGCGGGACATCCATGATCCCGGTCTACCGCGACCGTGACGTCCTGTTCTGCTCAAGACAGCAGGGGTTGGACATCCCCAACTGCATCGGCCTGGACTGCGTCGTGATGACGGATGAGGGCGCCGGCTACCTGAAGGTGCTGAAGCGCGGCAGTCGGGAGGGGCATTACACCTTGGAGAGTTACAACCGGGCCTATCCAGATATTGAAGATGTGCGGCTGCAGTGGGCGGCACCCGTCAGGGTCGTGAAACGAGTCGCTTAATATGGACGTGCCTCAGCGGCCCCGGCCGGTTCACACATCGTGACCACTCAATTCACCGAATGGCCAAATGAGGCGCCCGTTATCCGAACAACCGAAATGATGGGAGATATTGAGCCGGTGATGGAGTACATGGAATGGGCCGTGATGGGGCAGCCGGCGGGGGACATTCCGGCGTCGGGAGCGGCCCAAGCACCAAAGTCGCCTGAGTAATTAATGGGCGCGCTCACCCTTCTCCTCCTGATCGCCTATTTCTTCCCCGCGATGGTCGCTGTCGCTCGCAGCCACCACAACCAGCTCGCCATCTTCATGCTGGACCTGTTTCTGGGTTGGACGGTGCTTGGATGGGTTGTCGCTCTGGTCTGGGCCTGCACGGCGGTGCAGCGGGCGGAGAGATAGCGGTTCACTCTTCGTTCCGGTGGGGCTATACTGGCGGCATGACCATCTCGCCCTTCATCTGCATCATGCTCTCTTCTACCTTCATCACGATGATCGCCACTCACTTCTTGATGATCAGGTCCAACGCACGCCTGGCGGAGTCGGTGGATCGCATCCGAAGCTTGGCGACGGTGATCGAGGGCGATGGTGTGGTCGACGAGTCCGAGTGGTCGTACCAACTCGCGATCCAGAAGGAACTGGAGAATATGCCGCCCAACTCAAGGGCGTAGTCGATCTCCAATTTTCTGCCAGCACGCCGCACCTGATCCTTCATATGGTTCTCGTCCAGCTTGTAGCTCCCTGTGCCGTCATCCACGAAGGCGTCCATCAGACGAATGATCCGCCCCCGGCATGGGCGGACCAGTTGGATTGATTCGATGGTCCAACCGGCCGGCGATTGATTTTCGACCTTGACCCACAGAGATAACATCCCGTGGGGGTTCTTCTGGAAGCGGTAGTTGAGTGCAGGGTCGTGCGCCGATCGTGACCGCATGGCAACCCGATAGCCGAGGAAGTAGCTGAGGGCGTTGAGCATAACCGCAAGGCCGGCTAGCGCAATTCCCCAGCTCAAGACGCCACTCTAACCCGCCTCAGCGGCCCCGGCCACGGTTGGGCCGGCGGCCGGGACCACTGAGCCCCGCCTTGGGCAGCGGGGATTCATTGGGCTATCGCGTCATTAGGATGGGCCCCCATCAGATACATCACGAACTTTGACTTTGCCTCCAAGATGGTAGGCGAACATCCGAACATATTGTCACAACCCCCATCGAACTCGATCTGGTATTTGCCTCCGCCAAGGGCAAGCTTGTTCACGACGAACGCCGGTTCAATGCTGTAGGGATTGGGCCCCGCCGTTTGAATGAGATCGTCGCTGACGGTCTGAAATCTATAGGCGCAGTTATTCTTCACCCACTGGATTGCCCTCGACCACATGATTTCGCACTGCTCCTGCCCGTCGCAGATGATCGG
This sequence comes from Alphaproteobacteria bacterium, assembly GCA_016124315.1. Lineage (GTDB taxonomy): Bacteria > Pseudomonadota > Alphaproteobacteria > SMXS01 > SMXS01 > RI-34. The sequence continues at coordinate 36,976 of WGNW01000004.1, forward strand.
ACGGTTAGCGATCTCGACTTGCGCAGCGTAGCGCTCCTGCGCCGCCTGGCCAGCGCACCCACCGATGGCCGACAGGGCCGCCAATCCTGCAATCCATTTTCCAAACATATTCGACCCTCCTAAACGCGCAGCCTAAGGTAGCAACGGCTACAACTTCCCGGTATGGAATTTTTTTCCACTTTTGTGTTGACACTGGCCCGTGTGTGGAATTTAATTCCATCACCAACACGGGAGAACCACCATGCACCTCAAGCTGTCCCACCATCAGATCCCCGAGCTGCGCCGCCTTCTGGGCTGCGGTCACCGCCTGCTCGCCGCCTGCGCGAGCGCCGAGGACTTCCGCTTCGTCCAGCACGAGCGGCGTAACGGCAGCGACGAGCGTATCCGCGCCGCCGCCAAGCTGATCCTCGACGCCTACCACGGCGACGACAGCGACCTGATCCCCAGCCTCGTGACCGTCGAGCCGGAGCACGCCGTCGACACCCGGCCCTGCGACACCGAGCCGGATGCCGCGGCCGAGAGCAACGTCGTGCATGTGGCGTTCGGCGCGCGCCCACGGCCGGTTCGCCGGCTGCGCGGCTCGCCCGACGCGCGGAGGGGCTGAGCCGATGTCAAGACCGGATAAATTTCGAGTCAATAGCGACGTTCCGCTTCCAACCCACCTGGGCAAATACCCATTCGGCGAAATGAAGGTGGGCGACAGCATCTTTGTTCCGGGTCGGGAACAAGGCATGAGGGCGACGAAAGCCGCCCATACATTCGGCTATACGCATGGTCTCAAGTTCACGACCAGATCCACCAATGAGGATGGGGTTATGGGCGTGCGCATCTGGAGGGTCGCCTGATGCGTGTTCCC
>WGNW01000056.1 GCA_016124315.1 Alphaproteobacteria bacterium
AGTAGCCGGTGATGGTGGTCGCGCCGTACACATGGCTGCCGTTGCCGAGGTGCACGCCGTCGCCGTCGCCGCCGGTGATGTAGCCGGACACGTTGAGGGTGTTGCCGCTGCCGAGGTTGGCGCCGATGCCGCCCGCGCCGGACACGTTCACGGCCGTGATCGTGTTGTTCGAGCCGCTGGTGATGTCGACGCCATCGCCGCCGGTGCTGGTGATGTCGGTGGCCGAGGTCACCGTGTTGTTGGAGCCGCTGATGCCAACGCCATCGCCGCTGCCACCGGCGATGACGCCGGAGGTCGAGCTTACGGTGTTGTTGCTGCCGTTGGAGATGATCACGCCGCCGTTGGTGCCGGTGATGCTGGCGCCGCTGACCTGATTGTTGGAGGTGTTGACCAGGTGAACGCCCGGATCGCCGCTGATGGCGCCCGTCGCGGTGATGACGTTGCCGGAACCGCCGGTGATGTTGACGCCGTCGCCATTGGTGCCGGTGATGGTGGTCGCGGACAACGTGTTGCTGGTCGAGCCGCTCATCGCGACGCCGTTGGCGTCGCCCTGGATGCTGCCGGCATGGATGGTGTTGTTGGACGTGCTGGTGAGCAGTACGCCGTCGCCGCCCGAGCCTACCTGGCTGGTGATGGTGCCGGTGGTGCCATTGAAGACGTTGTTGGAGCCGCCGTTGATGTTCAGGCCGGCGCCGCTACCGCCCTCGATGTTGCCGTTGTTGGTGATGTTGTTTTCGATGGCGTTGTTGATGACGACGCCGTTGACGTCGCCCTTGATGGTGGCGTCGACCTCGTTGACGACCGTGTTGCCGTTGCCGTTGATCTGGACGCCGTCCTCGCCGGCCGCGATCGAACCGAAGTTGTCGAGGAAGTTGCCGAACACGAAGGGTGCGCCGGTGTCGCCGGCCATCACGACGCCGTTGCCGGAGCCGCTGGTGATGGTGCCGGTGGCCTCATTGGTGATGGTGTTGGAGTGGCCGACATGGATGCCGTCGCCACCGCCGCTGTTGTCCTCGTCGGCGCTGATCGAGCCGGCATTGTCGATGATGTTGTAGTTCTTGGCGACGATGCCGTCGTCGTTGGCGTGGATCGCACCGGTCGCGCTGTTGGTGATCAGCTGCTCGCCGCCCACGGCGCCGAAGCCGCTCTGGACGTCGATGCCGTCGTCGGCGGCGTAGATGGTGCCGTCGTTCTTGATGCTCTGCTGCTTGCCGTCGTTGAGGTAGCCGGTCTTGTCGAGACCGTCGGTGCTGGCATGGATGCCGTCGCCGGCCGCGCCGTTATCGGCGGCGGAGTCCGTCCCCGCCTCGTGGGTGGTGTTGTCGATCTTGTCGATGGTGGTGTCGCCGCGGGTGTCGATGACGCCGCCCACGCCGTTGACCACCGTGTTGCTGCCGCCATTGAGCTGGATGCCGTTGGTGTCGCCGTTGGCATCCAGGCCGGACGCGATGGTGCCGGTGTTGGTGATGGTGTTGTTGGCGCCGGCGCTGATGCCGTCGCCGCCCGATCCGCCGTTGCCCGGCAGGCCGCCGGCGACGATGGTGCCGCTGTTGGTCACGTCGAAATTGTTGTTGACGCTGATGCCGTGGCGCTGGGCCTCGATGGTGCCGTCATTGGTCACCACCTCGGGGTAGTCGCCCTTGATCGAGAAGAAGAAGTAGTTCTCGTCGATCTTGCCGAGGCCGTTCACGTCGCCGCCGCCGGCCTTGTAGTCGGCGCTGGCGCTGTCATCCACGGCGTTGTCGTAGTGGATGCCGTCGCGGCCCGCGACGATGAGGGAGTTGGAGTCCGACTTGTAGCCGGATTCGGTCTCACCGAAGGGCGGCGTGTCGCCGTCGGCGGCGTCGGTGTGGATGGTGGTGAAGCGGACGCCGTCCTTGCCGGCGTAGATCTGGCCGCCCGAGTTGTCGACGTCGCTGAGGGTGTTGGAGACCAGCACGCCGTTGCCGCCCGCGGCGCGGATGGTGCCGTGGTTGGTCAGGTCGTTGTCGACGCCGACACCGCCACCGAAGCCACCGCCCGCGGTTGCCGCGCCGAGGCCGGTGGTGATGAAGGTGTCGCCCTCGAGGCGCACGCCGTCGCCGGAGGTGGCGCCGGCGTTCACGGTGCCGCCGCTCTCGATCAGCACGGTGTTGTTGTCGGCGCCCGTGTCGTCGCCGTTGACGACGATGCCGTTGCCGCTGCCGTCGGTGCCGCCATTCACGACGCCGCCGTTCTGGACGATGATCTGGTTGTTGGACCCGGAGTTACCCGAGAAGTTGACACGGATGCCGTTGCCCTCGCTGTTGACGGTGCCGTTCTCGCCGATGACGACAAGGTTGCCGTTGGCGTTTCCGCCGGCGTCGATGCCGTCGGTGAGCGAGATGCCGTCGCCGCCCCCCGTGGCGTTGACCGTGCCGGCACCCGAGGTGGAGGCAGTGCCGCCGCCGCTGACGCCCGGCGTCGCGATGTTCGTCGCCGTGCCGATGATGATGGTGTTGTTGTCGTCGACGTTGATGCCGTCTTCCGGATTGGCGTTGACGCTGGAGCCGCCGTCGACGGTGATCAGGTTGCTGTCGGCCGCGATGATGCCCGGGTCGCCGCTGACCGACGCGTTGTTGGTCACCTTGATGGTATTGCTGCTGCCGGCATGGATGCCGTCGCCGCCGCCGGTGGTGTCGGCGTCGCCGTTCACCGTCGCGTTGTTGACGTTGATGGTGTTGTTAGAGCCGGCATTGATGCCGTTGTTATTGCCCTCGACGGTACCGCCATTGACGTTCAGCGTGTTGCCGTTGTTGAGGTTCACGCCGTTATTGTCGCCGTGCACCGTGCCGTCCGTCCCGGTGATCGTCACCGTCGTGCCGCTGCCGTCGTCGACTTTGACGCCATTGCCGGCGCCCTTCACCATACCTTCGTTGGCGATGGTGACCGTGTCGCTGCCGCCCGCGATGATGCCGTCACCCGATCCGGTGCCCTCGATGGTACCGGTCTCACTGTTGTTGATGGTGGCGTAATCCTGAGCGTTGACACCCGAGTTATTGCCGGTGATCAGGCCGCCATTGTTGTTGATGGTGTTCTGGCTGCCTACGGTGCCTCCGGTGACCCGGATGCCGGCATGGTAGCCATAGTTGCCACCTTCAATGACACCAACTGCGCCGTTAGTAGCACTGCCATTGTTGATCGTATTGCCGGTGCCGTTCGCCTCGACGCCTGCGTCGGTGGCGACGATGTAACCCGAGCCGTCAGTCTTGGCCGTCGAGGTGCTGGTGGTGTTGCTCTGGTTGAAGACCTGGTTGTTGTTGCCGTTGATCTGGATGCCCATATCCCCGCCGTTGTTCCCAGCGGAAATCTTGCCACCACCGATGTTGGGGTCTATTTCGCCCTTACCGTTCGCACCACCATTGTAGACGATGTTTCCGTCACCCAGGATCGCAATGGCGTCGGTATCGGGGCTGGCGACCAACGGGTTGACCGCGACGCCGACGGATTCGGCGATAAGGATGGTGTTGTCGTTCGATGTACCACCCGCCAAATCGATGCCGCGCTTGGTCGCCACATTGCCCGCGACGCCCTGTTCCGAAACGCCAATAACCAATATCTGCTCGTTGCTGACACCCGTTCCAGCGACGTAGCTACCCGCCGCACTGGTTGTACAGGTTACCGACGCACTGGCGCCGGAAGCAGGCGAGCACGCAGCGATCGCCGGGCCGGGCTCCATGATGACGAAAGTCGCGACCGTGAGCGCCGCAGCCGCCATCGCGCCGCGGGACACATACCGGACCGTGCGGCTGGCGCCGCCGTCGATCGCCACGCGCGAGACTGAGTTCAGCAGCGAGTTCTTTTCGTTGGAGAGATTCATCGATCTCGACTCCCTTTTAAAGCGAAACAGCAGCGAAGACGCCCTTTACGGACGCCGCGGTCGGAAAAATCCGTGGCATTGAGCCATGACGTGTGTTGGAACACAACGCCAAAAGATGACGCGATTTTCGGATTCCCAAGCGGAATGGCTCTTCTTTACCCCTCCCGGAGGCCGTTCACAGCAGCGGAACGTTTCCCTTACCCCACGGCGCCTCAGGCTTATGGCCCTTCGGTCGAGGCTATTAATACGCCGCAGTAATGGCGCATTGCAAGCCCCACAAGGCTGGAAGACCAAAAATTTTATGAACTTAGCGGCAGAATTCCGCCGTTTTCGCCGCACCGCAGCCACACTCCTAAGCGGCTGCGGTAGCCGGCTCCCCATTGTTCGTTGCCGAAATGCCACACCCGGCGGGAAATCGGCGCGAAACGGCAATGTTCCACGCTGATCGAAGAAAACAATATGACGATACAGTGTCTATACCATGACGGCCGCCTGTCGGTCGGGGCGCTTGCCGGGATTCGGGCCTGGCCGCCGGGCCGAATCGCATTGCCTAGGGGGATGTCTCGGGGGCAGTTACCACATATGGGAACGGCGGTTTTCGCCGGGAAATCTCCGCTTGGTCCGCGCTGGCCCGGCGGTGCCGGGGACGCAACGCGACGCCGGCACGCCCCAAAGTCGCCCCGATCGCCTTGCGGCGATGTGTCATATCCGCCGCAAGTGATTGAATTCACTGGAGATACTGCGGTTTGGTTACTTTCCCGGTTCGGTTCGCCCCCCCCGGAACGCCGCCGATCAGAGGATTCCGAGCGACTTGAGCACCGGTTCGGACTTGTCCTGCAAGCGCTTCGCCTCGCGGGTGAATTCGGCCAGCGCCTCGTCCTGGCCCTCGATGGTCCGGCCCTCGCGGGTGATGCGCCTGCCGTGGGAATTGAACACGTCCCAAGCCCAGCGGATCCGCTCGTCGGTCTTCTTGAGGCCCTGCTGGTGGGCGAGCAGCAGCAGCTGCTGGATGTAGCTGACGGCCACCGCACCGCCCAGCACCGGGCTGTCCAGGTAGTTGAGCCCGCGGCCGGCCCGCGTGAGCGACAGCAGATGGGCGTTGAGCGCATCGGTGCGGGAGGTCACGGCGGCCGTCGCGGCCTCGTCCTGAGCCGGCGCCATGTCGCCCTTGCCGACCAGCACCACCGCCGCCTGGAGCACCTGGCTGAAGTTCTTGCCCGCCGACTTCATAGCCTCCTCGATGTCGCCCAGGGTCTTGACCTTGCCATCGGCGACGGCGTCGAGGAAAGGCGTGTAGACGTCCTCGTTGAGGGTGGCCTTGCCGCGCGTCCCGGTGACCTCGAGCTGCACGTCCTCGCGCGGCGAGGTGAGCACCACATGCTCCTGGCGCAGCAGGTCGATCTGGTTGGCCGCCGGCAGCGCGCGGCCGCCACGGATCCAGTAGTCGCGGCGGAACTGCTGGTTGACGATGAAGTCGCGCACGGTCTCGCGGAACATGGGGTCGGGAATGTCGCGCAGCAGGGCCTGCTGCTGGTCCGACAGGTTGAGCGCGTCGACGTGGTCGCGGTAGGACGCCGAGGCCAGGTAGTTGAGCTTGGCCGACGACAGCAGATCCGCCACATCGGAGAAGTACATTGGGTCCCAGTGGTCGTTGAAGTACTCGCCCGCCAGGTAATTGCGATCCTGGTTGCGCAGCGACTTGAGTCGCTCGGCCGCGCCGGGGTGGGCGCGGGCATAGAGCGGGTTGGCATCGAGCAGGCTTTCGACGAACTTCAGCGCCGCGTCGATGCGCGGCAGGATGCCTATGCCACGTGGCGACATCGTGTCGGCGTGCTCGTTGAGCAGGTGCCGCAACGGTGCCACCGTCGCCCAGCCCGGATAGGTGTTGTAGCTGATATAGCAGAGGCCGCCGACCTTCAGCTTGCGGCGCAGGAAATCGATGATCACATCGCGGTTCTGGGCGGAGATCCAGCTCCAGATGCCGTGCAGGCCGATATAGTCGAACTCCGGCAGGTCCGTGCGGTTGCAGAACTCGATGAACGCCTGATCGTAGAGGTTAGCGCCGGTACCCGTGGCCGCCAACTCGCCGGCGAAGGCGGTGTGGGAGGGATTGAAGTCCGTGCCGTACCATTCGATATCACTGGCGGCGGCGTGCATGTTGATGCTGAGGCCCTGGCCGAAGCCGAGCTCGCAGGCGGTCGCGATCTTGGGCATCGCGTAGCCGCTCTTCAGCATGGCGAGCCGCGCCCGCAGCGGGTTCAGTTCGCTGTAATACCCGAACGTATAGCCGATATCGACCAGGTAACCTTCCGCCCAATCCGACATGGGACCCCCTCTGTCCAGTATAAAATGCTCCCTCCGCCCTGCGGCGTGCCCCTAGATGGCAGGCTAGCGCGTCGAAGATCAAGGGCTGTATGAGTGGGAAATGAAGATTCCGGCCGCGCCACGGCGGCCTCGGCAATGGGAGACGATGCATGGCAAAGAAGGCAAAGGGCGGCGAGACGGCGAAGGCGGCCAAGGCGGCCGACACCGCGAAGCAGGACGACGGCGCGCTCGGCCGCATTGTCACCGAGACGCGCGGCGACGTGCTGCTGATCGGCCTCGACCGGCCGAAGAAGCTCAACGGCTTCACCAACAAGATGTGCAACGAACTGGCCCGGGCCTACACCGACTACGAGAACGGACCCTGGCGCTGCGCGGTGCTGCACAGCACCGGCAAGCACTTCACCGCCGGGCTCGACCTGCAGAACATAGACAGGGCGGTCAATCTGTTCCCTCGGGACCTGGTCGACCCGGTCGGCCTCTACCCCCCGCTGCGCACCAAGCCGGTGATCGCGGCGGTGCGCGGCATCACCTTCACCATCGGCTTCGAGCTGGCGCTCGCCGCCGACTTCATCATCTGCGGCTCGGACGCGCGCATCGCCCAGCTCGAGGTCAAGCGCGGCCTCATGCCCACCTGCGGCGGCACGCCGCGGATGGTCGAGCGTGCCGGCTGGGGCAACGCCATGCGCTACCTGCTCACCGGCGACGAGTTCGACGCCGCCACCGCCCTGCGGCTGGGCTTCGTGCAGGAGGTCGTCGACCCGGAGGCGGTGCTGGACCGCGCCGTGGTGCTCGCCCAACGGATCGCCGAGCAGGCCCCGCTGGCGGTGCGCGCCACCATGCTCAATGGCCGCAAGGCGGCGCTGGAAGGCTTTGACGCGGCAGCCGCCGAGCTGGACGCGGAGAGCGCCATCCGCCGCAGGAGCGACGACGTGAAGGAAGGCGTCCGCTCGTTCGTCGAGCGCCGCAAGGCCCGCTTCACCGGCAAGTAGTCGAGCTACCGGTAGCGCTCCAGCACCGCTCGGTACTCGTCGGGCAGGGGCGCGCCGCGCCGCGTCTCCAGGTCGACCACGACCTCGGTGCCGAGGCAGGTGGCGGCGCAGGTGTCGCCCACGAACAGTCCCTGGCCAAGGGTGAACGACTTGTTGCCGATGCGGGTGACGTTGGTGCCGATAAGCACCGGCTCGCCCCGGCGGATCTCCGCCAGGTAGCGCACGGACACCTCGCCCAGCACGAAGCCAAAGCCCGGACGCCGCACCAGCAGGTCCATCACCGCCATCCGGGCATCTTCGAAATAGCTGACGATCACCGCGTGGTTGACGTGGCCCATGGTGTCCAGGTCGCCGACCCGCACGGCCAGTTCGGTCCAGGCGCTGAAGGCGTCCTTGCGCCTGAGCGCGTCGTGATCGTTGAAGGGGCCCCTCCCTGCCGTTGATCGGGATCAATGTACGGACGCCGGCCGAGGGCGCACCGTGGCGGCACGTTCGACCGGAGGAGGGAGATTCACGATGAACATCATGCGGGTCAAGGAGAGTCCCATCACGCCGGTGGACAAGGCGCCGGAGCCGGCGCTGGGGACCGACCCGATCCCCGCCTCGCGCTACACCTCGCCGGACTACATGCGCAAGGAATGGGACCACATGTGGACGCGGGTCTGGTTGCTCGGCGGGCTGGTCTCAGACATCCCCGAACCGGGCGACTACATATGCACCGACGTCGGCGAAGAGTCCGTCATCCTCGTGCGTGGCCGCGACCGGGTAATCCGCGCCTTCTACAATGTATGCCAGCACCGCGCGAACCAGTTGCGCGCCGCCGGGACCGGCCACGCCGACAGCTTCAAATGCGGCTACCACCACTGGGAATGGACGGTCGAGGGCGAGGTCCGGAACATCCCCGACGCCGATGACTTCCCGCAGGGCACGCCGTGCGACAAGTTGCGCCTGCAGGAGCTTAAGTGCGACACCTGGGGCGGCTTCGTCTGGTTCAACATGGACCCGGAGGCCGAGCCGCTGGACGACTATCTGGGCGTGGTGCCGCAGCACCTCGACCCGTACCGCCTCGACGAGATGGCGTGCATCCACGACACCACCACCGAATGGGCGTGCAACTGGAAGACCTCGGTGGACGCGTTCAACGAGACCTACCATGTGCAGGGCATTCACCCGCAACTCATGTGGGTGTGCGACGACGTCCATGTACAGACGGACCTGTATGAACGCCACAGCCGCTACCTGGTGCCGTTCGCCTCGCTGTCGCCGCGCATCAACCTGGAGGACCCGGGCCAGATTCCCGGGGCCATGCAGGAAATGATGCTGCGCGTCGGCATGGACCCGAAGACCTATGCGGGCGACGTCGAGACCCTCCGCCGCGACATGCAGGTGTTCCGCCGCGCGCACGGCGCCGAGCAGGGGCTGGACTTCAGCCGGCTGAACGACGATCAGCTCACCGACGACTATCACTACTTCATCTTTCCCAACATCACGCTGAACATCTACGCCGACCGGCTGATGCTGTTCCGGCAGCGGCCGCACCCGACCGATCCCGACCGGATGTTCTTCGACATGATGCTGTTCGCGGTCACCCCGAAGGGCCAGAAGCCGCAGGCCCGGGCGCCGCACCGGGACACGGTCCACGGCAAGGACTCCCTCGGCCTGGTGGTGGACCAGGACGCCTACAACCTGCCCCGCGTCCAGCGCGGCCTGCACAGCCGAGGCTTCAACAAGGGCCTGTGGATCCCGTATCAGGAAAGGCGCATCCGCCACTTCCACCGGACCCTCGAAGCCTACGTGGGGGAATAGCCGGCGCCTCTCCCCGGCGACCGGCCTGCGAACGCCCGGCCCGGTGTCTCCTCCCGTCGCCCGTCTCCCCACGGCCGACAGGGGCGGCACGACATGAGGGCCGGGCGTCCTGCCGTCCGCCGCGCCGAACCTACTGACGCAGGGTCAGCCGGTCGCGCTTCACCCGGTAGCTGTCGAGCCGGCCCAGGAAGGTCATTCCGAGCAGGGAGACGCCCATCGGCCCGGAGTTGACCGACGCCTCCACGTTGCGCAGGTCGATAGGACCGATGGCGACGCTATCCAGGACCACGGGCGCGCCGGTCACCGCGCCGTTGGCCGTCTGGTAGATGCGCGTGAAGTCCCGCTCCTCGGGCTCGATGCCGACGCGCTCGGCGTCCCTGCGGGTGAGCACGACATCGCTTGCGCCCGTGTCGACAACGAACAGCACCTGCTTGCCCTCCACTTCCGCCTCGACGTAGAAATGGCCGTCCTCCCGGGCAAACAGGGTGACCTCGCGGCCCTTGTCCGAGACCACCCCTCGCGCCGGCGCGAGATTGCCGGCGAGCCGGTCGCCCACCATCCCCAGTTCGCCCCGGAACGCATAGCCCAGCGACAGGATGGCGCCGATGCCGATCCAGATGCCGGCGTAGCGCAAGGTGCGGCCGGGATTGCCCCTGAACGCGCCGCCAAGGCTGACGATGATGACCGCGAGGAGCGCCGTCAGGTAGGCGAACCGGGTCCAGTCCAGGTCGCCGCCCCGGGCCGCCGGAAACATCACCAGCAGCGCCACCGCCAGCCCGACGGTGAGGACGACGCCGAGCATCGCCCACAGGCAGCCGCCACCGCCGCCCGGCTGGGACGGCGTATCGAGCCGCCTGTGGTCGCGCTGGGGAACCGGCATGCTACTTCTTGCCGAACACCAGCAAGATGTTGCCGGGCATATGGCCGTAGATGCCGTAGCCGGAATCCACGTAGAGGCGGCCGCCCTCGACCACCGGGCCGGCGCCGCCCCCGATCGAGCCGCCATGGGCGCGCACGCCCGAGACCGTTGCCACGTCCGGCGTCGTGTCGCGCTGCCAGAGCAGCCTGCCCGTCTTGCCGTCCTGAATGCGCACCACGCCGTCCATGCCGCCCGTGACCACCATGCCGGGAATCGCCGTGGCCGGGGCGGACAGGCCCGGCTCGCAGAACTTGCGGCCGTTGCAGACATCCTCGGCGGGTGCTTTCCATATGTACTGACCGGTCTTCATGTCGACTGCGTAGAGGCCTGGCCGCCGCTGTTCGGGATAGGTCCGCCCGTCCTCGCCGTCACTGATCGGCACGTAGAGCGTATCCCCTTCGGCCGCCATGCCGAAATGGACGCCGCCCTGGATGCCACCGCGCCCGACCTTGAGGTTCCACGCCAGCTTGCCGGTGTCCGGATCGAGGGCGGTAACCATGCCCGACTTCTGCCCGCCCAGCACCAGGTCCTTACCGTTGCTCAGCGAGGCGAACATCACAGCGGCGCCGAAATCGAAATCGGGCCCGTTCTCCTTGGGGCAGTTGGCCGGCGTCTTGCTGTCGCACGCCATGTTCCAGGCGTCGTGCGGCGTCGCCTGATAGGTCCACCGGACGGCGCCGGTCTTCATGTCGATGGCGAAGATCGCGTCGCTGGTCGTGGTCGCGGGCGACGAGTAGTTCTCGCCCGTGCCCACATAGAGCTGGCCGCGCTTGGGATCGATGGCCGGGCTGTTCCAGATCGGCGCGCCCGACGGACCGTACATGTCGGTGCCGACGGCATTCTTGCCGGTCACCGCCGGCGGCTGGTCGATGGTGAAGGTCTGCCACAGGCGCTTGCCGCTCGCCGCGTCATAGGCGACCACCGAGCCGCGGAACTTGCAGCACTCGAAGTGCGGGTCGGCGGCAGGCGTGACCTCGAGCGAGGAGACCGGCACGTAGAGCCGGCCGTCGTAGAGCGCCGGCGAACCCGTGATGGTGGCGTTGGGGTGCTCGTCGGGCCGGTCGCGCCAGACCTCCTGGCCGGTGAAGGCGTCGACCGCGTAGACGTTGCCCAGCAGGTCGCCGAAATACGCCAGCGGCCGCGACGCCGTGTCGCCCGCCGTCCACGGGCTGACGACCACGGCGGTGCGCACCTCGGCCGACGCCTCGAAGGTCCAGCGAACGCAGCCGGTCGCCTGGTCGAGCGCATAGACCGTGCCGTTGTGGCTGCCCACATAGACGGCGCCCGCCGCCAGGGTCGGCTCGGAGCGGACGCGGAGGGCGTCCGGGAAGGCGAAGGCCCACAGCAGGCTCAGGCCGTCCAGGTCGGCGCGGTCGAGGCCGGCGGTCTTGCCGTCGATGAACCGCGTGTTCGAGGCGGTGAGGCCCCAGTTGACCAGCATCGGCGGCGCGCTCCGGTCGAAGACCGCGGCCGCGCCGGCGCAGCGAGGCGCCTCGCGACCGGCGGCGGCGCCGAAGGGCCGTCCCGCCAGGTATTCGGCCACCTGCTTCTTCTCCCGCTCGCTGAGCGGCGCCGCCTCGTCCTGCATGACGCCCACGGTCAGCGCGCGGTAGATGGATTCCGGCGACATGATCTCCAGCATGGACTTATGCGGCGCCTTGGGCACCTGGCCCTCATGGCAGTTGGCGCAGATCCGCTGGTAGACGGCCTGGCCCGGCGGCGGCTGGTCGGCGGCGGCCGGCGGCGGCGCGGGCTTCGGCCCGGTGCTGTCGCCGCATCCCGCCAGCAATCCGAGCAGCGCCGCGGCGGTGAGCATGGTCTTCCAGTTCATGGCGGTCTCCCCCTTGGCGCGGGATCGTGCCATGGGGTCAGGGACCGCGCAAGCAGCCGGGACGGCCTCGTTCAGGCGAAGTCGATGCCGGAGTCGGCCAGCGGCAGGGTGCGGATGCGCTTGCCGCTGGCGGCGAAGATGGCGTTGGCCAGCGCCGGGGCGATCGGCGGCACGCCGGGCTCGCCGATCCCGCCCATTTCGCCGCCCTCGATGATGTGGACCGCGACGGGCGGAAGGTGCGCCATGTGCACCATCCTGTAGGTGTCGAAGTTCTTCTGCACCGCGCCGCCATCCTTGACGTCGATGCGCCCGTACATGGCGGCGGTGAGGCCAAACACCATGCCGCCCTCGATCTGCGCCTCGATGGTGCGCGGGTTGACCGCCATGCCGCAGTCGATCACCGAGGTGATCCTGTCCAGCTTGATCGTCGTGTCGCCGGGCATGGAGAGCTCGACCACATGGGCGCAGATCGAGCCGAAGGATTCGTGCACGGCGATGCCGCGGCCCCGCCTCGCGCCGGGCGGCGTCCCCCAGCCGGATTCCTTCGCCGCCCGCTCCAGCACCTCCAGGTGGCGCGGGTTGCGGAACAGCAGGTCGCGGCGCAATTGAACCGGGTCCTTGCCCGCGGCGGCGGCGATCTCGTCGATGAAGCTCTCGATGAAGAAGGCGTTGTAGCTGTGCGGCACCGACCGCCAGAATCCCAGCGGCGCACCCGCGTCCGGCATGGCGTATTCGAGGCGCTGGTTGGGAATGGCGTACTGCAGCTCGTCGGCGCCGTGGACCGAAATCTCGTCCACGCCGCCTCGCACCCGCGACGGGGCGAGCTGCGCGGATACCGAGGGCACCACCAGCCGGTTGTCCCACGTCAGCGGCGTGCCGTCCGCCGACACGCCGGCGATGAGCCGGGCGGCGGCGACCGGGCGCATCATGCCGTGGGTCATGTCCTCCTCGCGCGACCAGATCACCTTCACCGGCCGGCCGACCGCCTTGGATGCCTCGACGGCGGGCCGCAGGAAACCCAGTCCGATGCGCCGGCCGAAGCCGCCGCCCAGGTAGGTGACGTGGATGTTGACGTTCTCGGGCCGCAGATTGAACGCCTCGGCCACTGAGTAGCGTTCGCGGCCGGCGTCCTGGACCGGCGCCCAGATCTCCAGCTTGCCGTCGTGCCACCACGCCGTGGCGTTCATCGGCTCCATGGTCGCCTGGTGCAGGAACGGCGCCTTGTAGGTGGCCGTCACCTTCTTCTTCACCAGCTTGGCGGTGGAGCCGGCGTCGCCCCGGTCGACAACGACGGCGCCGGTCTTCTTGAGGGCCGCCTCCAGCGCGGCGTCGATCTTCTCACTGCTGTTCTTGGCGTTGTCGCCCAGGTCCCACTGGGGCTTGAGCGCCTGCGCCCCCTTGTGGGCAGGCCAGTAGCCGGTGCCGATCACCATGAAGGACGCCTCCAGCGGCACCACCCGCGTCACGCCCTTGACCGCCATGGCAGGCGCCGGATCGAGCGCCTTCAGCGTGCCGCCCCAGACCGGGCAGTGCACCACCGTGCCCACCAGCATGTCGGGCACCTTGACGTCGATGCCGAACACCGCCGTGCCGGCAGCCTTCTCCGGTGCGTCCAGCCGGTTGACCGGCTTGCCGACCAGCCGGCGCTGGGACGGCGCCTTCAACGGCACGGTCTGCGGCGGCGTGAGGTAGGATGCGCCCCGGGCGAGGTCGCCGAAGCTCGCCGACCTGCCGCTGCCGTGGGACACCACGCCGTCCTGCGCCGTGCACTCGCCGACGGGCACCGCCCAGCGGTTGGCCGCCGCCTGCAGCAGCATGTGGCGTGCGATGGCACCCGCCTGTGAGAGCGGCTCGAAGTTCGCCCGGACGGAGCGACTGCCGCCGGTGCCCATGGCAGCGGGCTCCATGCCGTCGACCGGGATCGCCGACGCGCGGACCACCTTCACCTTGGTCCAGTCCGCATCCAGTTCCTCGGCGACGATCATCGGCAGCGCGGTCTGGACGCCCTGGCCCATCTCGGCATGGGTCAGCGTGATGGTAACCGTGCCGTCGGGATCGATCTGCACGAAGGTATTGAGGCGGCCGGGCTGGGCCGGCGCCACCTGCTGCCCGAAGGCATCGAGGGCAGGCACGGAGACGCCGAGGACGAGGCCGCCGGTGGCGACGCCCGCGCCCTTGAGGAATCCGCGGCGGGATACGTTGACGACGGCAGTCATGGACGCCTCCCTAGGCCTGGGCCGAGGCGCGCTTGATCGCCGCCTTGATCCGGTTGTAGGTGCCGCAGCGGCAGATATTGCTCATGGCTGCATCGATCTCGGCATCGGTCGGCTTGGCGCCGTTCGCCAGCAGCGCCGCCGCGGCCATGATCTGGCCGGTCTGACAATAGCCGCACTGGGAGACGTCCTCGGCGACCCAGGCCGCCTGCAGCTTATGCTGGCCGCCGGAGCCCAGTCCCTCGATGGTCCGGATCTCCATGCCGGTGGCGGATTCCAGCGAGACCGAACAGCTCCGGGCGACGGCGCCGTCGGCATGGACCGAGCAAGCGCCGCACTGGCCGATGCCGCAGCCATACTTGGTGCCGGTGAGCCCGAGATTGTCCCGCAGCACCCACAGCAGCGGCGTGTCGCCGTCCGCGTCGACGTCGTACTGGGCCCCGTTTACCTTGATGGAATAGGCCATGCAGCGCTCCCCGCCTCCCTGATCGTCCGCCCCTGGCGGATTCGGCCGAAGGCGGAAAACATGCTCGATTCCCCGGCCTCCGCACAATCTGCGTTAACGCATAGGCGCGAGGCCGGTTCATCCCTAATGGCTAAGTTAGGCCTGCCCGCCGCCGTCGCCAATGAGCGCCGCGCCCGGGTCGAGATGTTGTGATGGTGGATTCGGCTCCGGAACGAAAGCTCAGCGGCTTACCCGCATCGCCGCGCCGAGATGGGTGCCGGCGTCGACCAGCAGCGTCTCGCCCGTCGTGTGCCGGGCCGACAGCGCGAAATAGAGGATCGGCTCGGCCACCTCCACCGGCGTGCTGGCGGCATGCAGTGGCGTGCTCTTGATCACCCCCTGCTTGAGGGACTCGAAGCGTTCCTCGCCCAGGCCCTGGCGCAGCCAGCGGGTCTGGATGAAGCCGGGGCAGACGGTATTCACCCGGATTTCCGGCCCGAGGGCCCGCGCGAGCGCCATGGTCATGTTGTTGAGCGCGCCCTTCGAGGCCGCGTAGGCGACGGAACTACCGACGCCGCGGACGCCCGCCAGCGACGAGACGTTGACCACCGCGCCTTCGCCCTGTGCCTTCATCGCCGGCGCGACCGCCCGGATCATCTGGTAGGGGCCGATCACGTTGACCGCGTAGATGCGCTGGAAGTCCTCCGCCGTCAGCCCTTCCAGGTCGTCATGGGCGACGAACTTGGAGGTGCCGGCATTGTTCACCAGGATGTCGATGCGGCCCCACTCGTCGAGGGCGGCGCGGGCCATCCGACGGCAGTCGTCGTCGTTCGAGACGTCAGCCTGCACCAGCAGCGTCTCGGCGCCTGCGGCCTCGCAGGCCTGCTGCGTGTCGCGGGCCTCCGCCTCGCTCCTCGTGTAGTTGATCACCACCTTGCAGCCCCGCTCGGCCAGCTGCCGCGCCACCTCGGCACCTACGCCGGTCGCCGAGCCGGTGACGATGGCCACCTTTCCCTTCGCATCCATTCAGTCTTGCTCCCTTGCGCGCCGCAGCATGGGCGCGATCCGTTTCAGGTTGACCAGCAGGTAGATGGCGGAGACTAGGTTGCCGACGATGAACAGCGCCACGATCCAGGGCGCCGCCCGCAGCACCGAACGCTCCACCAGCGCGATGATCACCGACATCAGCACGAATCCCAGGGTGAGATCCGCCATGCCCAGTGCCACCCACGGATCGGCGCCGAATGCCGACCAGTCGAGCGGCGCGCCGCCGACGATGGTGTGGACCGCCAGCGCCAGAAACAGGGCGGCCGCCAGGGCCACCACCCATCGTTCGATCGTCATCGTGTTCCTCCCCCGAACCGCGACCACTCTAGGGCGGCGGGCACGGCGGGTAAATCGGCTTGATCGCGGCCGCTTGACGATGGGCCGGCGATTGGGCAGAGTAAAACTAACGAACGTTAGTTAGGATCATGTCGACACAAGCCGCCCCCGACCTCTCCACCCGCGAACGCATCGCCGTGACCGCCGCGCGGCTGTTTTCCGAGCACGGCTTCGCCGGCGTCTCCATGCGCGACATCGCCGAGGCGGTCGGCGTCAAGGCGGCCAGCCTCTACAACCACTTCGACGACAAGGAGTCGCTCTATTTCGCAGCCCTCGCCCAGGCGTTCGATCACCCGATCCGACTGGTGGACCAGGCACTGCAGGCGCCCGGCACGCCGCGCCAGCGCCTGACCGGGCTGGTGACCGCCCTCGTCGAGGCCGTGGCCGGCGATCCGGTCTCGGCCCGGCTGCTGCAGCGGGAGCTGGTCGACGGCGGGCCCGGGCGGATGGAGCGCATCGCCCAGGAACTGATGCGGCCCCCCTTCGACCGCATCAAGGCGGTGCTCTCCGAACTGGCGCCGGCGCTCGACGGCGGCCGGGTCGCCGCCTATCTCATCGCCACCGTTCACGGCTATCTGTCGCTGCTGCCGCTGGTACCCATGCTGGACAGCGGCCTGACCACCGATCCCGGCCAGTTCGCCGAGGACCTGTCCGGCGAACTGCTCGCCTGGCTCGCCGGGAGGCAGCGTTGATCCGCCGCCTGCTGTTGCTGTGCGTCCTCGTCCTCGCCGCCTGCGGCGACGGCGAGACCGCGCAGCCGGCGGCGGCCCCGCCGCCGATCCGCGTGGAGGCGGTCACGGCGCAGGAGGCCGCCGTCTCCGACCCGATCCTGGCGACCGGCGAGGTGCGCGCGGACAAGATCACCGAGGTGAAGCCGCGGGTCGACGGCGTCATCGAGGCCGTCTTCGTCGACGTCGGCGACCGGGTCGCCAAGGGCGACAGGCTGTTCCGCACCCGGCAGGCCGACTACGTGAACCGTGTCGAGGAACGCCGGCAGGCGCTCTCCGTCGCCCAGGCCGAGCAGCGGCAGGCCAGCGGCGACCTGGAGCGCGCCACCGCCCTTCGCGCCCGCGGCGTGGTCTCCCAGGGCCGCATGGACGAGATCCAGGCACAGTTCGACACCGCGCGCGCCCGCACCGGCATGGCTGAGGCGGCCCTCGCCCAGGCCCGCCAGGATCTCTCGGACGCCACGGTGACGGCGCCCTATGACGGCATGGTCACAGGCCGCTTCGTCGACGAGGGCACCATGATCCAGGTCGCGACCTCGAACACGCCGGTGGTCGAGGTTGCCAAGCTGGACGAGGTCGAGGTGGTTGCCCACGTCGCCGCCGTCCACCTGCCGCGCATCCAGCCCGAAACGCCGGTCACGGTCGAATTCGAGGGACTCGACCGGCGGATCGAGGCGCGGCTCGGCGTGATCAACGACAAGGTCGATGCGCGCACCCGCAGCGTGGAGATCCGCCTGCGCCTTCCGAACCCGGATCTGGCGATCAAGCCCGGCCTGTTCGCCCGGCTGACCCTCCATCCGGCGCCGCGCCGGGCAGTGGCGCTGGCGCGCGCCGCCATCCTGGGCGCCGACGACGCGCCCTATGTGTTCGTGCCCGACGGCCAGGTCGCGCGACGCCGCAGCGTGAAGATCAGGGACCTGGACGCGGCGCGCGTCGAGGTGGTCGCCGGCATGAAACCCGGCGAGACCGCCCTCGCCGGTCCCGCCGTGTCGCGGCTGCGCGACGGCGCGCCCTTCAGCCTGATGGTCGCCGATGGGTCTCGCTGACTTCTGCATCCGCCGGCCGGTGTTCGCGGTGATGCTGATCGCCGGCCTGACGGCGTTGGGGATACTGTCCATCGGCCGGGTCGGCATCGACCTGTTCCCGCGGGTCGAATACCCCTTCGTGGCGGTCTCCACCGTGCTGGAAGGCGCCACCCCGGAGACCGTCGAGACCGAGGTTACCGATCCGCTGGAGGAAGAGCTCAACACCATCTCCGGCATCAAGACGCTGCGCTCCGTCAGCTCGGAGGGACTGAGCCAGATCTTCCTCGAGTTCGAGCTGGAAGAGAACGTCGACGTCAAGAGCCAGGAGGTGCGCGACAAGATCGCCCTCGCCCGCGGCGACATTCCCCGCGAGACCGAGGCGTCGGTGGTCGAAAAGGTCGACCCCGACTCCCAGCCGATCATGTCGGTGCTGGTGGCCGGCGACCTGCCGATCCGCGACCTTACCCTCTATGCCGACCATGTGGTCAAGGAGGCCCTGCAGCGCGTTCCGGGCGTCGGTTCGGTCGAACTGGTGGGCGGGCGCGACCGGGAGGTCCGGGTCTGGCTCGACATCGACCGGCTGCGCGGCTACGGCGTCTCCGCCCAGCAGGTGATCGACGCCATCCGCTCGGAGCACGCCGAGGTTCCGGGCGGCCGCCTCGAATCCGGCGGCGGCACCCGGGAGCTCTCGGTGAAGACCAAGGGCGAGGTCACCTCCGTGGCCGGATTCGGCGACATCGCCGTCGCCTTCCGCGACGGTGCGCCCACCTGGCTGCGCGACGTGGCGCGCATCGAGGACGGCATGGAGGACGAGCGCACCTACGCCGAGCTGGACGGCCGGCGGGGCGTCTCCCTGGAGATCCGCCGCCAGTCCGGCAAGAACACGGTGGCGGTGGCGCGGGCGGTGCGCGCCGCGCTTTCCCAGCTGCGCACCCAGGCGCCGGCCGGCGTGGAACTGGTGGTGGCCAAGGACGTCGCCCGCTTCATCGAGTCGTCGATCCACGACGTCACCAAGGACATGGTGGCCGGCGCCCTGCTGGCGGTGATGATCACCTGGCTGTTCCTGCTCAATCCGCGCAGCACCGCGATCGTCGCGGTCGCCATCCCGACATCCGTGGTCGCCACCTTCTTCGCCTTCTACGCGGCCGGCTTCACCGTCAACATGCTCACCATGATGGCGCTGTCCGTCTCGGTCGGCCTGCTGGTGGACGACGCCATCGTGGTGGTCGAGAGCATCCACCGGCTGGTGCAGGAGGGCGTGCCGCCGCTGCAGGCGGCATCACAGGGAGTCCGGCGGGTGGGCGCCGCCGTGCTGGCGGGCACGCTCACCATTATCGCCGTCTTCGTGCCCATCGCCTTCATGCAGGGGCTGGTGGGCGCGTTCTTCTTCCAGTACGGGCTGACCGTCTCGTTCGCGGTGGCGGTCTCGTACCTGGTGTCGATGACGCTGACGCCCATGCTCGCCTCCCGCTACCTGCACCGGGAAGCCGGCGGCGGCCGCCTCCGCAAACGGTTGGAGCGGCTGCACGACGGGCTCGAGCGGCTGTACCGCCGGGCGCTGGCGGCGACCTTGCGGCGCCGCTGGCTGGCGATGGCGGCGCTGGCCGCGGCGGTCTATCTGGGCGGGCTGGTCGGCGGCCACGTCCCCATCGAGTTCATGCCGCAGACCGACCGGGGCGAATTCACCGCCCAGATCGAGCTGCCGCTCGGCACGGGGCTGGCCGAGACCCGCGACGTCGCCGCCGGCATCGAGCGGGAGATCGAGAAGATCGACGGCGTGGCCTCGGTGTTCCTCACCGCGGGCGCCGGCGTACAGAACAAGGTCAACGAGGCGACCTTCTATGTCGGCCTGGTGCCCAAGCAGCGGCGTGCAGTCGGACAGTTCGAGATCATGGACGAGGTGCGCGCCGTGCTCGCCCGGCGCGACGACGCCCTCAAGTCGTACAAGCTGGCCGAGATTCCCTGGGTCTCCGGCGGCGCCGCCAGCGCCCCGCCCGTCGAGCAGATCTTCCAGGGCAAGGACCTGGCCACGCTCGGCCGGCTGGCGGAGGACCTGGCGGCGCGGATGCGTCCCGATCCCGCCTTCCAGGACGTCAAGACCTCGTTCGAGCGCGGCAAGCCCGAGCTGCAGGTGCACGTGGACCGGCAGGCGGCGGCCGACCTGGGGGTCTCCGTCGACCGGCTGGCCGGCACCGTCCGCGCCCTGGTCGGCGGCCGCGACGTCTCCACCTACGAGGAGGGCGGCGAGCGCTACGACGTCCGGGTGCGCCTGGAGGAGCCCCAGCGAAACGACATCGCCCGCCTGTCGATGCTGCAGGTCCCCAACGACCGGGGCGACCTGATCGACCTGGACAATCTGGCGCGCCTCAGGGTCGGCACCGCGCCCGTCGAGATCTCCCGGCTGGACCGCAGCCGGATGATCAGCGTCACCGCCACCAACAGCAACGGCGTCGCCCTCGGCCAGGCGGACGCGGAGCTGCGCCGGCTGGTGGGCGAGATGGCCATCCCGCCCGGCTACACCGTGCGCACCGAAGGCTCGATCAAGGTGATGAAGGAATCGTCCCAGGCCATCGGCTTCGCGTTCGGCCTCGCGCTGCTGGTCATCTACATGGTGTTGGCGAGCCAGTTCGACAGCTTCGTGCAGCCGGCGATCATGATGCTGTGCGCGCCGCTCGCCTTCATCGGCGCCTTCCTGCTGATCTGGCTGGAGGGCAGCGGCCTCAGCCTGTTCGCCCAGATCGGCCTGGTGGTGCTGATGGGCCTGGTGATGAAGAACGGCATCCTGCTGGTGGAATACGCCAACCAGTTCCGCGCCCAGGGGATGAGCGCGACCGAGGCCATGCTGGAGGCGGCGCCGCTGCGCCTGCGGCCGATCCTGATGACCGCGCTGTCCGCCATCTTCGGGATGATCCCCATCGCCCTCGCCACCTCGGACGGCGCCGAATGGCGGCGGCCCATGGGTGTGCTGGTGATCGGCGGCCTGATCTCGTCGACCTTCCTCACCCTGCTGATCGTGCCGGTGGCCTACACGCTGGTGGCCGACTCGGGGGGACCGATGCGCCGCCTCGCCCGCCTGCTGCGCCGCCGTCGGCGCGATGCCCCCGCCGAATAGCAAGGGAGGCGACCCGAAGGCCGCCTCCCCATTGCCGGACGTAACAGCGCCGACCCAGCCTCGCGGCCGGGTCGTGCAGTCAACGCGCCCGCCACGGGATTGTTTCCCGCACCGTTGATTTTGATCAATGAGGCGCAGGGTGCGCCGCGAGAGGATCGTCCCGAAGCCAAACGGGACACCCTCAAATGAACATCCAGACACCAAAGGTCATCAGGGCGGGAGAGGCACGCTGCGACGCGCCGACCGTCCAGGAGATCCTGGATCGGGACACGAGGCCGATCCCGCCCGTGCTGCGCAAGCAGAGCTACACCTATGTGGGCTCCGACGACATCCCCGCCGAGCGCTACTTCTCCAGGGACTGGCACGACCTCGAGGTCGAGCGGGTGTGGAAGAAGGTATGGCAGATGGCCTGCCGGGAAGAGGAAATTCCCGAGGTCGGCGACCATGTGGTCTACGACGTGGTCGGCATGTCCTTCCTGGTGGTCCGCTCGGCGCCCGGCGAGATCAAGGCGTTCGTCAACGCCTGCCTGCACCGCGGACGCAAGCTGCGCACCGAGGACGGCGCCGTCGCCAGCTTCCGCTGCCCCTATCACGGCTGGACGTGGGACGTGACGGGCGCGTTGACCGAGATTCCCTGCCGCTGGGACTTCCCGCACATCGACGCCGAGAACGGCCGGCTGCCGGAAGCCCGCGTCGGCACCTGGGGCGGCTTCGTGTTCATCAACCCGGACCCCGACTGCGAGCCGCTGGACGCCTATCTGGGCGAGCTGCCCGAGCACTTCCGCCGCTGGCGGCTGGAGGACTGCTACAAGGCGGTCCACGTGAAGAAGCGGATGCCGGCCAACTGGAAGGTCTGCGCTGAGGCGTTCATCGAGAGCTACCACGTGATCGACACCCATCCGCAGATCATGCCGCACACCGCGGACGCCAACACCCAGTACGACAATTACGAAGGCCAGCACTTCAACCGGATGATCACGCCGATGGGCGTGCCGAGCCCTCACCTGGACGAGTGCTCCGGCCAGCAGACGGTCGACGCCATGGTGAACACGGCCGGCCGCCAGGTCGGCGCCGTCGGCACCCTGAGCCTGCCGGGAGACCAGACCGCCCGGGCGTTCATGGCCGAGGTCGCCCGCCAGCGTTGCGCGGCGCTCACCGGCATCGCCTATGACGACGCCTCCGACAGCGAGATGCTGGACGCGATCCAGTACTTCGTGTTCCCCAACTTCTTCCCGTGGGGCGGCTTCAGCCCGAACATCATCTATCGCTTCCGGCCCGACGGGAACGACCCTGAATCCGCCATTGTCGAGATCATGATCCTGCACCGCTTCGACCCCTCGAAGCCGCGGCCCATGCCGGTGCCGGTGCACGAGCTGCGCGACGACCAGGTGTGGGCCGACGCCGCCGAACTGGGCGGGCTGGGCGCGGTGTTCGACCAGGATATGTCGAACATCCCGTTCGTCCAGGAAGGGCTGCACGCCACCACGGTGGGCAAGAACGCGGTGTCCCTCGGCAACTACCAGGAAAGCCGGATCCGCGACCTGCACAGGAATTTGGAACGGTACACTCAGCACGCCTGACGACGCTTCCCGCACGTACCGTTCCCACTCGGCCCCGGCCTCTTCCCAAAGGCCGGGGCCATTTCTTATTTGACGGACCGCATGTAGTCGAGGGTGAGCGACACCATCGCCTCGACGCCGGTCTTCAGCGCGCCCTCGTTGACGTAGAAGTCCGGCGAATGGTTGGGCGCCGCCTCGCCGAACGGCACCCCCGGCTTGTTGATCCCCAGGAAGAAGTACATGCCCGGCACCTGCTGCTGGAACCAGGCGAAGTCCTCCGCCGCCATGGTGGGCGGCTGGTCGGTGACCAGGCCGCCGCCGTGCTCGCCCACCCGCTGCAGCGTCGGCAGCATCCTGGCGACGAGATCGGGCGGGTTGTAGACCGGCGGCGCGTAGGGTTCGATGGTCACGTCGGCGGTGGCGCCGGCGGCCTCGGCGGTCATCGTCGCCGTCCGCCGGATGCGCGCCAGCAGGTCGTCGTGGGACGCCGGGTTCAGGTGGCGGATGGTGCCCACCATGTCGACCTTGTCGGGAATGATGTTGTAGCGGACGCCGCCGTCGATCTTGCCGATGGAGATCACCACCGGGGCGGCGGCGGCATCCATCTGCCGCGTCACCATGGTCTGCAGGTTGAGCACGATCTGCGCCGCCACCGTGACCGGGTCGACGCCTTTCGCGGGCATGGCGCCATGGGTCTGGCGGCCGTGGACGGTGATGTACAGGTGGTCGGAACCGCCCATGGTGCCGCCCGAGCGCACCGACAGCTGGCCCGGCGGACCGGGCCAGGTGTGCAGGGCGAACGCCACGTCGGGCTTGGGATCGGCCAGCGCGCCCTCGGCGATCATCTGCTTGGCGCCGCCGGTCTCGCCCCGCGGTACGCCCTCCTCGGCCGGCTGAAACAGGAACACCACCGTGCCGGGGATATCGGCCCGCATGCCCGCCAGGATGGTGGCCGTGCCCATCAGGATCGCCGTATGGGCGTCATGGCCGCAGGCATGCATCACCCCGACCTCGGCGCCGTTGTATTCGGCGCGCACCTTGGAGGCGAAGGGCAGACCCGCCGGCTCGGTGACCGGCA
>WGNW01000096.1 GCA_016124315.1 Alphaproteobacteria bacterium
ACCACAAGTTCGCCGAGATGATCGGCCTCAAGGGCATCTTCGTGGATTCCCCCGACCAGATCCGTTCAGCGTGGAAGGAAGCGTTGGCCGAGAAGCGCCCGGTGGTGCTGGAGGTGAAGACCGATCCGGACGTGCCGCCGCTGCCGCCGCACATCAAGCTGCAGCAGGCTCGCAACTTCATGTCATCCATGGTCAAGGGCGATCCGGACACCCTGGGCATGGCCGAGCAGAGCGCCCGCCAGATGCTCAGCCGCTGGATGCCTGCGGAGACGGACTGAGGCATGAGGCAAGGCGCGACAATCGAAGGCCTGCGCGCAACCGCCTATACCATCCCGACCGATGCCCCCGAGGCCGACGGTACCCTGTCCTGGGACAGTACGACCATGGTTCTCGTCCGGGTGCGGGCCGGTGGGCGCGAAGGCGTCGGCTACAGCTACGCGCATGAGGCCGCCGCGATGCTCATTGGCGGCAAGCTGGCCGATGCCGTCCGCGGCCTCTCGGCCATGGACGTGCCTGCCGCATGGGAAGCGATGCGGCGCACGATCCGCAACCTGGGTCGGCAGGGCCTGGTGGCTGAGGCGATCTCGGCGGTGGACATCGCCCTGTGGGACCTCAAGGCCAAGCTGCTGGACGTCTCGCTCAGCGACCTGCTGGGAAAGCGCCGCTCGGAGATTCCGATTTACGGCAGCGGCGGCTTCACTTCCTACGACGACGCCCGGCTCACCGACCAGCTCTCCGGCTGGGTGGAGGATCTGGGCTGCGCCTGGGTGAAGATGAAGGTGGGCACCCATCCCGACGACGACCCGCGCCGGGTCGCGGTGGCCCGCGGCGCGGTCGGCCGCGCCGGCCTCTTTGTCGACGGCAACGGTGCCTATTCGGTCAAGCAGGCGATCGAACTGGGCGAGCGCTTCGCCGACTGCGGCGTCACCTGGTTCGAGGAGCCGGTGACCGCCGACGACCTTCCCGGCCTCGGGCTGCTTCGGCAGCGTCTCCCGGCGGGAATCGAAGTGGCCGCGGGCGAGTACATTTTCACCCTCGACCGGGCGCGCCGCCTGCTGGAGGCCGAGGCGGTGGACGTCATGCAACTCGACGCCACCCGCTGTCTGGGCCTGACCGGCTTCATGATGGCAGCCGCCCAGGCCGAGGCGCATCACGTGGACCTGTCGTGTCACTGCGCGCCGGCGCTTCACCTGCACGCGGCGTGCGCCGGTCCGCGCATGCGCCACATCGAGTGGTTCCATGATCATGTCCGGATCGAAGCGATGCTGTTCGACGGCGCGCCCCAGGCACGCGGAGGCGTCGTCGCGCCGGATGCGGGGCGTCCCGGCCTTGGCCTCGACTTTAAGGAAGCGGATGCGGAGCGCTGGCGTGTCCACTGAACGGCATGCGGAACCAGGCGTCCGCGCCCTCTCCGTCGGCGCGGCCATGCTGTGCCTCTCGGTCCTCGCCGACAGCGGCGTGGAGCACTATCGCGGCCTGTTCCGGAACCGGGTCATGGTCGTGCCGCTGGCGGTTTCGGCCGTGGGCGCCGTCGGCAACCTGCTGGCCGCCACCGTGCACCGCGGCTTTGGCCGCATCGGGCAAGCTGCCCTGGCGCTGACCGGCGCGAGTGGTCTCGGCTTCCACGCCTGGAACATCCTGAAGCGCCCGGGCGGCCTGTCGTGGCGCAACCTGTTCTATGCCGCCCCCGCCGGCGCGCCGGCGGCCCTGGTGCTGGCGGGCGTGATCAGCGCGCTGGCCCGCTCCATCGATCGCGGCAGTGGGAGGGCGGTCCGCCGCACGGCGCGGTTCGCCGGCGGCGTCGTCTCGGTCGGCATCGCCGGCACCGTGGCCGAGGCGTGGCTGCTGCACTTCCGGGGCGCGTTCCACAACCGGGCCATGTACCTGCCCGTCTCGATCCCGCCGCTGGCGGCCGCTTCCCTGGCGGTGGACGCCATCGACGGCAAGCCGCGCCCGCGCACCGCGCTGCTGCTTGGCGCGACGGCGCTCATGGGCCTTGGCGGCGTCGGCTTCCATGCCTACGGCGTGTCGCGGAACATGGGCGGCTGGCGCAACTGGCGGCAGAACGTGCTGGCGGGGCCGCCGTTGCCCGCGCCGCCGTCCTTCACCGGGCTGGCCATCGCCGGCCTGGGCATCCTCGCGATCATGAGGCACCGCCGTGGCTGAGCGGTATCCGGGCTACGACGTGCTGCGCAAGCGCGGCACCCTGTCCTGGAACGACAGGACCCGCTCCGTCGTCGATGGCCGTCTCGGGCTCCCCGACTCGCCCCGATTCCTGAGCGTCGCGGAATGGCGGACGCTCGCCGCGGCCGCTGCCCGCATCGTACCCCAGCCCGAGGGGCGGCCGCCGGTCAACGTGGCGGCCATCGTCGACGACCGTCTGCTCCGCGACCGCAGCGATGGCTTCCGCCAGGCCGGCGTGCCGCGCTTCCGCGACGCCTGGCGGATCGGGCTGGCGGCCATGGAGGCCGAGGCACGGGAGCGGTTCGGGACATCCTTCGCCGGCCTCGACGCCGAGCGGCAGGAATCCCTGCTCCGCGCGCTGGAGAGGGGCGACGCCGGCGGCCCGCACTGGCAGGGGATGGACCCGAAGCAGTTCTGGTCGTCGCGGCTGCTGGCCGACGTGGTGGCGGCCTACTCCTCCCATCCCTCCGCGTGGAGCGCGATCGGCTTCGGCGGGCCGGCGAGCCCGCGCGGCTACGTCCGCCTGCAACCGGGGCTCGACGATCCCTGGGAAGCCTCCGAAGACCGGGAGAAGAACCTCCATGTCCGCTGATCCGATGCAACAGCCGCGCGCGGCGAACGGCCGTGCGCCCAATGTCATGCGCCCCGGCGGCTGGGTCCCCATGTGCATGCACGATGATGCGGACGAGGTGGATTTCGTCATCGTCGGCACCGGCGCGGGCGGTGGCACGCTGGCCTGCAAGCTGGCCGAGCACGGCTTCTCGGTGGTCGCCATGGACGCGGGGCCCTACTGGCGGCCGCTGGAGGATTTCGCCTCCGACGAGGAGCACCAGCACAAGCTCTACTGGCTCGACGACCGGCTGGTCGACGGCGACAACCCTCTGGTCATGGGCGCCAACAACAGCGGCCGCTCCGTGGGCGGCAGCACGGTCCATTTCGCCATGGTCTCGCTGCGCTTCCGGCCGGAATGGTTCCGCGCCCGCAGTACGCTCGGCTACGGCGCCGACTGGCCGATCGACTGGCGCGACATGTGGCGCTACTACGAGGAGGTGGAACGGACCCTGCGCATCTCCGGACCGCTCGACTATCCGTGGGGGCCGAAGCGGCCGGCCTATCCCAATCGTCCTCACCCTCTCAACGCATCGGCCATCGCGCTGGCCGAGGCCACCGAGGCCATGGGCGCGAAGTGGACCGCGACCCCGCTGGCCACGCTCTCCGCGCCCTGGGGCGAGGCGCACCCCTGCGTCTACCGCGGCTTCTGTGTCACCGGCTGCTCGACCAACGCCAAGCAGAGCGTGCTGGTGAGCTGGCTGCCGCGAGCGCTGGCCGCCGGCGCCGAGATACGGGATCTCGCCATGGTCGGGCGCATCGAAACCGATGGCAATGGCCGAGCCTCCGGGGTTCACTACCACCGCGACGGGCAGTGGCGGTTCCAGAAGGCGAAGAACGTGGTGGTCGCCGGCTATGCCATCGAGACGCCGCGGCTGCTGCTCAACTCGGCCAATCCGGAGTTTCCCGACGGTCTCGCCAACCGGTCCGGACTGGTCGGCCGGAACCTGATGGTCCAGTCCAACCAGGCGGTCTGGGGCGCGGTGGAGCAGTCGGTCCGCTGGTACAAGGGGCCGCCGTCGCTCGCCATATCCGAGCACTGGAACTACACCGACGAGGGCAAGGATTTCCACGGCGGCTATGCCTATATGAGCCAGGGCCCGCTGCCTGCCAACTGGGCCACCACCGTCGCCGGCGGTCGCGGCCTTTGGGGCAGCGACCTGATCTCGGAGATGGAGGAATACAATCACCGGGTCGGACTGAAGATCGTCGGCGAGGTGATGCCGCAGGAGAGCAACCGGGTGACCCTGGCCGACGAGGTCGACCAGTACGGCCTGCGCATCCCCCGCATCACCTTCTCCTTCTGCGACAACGACAAGCGGCTCATCCGCCACGCCCTCGATTTCCTCGACCAGGGGCTGGAGCGTATCGGCGCCCGCGACCGGTGGCGCCAGGAGGACGACACCTGCCATCTGAACGGCACCGCGCGGATGGGCTTCGATCCCGAGACCAGCGTGGTCGACGCAGACTGCCGGAGCTGGGACATCCCCAATCTCTGGATCTGCGACGGATCGGTGTTTCCCACCGTCGGCGGGGTCAATCCGTCCCTCACCATTCAGGCCATCGCCTGCCGGACCGGGGACCGCATCCGGGAACTTGCGCGGCGTGGCGAGCTTTAGCAGCAGGGGGCGCCGTCCCGGCGGTGCCCGTCTCGACAGGAGGTCGCATGAGTGAGGCCAGGAAAGGGGGCGCGGAGACCGTCGTCATCACGGGAGCGTCGGCCGGGGTCGGCCGGGCGGTGGTGCGGGCCTTCGCCCGGGACAAGGCCAACATCGCGCTCCTCGCCCGCGGTGAGGACGGGCTGCGCGCCGCCGCGCGGGAGGTCGAAGAGGCGGGCGGCAAGGCCCTGATCCTGCCCACGGACGTCGCCGATGCCGACGCCGTCGAGCGGGCCGCCGAGCGGGTCGAAGCCGAGTTCGGTCCGGTCGACATCTGGATCAACGTGGCGTTTGCCGGCGTGTTCTCGCGCTTCGTCGAGATGTCGCCGGAAGACTATCACCGGGTCACCGACGTCACCTATCACGGGCAGGTGCACGGGACGCTGGCCGCGCTCAAACGCATGCTGCCGCGCGACCGGGGCAGCATCGTCCTGGTCGGGTCGGCGCTGGCCTATCGGGGCATCCCATTGCAGTCCGCCTATTGCGGCGCCAAGCACGCCATCCAGGGCTTCCTGGATTCCGTCCGCTCGGAGCTGATGCACGACAGGAGCAACGTCCATATCTGCATGGTCCAGTTGCCGGGCGTCAACACGCCCCAGTTCGACTGGGTGCGCACCAACCTGCCCAAGCAACCGCGGCCCGCCAGCCCGCCTTACCAGCCCGAGATCATCGCCCGGGCCATCCACTTCGCCGCCCATGCCCGGCGCAAGGAGATCTGGGTGGGTTGGTCCACCCTGGAGGCGATCTGGGGCGACACCGTCGCCTCCGGCCTGCTCGACCGCTATCTGGGTCGCACCGGATTTTCAGGCCAGCAGGGAAGCGAGCCGGTTTCGCCGGACCGCGCCGACAACCTGTGGTCGCCGGTGCCGGGCGACCACGGCGCTCACGGCCGTTTCGACGACGAGGCCCATACGTCCAGTCCGCAACTATGGCTGACCATGCATCGCTGGACCGTGACGGCCGTGGCCGCCGTGGCGGCCGTTGGCATCGTGCTGGCCGTGGCGCTGTAGGGAGGGGAACCGATGAAATACGAGATTTCCGATTACGGCATGATCGGCAGCGGCCTGACCGCGGCCCTGGTTCACCGGAGCGGGTCCATCGACTGGCTGTGCTGGCCCCGCTTCGACTCCGAGGCGTGCTTCGCCGCGCTGCTCGGCGACAGTGGTAACGGGTGCTGGGAGATGGCGCCCGAAGGCGGGATCCGGAAATCGAGCCGCCGCTACCAGGGCGATACGCTGATCCTGGAGACCGAGCTGGCCGGCGAGGGCGGCGTGGCGGCGCTGATCGACTTCATGCCGGTGGACGGCGACCTGTCCCACGTGGTCCGCATCGTCGAGGGCCGGGAAGGCACGGTGCGGATGAGATCGCGCCTCAACCTGCGTTTCGAATATGGCCGCATCTCGCCGCTGATCCGCGAGCACTCCGACGAAATGCTGACCGCAGTGGCCGGGCCCAACGGCGTCGCGTTCTTCTCCGATTCTCCGGTGGATCCGTGCGACGGCTGCTTCACCACCGAGTTCACTGTGTCGGCCGGCGAGCGCAAGGCGTTCGTGCTCACCTACTTTCCGTCCCACCAGAAGCCGCCTGAGCCGCTCGACGCGGAGACGGCGCTGGAGGACACCCGCCGCTACTGGGACGAGTTCGCCGGCCGCTGCGACTACGAGGGGCCGTACCGCGACGCGGTGGTCCGCTCCCTGATCACCCTGAAGGCGCTGGTTCACCGGCCGACCGGCGGCGTCCTCGCGGCGCCGACGGCCTCGCTGCCCGAGTGGCCCGGCGGCAGTCGCAACTGGGACTACCGCTTCTGCTGGCTGCGGGATTCCACCTTCACCATGCTGGCGTTCCTCCATCTCGGCCTGGTCGACGAGGCGAAGGCATGGGCCGACTGGCTGCTGCGCACGGCGGCGGGACAGCCCGCGTCGCTGCGTCCGCTCTACCGGCTGGACGGCGGGCGGCACATGCATGAGTGGGAGGCGGACTGGCTGTCCGGCTTCGCCGAATCCCGTCCGGTCCGGTTCGGCAATGCCGCCGGCGACCAGCTCCAGCTCGACATCTACGGTGAACTGATCGAGACGTTCCACTTCGCCCGCGAGCACGGCCTCAAGCAGAGCGACGAACTCCAGGGACTGGAGCGGCTGCTGATCCACCACCTGGAGAAGATCTGGGAGTGCCCCGACGCCGGCATGTGGGAAGGGCGGGGCAAGCCGCGCCACCATACCCTGTCGAAGGTGATGGCCTGGACGGCGTTCGATCGCTTCAGCAGCCGCGACGACCTGGACGAGAACGAGCGCGAGCACTGGCGCAAGGTGGCCGACCAGGTCCGCCGGAGAGTGCTTGACGAAGGCTACGACGGGAAGCGCCATACGTTCGTCAGGGCGTTCGACGAACGGGAGCTGGATGCCAGTGCCCTGCGGATTCCCCTGGTCGGCTTCCTGCCGCCCGACGACGAGCGGGTGCTCGGTACCGTGCGCGCCGTGGAAACGACGCTCAGCCGTGACGGCTTTGTCCATCGCTACGAGACCAGCCAGTCCGACGACGGCATGAACAGCGAGCAGGAAGGCGCTTTCCTGGCCTGCAGCTTCTGGCTCGCCGACAATTACGCGCTGCTGGGCCGGCAGGACGAGGCGCGCAAGCTGATCGAGCGGGTCATTTCCATGTCCAACGATCTGGGACTGCTGGCGGAGGAGCTGGAGCCCAGCTCGGGCCGGCTGCTGGGGAATTTCCCGCAGGCGTTTTCCCATTACTCGCTGATCAACGCCGTCGCCAACCTGCGCTCGTCCGGCGGCCCGGCGGGCGAGCGGCGCAACCGCGGACGTCAGGGTTCCGAATAGGCGATGGTGCTGAGCAGCGCGATCTCCGCGGCCCGCGTATCCATGCGGGTGTGCTGCAGCACCACCGGCACGTCGGACTCGATGACCGACGCGTAGTCGGTGTCCCGCGGCACCGGCTCAGGGTCCTCCAGGTCGTTGAAGCGCACGTGGCGGGTGCGGCCGGGCGGCACCTCGAGCCGATAGGGCCCGGCCGGATCGCGGTCCGCGAAATAGAGCGTGATGGTGACGTGCGCGGTCCGGTCGCCGGCGTTCAGCAGGCAGGCCGTCTCGTGGCTGATCAGCGTCTCGTCGGCGCCGACCATGCTCCGTCCCGGAATGTAGCCTTCCGCGATTGCCCAGCGCCTGCGGCCGATCGGTTCCATGTCGTCCTCCTTCGGTGTCATTCGGGAAACGGGAGCCCGCGCCGGAGGTTCCGAGCGCGCGTCCGAGGATGGATGCCAGGCGGCCTCAGGACTCCGTGCCGTTGTCTTGCGCCTCGCCTTCGCCGCCGCGCAGCAGGTGGAGATGTTTCAGCAGCGGTGCCATGGTGCAGCCCTGGACGAAGATGGAGATGGCGACTACGGCGAACGCGACGCTGATCACCGCGCCCCGCTGCGGTACGGAGTCGTCGAGGGACAGCGCCAGCGCCAGCGCGAGGGCGCCGCGCAGCCCGCCCCAGACCAGCACGTGGCGATAGGCCGGCTTCACGGCGAGCGCCGTCCGGTTGAACAGGAGCGTGACGGGGTAGACGGCCGCCGCCCTGCCGAGAAGGGTGAGGCCCGTGGCGACCGCTGTCGCGCCGGCCAGAACGAGGATCGGCAGCGTCGCCTCGCGCGCGCCGATGAGCAGGAAGATCACCGAATTGGCGAGGAACGCCGCGTACTCCCAGAAGGAATGGACGGCATCCCTGCCGAACTCCGATAGGGCACGCTCCGGCCCCCTGTTGCCGACCACCAGCCCGGCGGTCAGCGCGGCCAGGATGCCCGACATGCCGAAGTGGTCGGCCAGCATGTAGGAGCCGTAAGCGGCGATGGTCGTCAGGGTGATCTCGATGAGGTGGTCGGTGGTGCGCCCGGCGATCAGCAGGCAGACGACTGAGACGCCCAGGCCGCACAGGATGCCGCCGCCGGTGGTCCACAGGAGTTGGATGGAGATGGATCCCGGCCCGGCGTGTTCCCCGGCGACGATGGCGGCGCAGACCGAGAATCCGGTGGCGGCGATGCCGTCGTTGAGCAGGCTCTCGCTCTCCACCAGCAGCTTGAGCCGCTTCTCCGTGTCGTGCTCCCGGAAGGTGGCGATGACGGACACCGGGTCGGTGGCGGCGATCAGCATGCCGAACAGCAGGGCCGGCTGCCACTGCCAACCGATGATGTAGTACATGCCGGCGGCGACGCTGGCCGCCGTGACCGCCACCCCGCCGACGGCGAGCGAGACGATCACCGGCAGATCCTTGCGGAAATCGTGCCAGGGAATGTTCACCGCTGCCTCGAAGACCAGCGGCGGCAGCAGCACGAGCAGGATCAGGTTGGGGGTGAGCCTGACATGCGGGACGACTCCGGCCACGGCCAGCAGGAGCCCGACGGCGACCAGCCCGGCGGTGTATGGAAGATGCAGGCGCCGCGTGAGCATGGCGACGATCGCCGCCACGAGAAGAATCGTCCCGAGGGCATATATCTCATCCTGTGGAAAGGCGCCGAACATGGCCTCGGTATCGGGCAAAGCCTACTTCTGTCCCGCCGCTTCCTGCTCCCCGTGATTGGCGGCCCGCGAGTAGGTGATGGAGGCGTCGGGATGACGGGACTTCACCTCCTGGGCGGCCGCGAGTGCGTCGGTCGCCTCGAGGGTTTCGTGGCCGAATTCGTCGCTGACGTTGTAGCCGACGGTGTAGAGCATGGCGGTTTCTCCTCTGCAGCTGGACATGCGCCTTCCTTCTGGGAAAACTCGGCCCCGCGCGGCTTGGTTCCTGCGCGCCCGGCGCTGCAAGTGCGGGCCGGCGAGCCGGGTCGGTATCCCGCGGCGGCCAATACTGGGCTCAGCTTCGGGTCAGGTAGTCGGCGAACATCAGGGCGAACATGATGCCCAGCCACACCAGGCCCGCGCCGGCCAGGGAGCGGTTGATGGGGCCGCTCCGGCGCAGGTCCATGAAGATGATGGCCACCACCAGCACCATCGCGACCGCGATGCCGACGCCGATCAGCGGGTTGTCGCCGCCGAGCAGGTAGGCGAGGGCCACGTTGACGGCCAGCAGCAGCAGCAGCGCGCCCCAGGCCAGCAGCGGTCCGCGCCAGAACGGGCTGTGCCCGTCGCCCTTGTCGCGCTTGCGGCTCATCCGCCTCTCCCCGGCAGGTAGATCAGCACGTAGAGGATCATCCAGATCACGTCGACCAGGCTCCAGTAGAGGCCCGTCGCCTCGACCGCGGGCGAGGTCTCGAGCCATTCGGGATAGCGCCGCCCCACCACGATCAGGCGGGAGACGGCGATGACGCCCGCCGTCATGTGCAGCATGTGCAACCCGGTCATCACCCAGTAGAAGGAGAAGAACTGTTCGGCGCCCTGCTGCGGCAGCTTGAAGCCCGGGCCCGGGAACAGCGACTTGGTCAGATCCTCGTGGTACTCCATGCCCTTGACGGCGAGGAACGCCAGCCCCAGCGCCACGGTGGCGGCGAGGAAGCCGAGGGCAACCTTGTGCAGCCGCGCCGGCGCGGCGCGCACGGCCAGGGTCATGGTGAGGCTCGAGGTGATCAGCAGCACGGTGTTGATGGTGCCGTAGACTAGGTCCGCCTCATGGCTGCCGGCCCGGAAGCCCATGGGGTTCAGCGAGCGGCAGACCGTGTAGGCGGCGAACAGGCCGCCGAACAGCAGCATCTCGCTCAGCAGGAAGATCCACATGCCCATGGTGGCGGCCTGACGCTGGCGCGACAGGTCTTCCCAGGGCTCGTGCAGGGCGACCGGCGGGCTGCTGGCGGTCGAGGCGGTCATGCGGAGGAAGCCCTCTGCTCGTCCTCGGCGCCTTCCGGCCGCGCTTCCGGGCCGACCTCCGCCGGGTGGTAGTGATAGGGGCCCTCGTTCACCACCGGCGGCGCGTCGAAATTGAGCGGCGGCGGCGGTGACGGCGTCGTCCATTCCAGTCCGGTGGCGTGCCACGGGTTGCGCGGTGCCCTGGGCGCGCGGAAATACGCCCAGGTCAGGTAGCCGAGCGGCAACAGGTAGGCCGCCGCCAGCACCAGCGCGCCGGCCGAGGACAGCACGTGGTAGATCTGGAACTCCGGCGGGTAGGACCCGTAGCGCCGCGGCATCCCCATCCAGCCCATGATGAACTGCGGGAAGAAGGTGAAGTTGAAGCCGAAGAACATCAGGATGGCGGCGAACCGGGCCCAGATCTCCGGGTACATCCGGCCGGTCATCTTCGGCCACCAGAAATGGATCGCCGCGAACAGCGCCGAGACCGAGCCGCCCACCATGATGTAGTGGAAATGGGCGACGACGAAGTAGGTGTCGGTCGCCTGGATGTCGATGGGGACGGTGGCGAGGAACAGGCCGGTGAGGCCGCCGATGGTGAACAGGCCGACGAAGCCGATGGCATAGAACATGGGCGCCTCGAAGGTGATCTGGCCGCGGTAGAGGGTCGCGGTCCAGTTGAACACCTTGATTGCCGACGGCACCGCCACCACGAACGACAGGAACGAGAACACCAGGTTGGCGTAGCCGGACTGGCCGGACACGAACATGTGGTGGCCCCAGACGAAGAAGCCGATCACCGCGATCGCCACCATGGCGTAGACCATGAACTGGTAGCCGAAGATGCGCCGCCGCGCGAAGCATGGGAAGATCTCCGAGACCACGCCCATGGCCGGCAGGATCATGATGTAGACGGCCGGATGGCTGTAGAACCAGAACAGGTGCTGGAACAGCAGCGGGTCGCCGCCATGGGTCGGGTTGAAGATCGGCACGCCCAGCCAGCGCTCGGCCATCACCAGCAGCAGCGCGACGGACAGCACCGGCGTCGCCAGCACCATGACGAAGCTGGTGGCGTACATCGCCCAGACGAACAGCGGCAGGCGCATCCAGGTCATGCCGCGGGTGCGCATCATGTGGGTGGTCACGATGAAGTTGATGCCCGTCGCCACCGACGAGAAGCCCACCACGAATACGCCCATGGCCGCTGCCAGCACGTGGCTGTTGGAGAACATGGTCGAGAACGGCGTGTAGAAGGTCCAGCCGGTGTCGACGCCGCCGGCGATCAGGGCGTAGACCGTGAACAGGCCGCCCGCCACGTAGAGGTACCAGGAGAACAGGTTCAGCCGCGGCATCGCCAGATCCTTGGCGCCGATCATCATCGGCAGCAGGAAGTTGCCGAAGGTGGTCGGGATCGACGGCACCAGGAAGAACCACACCATGACGATGCCGTGCAGGGTGAACAGCCGGTTGTACGTGTCGGCGGATACCAGGTCCTGCGTCGGCGTCACCAGCTCCAGCCGCACGATGCCGATGGCGATGCCGCCGAGGAAGAAGAAGGCCGTGATCGAGACGGCGTAGAGGATCGCGATCCGCTTGTGGTCGGTGCTGGTCAGCCAGGAGCGCAGCGTGAAGCCGTTGCTGAGGTAGGTGAGGGGACGCCCGTCGGCGGCCTGTGCGGCGGCCTGGCTCATTGGTCCTTCTCCTTGCTGGCCAGGGATTTCAGGTAGGCGACCAGACGCAGCACGTCGCTGTCGCTGAGCGTGTTCTTGTAGCTGGGCATGATCGGCTCGTAGCCGGCCACGATGTCCTTGCGCGGCTCCAGGATGGAGTCCCGGAGATAGTCCTTGTCCGCCTGGACGGTGCGACCGTCGGCGAGCTGCACGCTGCGGCCGTAGACCCCCTCCAGGTCCGGCGCGCGCACATGGGCGGCGCGGCCGTGGCAGCCGGAGCAGCCCAGGCTGGTGAACAGCTTGCGGCCCATGCCGGCGACGTCGGCCGACCCGGGCTGCGCCTCCAGCCATTTCTGGTAGGCCTGCTTGGTCATGATCACCAGCTTGCCGGTCATGTGGGAATGCTCGGTGCCGCAATATTCGGCGCAGAGCAGGGGAAAGGTGCCGGTGCGGTCGGCGGTGAAGCGCATGTCCACGTAGCGCTGGGGCAGTACGTCCTGCTTCAGCCGCAGCGCCGGCAGGAACAGGCTGTGGATGACGTCCTGGGAGGTCATCACCAGCCGCACCGGCGTATCCACGGGCACGTGGATTTCATTGATCTCCCGCGCGCCGTTGGGCTGTTCGGCCTTCCACATCCACTGCTTGGCGACGACGTGGATTTCCAGGTCGC
Source organism: Alphaproteobacteria bacterium (assembly GCA_016124315.1). Classification (GTDB taxonomy): domain Bacteria; phylum Pseudomonadota; class Alphaproteobacteria; order SMXS01; family SMXS01; genus RI-34. The sequence goes on from WGNW01000096.1 coordinate 12,560, forward strand.
CCTTCTGGGCGGGCCCGGAGGACACCAGCATGGCGGCGGCCCAGAAGAACAGGAAGATGAACGCGAAGAAGGTGGCGACCGTCCAGCCGATCTCGATCTCGCGGCTGAGCAGCTCGGGCATCGGGCCGCGCTTGGCCGGCGAGCCCCGCCGGTAGCGGACGATGAAGACGCCGCCCACGATCAGCAACAGCAGGCAGATCAGCACGGAGACGCCCATCAGCGTGTAGTAGATGACGTCCACGTTGTGGGCGTAGAGCGACGCGCCGGGCGGCAGGATGTTGGCCAGGATCATGGTGTGGCATTCCCCTCGTCGTTCCGGCGGCGGCGCAGCGCGAACCAGGCGAGGCCGCCGCCCAGTACCAGCACCGTCGCGAGGCCGCCGATCCGCAGCCACAGCATCACCGAGGCGGAATAGAGGCCGGTCGCCGGGTCGAAGCCGTAGCAGAGCAGCCGGATGCGGTCGCCCAGGTTGCCGACGCTGCCCTTGCTCGCCTTGACGAGGGCGAGGCGCACGCTTTCCGGCTCGATCCCCACCGAGGTGAGCACCTGCGACACCTTGCCGGTGGGAGTCACGGCAAAGGCCGCGGTGGGATGGGCGTACTGGTCGTGCTCGGCGTCGTAGACGTAGGAGTAGCCCACGGCCTCGGTCGCCGCGGCCGTCGCGTGTTTGTTGCCCATCAGGAATACGGCGTCGTGTCGCAGCGCCGGGTCGCCCACCTCCCGGTCCTCCATCTTGCGCGCGTCGGCGGGCGTGTCCTTCGGATCGATGCCGATCACCACGAACCGGAAGTCCTTGTCCGGCGTCAGGCCCGAGGCGTGGAGGGCGCCGCTGGCCATGGCGAGCACCGGACCGCACAGCATGTGGCAGGTATAGTCGGCGAACACCACGAGGGCGGGCTTGCCTGCCAGCACGGCGCCGATTGTGGTGCTCGCCCCGCCCATGGTCTTGAAGCGGACGCCTTCCGGCAGCGCGGCGCCGACGGGCGTGCGGATCGCCACCTTGCTGAGCTGGTCGGGCGTCAGGCCGGCGTTCGCGGCCGACAGCGGGAGCAGGACGATCGCCAGCGCGAGCAGCAGCTTCATGGTTTCGACTCCGGCCAGGCCGACCGCGCGCCCGCGCCCGGATTGGCGGCCTCCGGCCCGCCCTCGGCGCGCGACGGATCGGCCGGCGGCACCAGCGGGTCGAAGCCGCGGGCGCCGCGCGCCACGATCATCCGTTCCGCCTGGTCGATGGGGATCGAGACGATGCCGTTTTTCCTGTCCACCCAGGCGTAGCCGTGGAGGCGCTCGGTCTCCTCCAGGCGGACGGCCTCGCGGTCGGCGTCGGGCGACGCCTCGAGCTGCGGGGTCGGCAGCGGCCGGGGCGGGAGGAACGGCGCGGCCATGTCGGTCTCGAAGAGGATCAGCAGGCCGCCGGCGCCCAGCGCGGCGAACAGCAGGAAGATGGCGACGCTGCCCCAGATCTTCTTGTAGGCGACCCCGGGATCCTCGTAGCGCGGTTCATCGGCCATGGGCGACCTCCCGTGCGGGATTGCGGCGAAGCCAGAGCCAGGCGGCGAAGGTCACGGTGCCGGCGGCGATGAGGGCGAGCGCGCAGGACGGCAGGGCGGCAGGGCCGGCGATCGGATAGACCTCCCACAGCCGGTAGAGCGCCTGACCCGCCAGCGCGAGCCCCGCCGTGGCGCGCAGCCGCCGGAGATTGTGGCGCGAGATCCCGGTGACGAGGCCGGCGAGCGGCAGCAGCGTGCCGATGACGATGGCCGCGACCACGACGCAGAGCGCCAGGTTGCCGTCGCGCAGGCGGTACCAGTGATTGGTGTCCGGCAGGTCGCCGTACCAGATGATCAGCAGGTGCATGAGCCGCATGTAGAAGGTGCCCAGCACGCCGGCGGTCAGCAGCCCGCCCATGTCGTTGACCAGCTTGTCGTCGGCGTCGTTGGGCAGGCAGAGGATGGCGAAGCAGAAGCCGGCCAGCACCCAGTCCAGCGCGACGATGGCGCCGAAGGACGACGAGGTGAAATGGGGCAGGGGCGAGAGCAGCCAGTCGAAGGTGAGGATGTAGGCGCCGATCACATGCAGGATCAGGCAGGCGCCGGCGATGGCGCCGCCCCGCTCGTCGGCGAGCCGGGGCACGACAAGGACCGTCATCGCCGACCAGCCGAGGAAGATGGCGCCCTCGCGCAGGATGAAGCCGGGAACGTTCAGGTAGTAGGCATGGATCGCCGGCTTCACCACGGCGGGATCGACCGCCCATGGGTAGACCATGGCCGCCCCCAGCACCGCCGGCACCGCCAGCACGGCGATCAGGGGCATGGTCGCTGCGGCGGGCCGCAGTCCGGCCTCCGTCGCCGCGACCCAGCGACCGCCCGTCAACCGTCCGGTTAGGAGGAGGCTGAGCGCCCCCAGCGGGATGCCGGCGACGGTGAGGACGCCGTAGAGCCAGCCGGTCACCGCGGCTTCCGGGGCGACGAACACGAGAATCGCGACGGCGGCGGTCGCCAGCACGCTCGCCAGCACCAGCAGGCCGATGGCGCGCCGCGCGGTCATGGCAGCTGCTCCCGCGCATCCGGCACGTCGGCAAGCGAGGCATGCTGGGAGAGCTGCAGCGCCCTGATGTAGGCGACGATGGCCCATCGGTCGCGGGGCGGCACCCGCGAGGCGTAGGAATACATCACGCCGTAGCCGTTGGTGATGACGTCGAAGAAGTGCTGCGCCGGCGCCGCACGCAGCCGGGCGGAATGGTAGGACGGGGGCGAGGGGAAGCCGCGCCGCACCACCATGCCGTCGCCGTGGCCGCTCGCCCCGTGGCACGGCGCGCAGTAGATGTCGTAGCGCTCGTGTCCGCGCTCGATCAGCGCCGTGGTCACTGCAGGCGGGCGCTTCATCGCCTTCTCCCAGGCGGGGTCGGACTGCGACACCGTTCCGGCGGGCGGCCGCCGCGCCGCCGCGCCGTCCGGCCAGATGTCGCTGGAGCCGTAGGTGTCGAGCCGCGGCTGGTCGGTCATGCTGACGTCGCAGCCGGCAAGGGCGAGGGCGGCGAGGCCTGCAAGGACGGCGGCCTTCATGTCTTGCCCTCCCGGACCCAGAGGGCCTCGGACGCCAGCAGCATGTCCCGCAGCCTCTCGGGATGCCGTTCCGGCTGCTCGACGGCGAGGATGAAGCCGTCCTGGCTCGACCGCTCGAAGCCCTGGACGTCGAACAGCGGATGGTTGAGCCGCGGCAGGCCGCTGGTCGCCAGCAGCGCGGCGGCGCCGACGATCCCGGCCATCAGTACGCCGAACTCGAAGGGGAACAGGTAGAACACCTCCCAGCTGTGCAGCGGCCGCCCGCCGGCGTTGATCGGCAGGTCGATCACCGCGCTGAACCATTCCGTGAAATAGGCGCCGAACCCGCCCAGCAGCCCGCCCGCCAGCATCCATTTGCGCACCGGCGTCCGCGCCGCGCCGAGGGCTTCCGCCAGGCCGTCGACAGGATGCGGCGTGAAGGCGTCGACGGGAACGGCGCCCTCCTCCTTGACGCGGCGCACCGCGATCATCAGCGCCTCGGGATGGGGGAAGCAGGCGAGGAGGACCCTGGTCATGCGGCGACCTCCTCGTGGACGAGCTGCTTGACCTCGTGCATGGAGATCGCCGGGAACACCCGCACGAAGATCAGGTACATGAGCGCGAAGAAGCCCAGCGAGCCCAGGGTCACCGCCCAGTCCCAGATGGTCGGCGCGAACAGCGACCACATGGAGGGCAGGTAGGCATGCGCAAGCGTGTTCCAGACGATGAGGATGCGCTCCAGCCACATGCCGATGTTGACCAGGATGGCGACGACGATCAGCACCGCCATGTTGCGGCGCGCCCAGCGGAACCAGAAGATCTGGCAGGCCATGACGTTGCAGAACAGCATCGCCCAGTACATGGGCGCATAGTGGCCGACGAACTCGAAGGCCAGCAGGCTGTGGTCGGCGTGCCGGCCACTGTACCAGCCCGAGAACCACTCGGCGGCGTAGGACAGTCCCATGATGGTGGCGCCCATCACCATCAGCTTTGCCATGGCGTCGAAGTGGTTCATGGTCACCAGCGCCTCGAGCTTGAGGCCCCAGCGCACCAGCGCCGCCAGCACCACCACCATCGCGAAGCCCGAGAACATGGCGCCGACCACGAAGTAGGGCGGGAAGATCGGCTCCTGCCAGCCCGGCATCATGCCGGCGGCGAAGTCCAGGCCGACGATGGAGTGGACCGAGCAGACCAGCGGCACCGCAAGCGCCGCCATGGCCTTGTAGTATTTCTCGTAGGCGTACCAGTGGCGGGCCGAGTTGCGCCAGCCGAGCGAAAGGGCGCCGTAGAAGAGCTGGCCGGCGCGCCCCAGCGTCCTGTCCCGCAGCGTCGCCAGGTCCGGGATCAGGCCGGTGTACCAGAACACGATGGAGAACAGCAGGTAGCTGAGGATCGCCCAGAAGTCCCATACCAGCGCGCTGCGCCACTGCGGCCACAGGTGCATCACGTTGGGGTAGGGCGCCAGCCAGTAGAAGTACTCCGGCCGTCCCATGTGCAGGATCGGGAACAGCCCGGCGATGGCCACCGCCATCAGCGTCATGGCCTCGGCGAACCGGTTGATGGCCGCCCGCCAGCGCTGGTGGGTGAGCAGCAGCAGCGACGAGATCAGCGTGCCCGCGTTGCCGATGCCGATCCACCAGACGTAGTTGGCGATCGGATAGCCCCAGACGATGGACGTGTTGTTGCCCAGCACGCCGATGCCCTTGCCCAGGATCATGGCGATGGCGCCGACGAACACCAGGGTCAGCAATGTGGCGACCGCCACGCCGATCCACCAGCGGCGCCATGATCGCCGGTCCAGCAGCGGCGCGGTGACGAGGACGTCGACGGCCGCCTCGGACTCCACCCGGGTCAGCCGTTCGGCCCGCTCCGGGAAGCTGTTGCGCGTCGCGTCGTGGAGGGAACGGCTCACGGCTCCTCCTCCTCGTCCAGCATGGGACTCGGATTGACCAGCGCGGCCAGGTAGGTGGTGCGCGGCCGCGTCCCCAACTCGGCCAGCATGGCGAAGTGGCGCGGGTCGCGGCGCAACCGGGAGACGGCGGCGTTCGGGTCCTTCAGGTTCCCGAAGGTGATCGCCCGGGTCGGGCAGGCCGACTGGCAGGCCGTCACCACCTCGCCGTCGGCGATGGGCCGGTCGGACTTTTCGGCGTCGCGCCGCGCCCGGCTGATCCGCTGGACGCAGTAGGTGCACTTCTCCATCACGCCGCGGGCGCGGACGGTGACGTCCGGGTTCTCGCGGGCGGGCATGGGGTCCTCGCCGAGATTGGCGTATTCCTGGCCGCTGGCGTAGCCGAACCAGTTGAACCGCCGCACCTTGTAAGGGCAGTTGGCCTGGCAGAACCGGGTGCCGACGCACCGGTTGTAGACCTGCACGTTGAGACCCTCGGAGTCGTGCACCGACGCCTCCACCGGACATACCGGCTCGCACGGCGCGTGCTCGCACTGCATGCAGGGAACGGGCTCGAATCCCTGGCGGGTTTTCCCATTGTCGTCAAGCTCGTAGCGGTCGATCCGCAACCAATGCATGAAACGGCCGGCGGCGGCCTCCTCGGGGCCGACGACGGGGACGTTGTTCTCGGACTGGCAGGCGACGACGCAGGCGTTGCAGCCGATGCAGGCGGCGGCGTCGATCACCATGCCCCACTGATAGGGGTCCGTGGAGTCCTTCGGCGGCAGCAGGCTGGGGCGGTTGATGTCGACCTTGCGCGGCTCCTCGCGCAGCTTGCCCCGCTCGGTGAGGTGCATCAGCGGCAGGATACTGTCCTGCTTGCTCTCCGGGCTGAAGCTGTCCTGCAGGATGATGGGTTTCTCGTGCCGGCCGGTCTTCGCGAGCCGCGCGACCGCGACGACCGATTCACCCGGTCCGGCGACCAGGCCGTACGCGTTGTAGCCCAGGCCCGTGCCGACGGCGCCGGCGCGCTGGCGTCCGTATCCCAGCGTGAGGGCGGCGACCTCGTCCGCCGCGCCCTTGTCGACGGACACGTGTCCTTCGATCTTGCCGTAGACCGTCTCCAGCAGCACGACGTCGCCATCGTCGAGGCCGTGGCGGCGGGCCGTCTCGGGCGACAGGCCGACCGAGTTGCTCCACACCTCCTTGCTGATCGGCTTGGGGCACTCCTGCAGCCAGGCGTTGTTCGCCATGCGGCCGTCGAACACGGTCGGGTCCGGCCGGATGACCGCCACCAGGCCTCCCGGCACGTCGTCGGCGCCGTCGGGAGGCGGGGCGGCGGACTCGGCACCGGCTTCGGCCGGCGAGGTGCCGGGCACCACGCCGAGATAGAGGGCCTGCCGCCACCAGCCCTCGAAGTCCGCGCCGCCGTGGCTGGCGGACCAGGTGGCGCGCACCAGCGCCCGGCTGTCGCCGTCGTCCTCGCCGGACAGCATGGCGAGCAGGCGGTGCACGTTGCGGGTATCGTAGAGCGGCCCGATCAGCGGCTGCACGATGCTTGCAGTGCCGTCGACCGCCCGCAGGTCCGACCACTCTTCCAGCGGATGCGACGCGGGCAGGTGCCAGCGGCACAGGGACGATGTCTCGCTGGCGGCCAGGGCAAGGCAGGCGGAGAACGGCACGCCCTTCAGCAGGCCGGCGAATTCCGCGGTCGGCGCCGCGTCGTAGGCCGGATTGGCCTCCAGGATGACGAGGTCGCTCACCTTGCGCTGCCGAAGGTCGTCGAGCAACTCGCCGAACCCGGCCGGCGCGTCTCCGGCGGCTGCAAGCTGCCGGTGGTCCACCGGTGCGCCGAGCTGCCGGTTGATCCGGTGGCATAGGGCGCGGGTGGCGGCCGGCAGGGCCGGGCCGCCGAGCACCAGAGCGCGGCCGGGCGCCCGCTCGATGTCGGCCACTGCCGCGTCGACGAAGCGGGCGGCCTCCGGCGGCAGGGCGTCGCCCTGCGCGGTGCCGGCCCCGAGCCGCGCCGCCAGCGCGCGGGCCACCCGCCGAAGCAGGCGCGGATGGGCTGCGAGCCGGTGGTCGGCCTTCGCGCCGGTCAGGCTCCAGGCGCTTTCCGCCGCATAGAGCCGCAGGGGCGCGCCGGCGCCGGGGACGCGCCGCCGCGCGAAACCCCGTGCATGGATCAGCTGGGCCGGTCCGGGGCCGAGCGGATCGGCGTCGAGGGTGATCACCACGTCGGCATCCTCGAGGCGCGGCAGCGCCGACGCGGATGGGCCGAGCACGGCGGGATCGCCGTCCTCCGGCGCCGGCTCGTAGGCGTACCAGCGCAGCTTCGGCAGCTTGCGCCTGAGTTCCTCAAGCTGGCGAAGCGCGGTGGGCGAGGTGAGGCGGCCGGACAGCAGCGCGAGCCCTTCGCCCCGTCGCTTCGCCAACCCGTCGAGACGCGGCAGCCACTCGGCCAGGAACGAGTCCCAGGTGTCGATCGGCGACGGGCCGCGCGGGGCACGGGCGCGGTCGGGGTCGTAGAGCGACAGGATCTCCGCCTCGCCGAACAGGTCGGTCGCGCCGAGGCTCGCCGGGTGCCTGGGATTGCCGGATATCTTGATCGGCCGGCCGTCCATGGCGGTGACCAGCACGCCGCGGGCATAGCCCTGCAGCGGCAGGGCGCTGGCATAGACCTGAGGCTCGCCCGGCACCAGCCGCTCGGGCATGTCCACATAGGGGACGATCTTCCGGCGCGGGGTGCAGGCGGGCAGCGCCACCAGGGCGCCGGCCGACATCAGCTTGAGCATCTGCCGGCGGTTCATCGCCGCGATGCCGCCCGTTGCGTCGTCCTGTCCGCTTCTGTGCTTCACCGATGACATACCGAGCAATCCGTCAGGTGGTCCTTGTCGATGCCGTAATGCGCCATGAGCATCCGGCCTTCCTTTTCGTGGTCCGGCCCCGGCTTCCAGTGGGGATTGAAGATCTCGGCCTGGGGCCTGAGGTGCGGCGCCGGGTTTTCGTGGCAGCTCAGGCACCAGCCCATGGTCAGCGGCTTCACCTTGCGGGTGAGCGGCATCTTGGAGACGTCGCCATGGCAGGACGAGCAGCCCACGCCGTTGGCGATGTGCACGCTGTGGTCGAAGTAGACGTAGTCGGGCAGGTCATGGACGCGGTTCCAGCGGATCGGCTTCCCCTTGGCGAGGCTTTCCCGCACCGGCGCGAGCATTGCCGCGTTGGTCCAGAGCTGGGAATGGCAGGTCATGCAGGTCGAGGTGGGCGGCAGCCCGGCGAAGGCGGAGGTCTCGACCCCGGTGTGGCAGTAGCGGCAGTCCAGGCCCACGTCGCCCACGTGGTGGGCGTGGCTGAACGGGATCGGTTGGGCGACAGGAATGCCCACGTGCGTGGCGTAGGGCGACGAATGGACCTGGTAGATGTAGGCGATGAGCACGACGGGCACGCTGACGAGGGCGACGAGGACGATGACGGCAATGGTTGTGGCCCTCGGAGAGAAGATCTGCGCCATCGATGCATCGTCCCCCAGCTTGCCGTTGCCTTCAGGCCGGCCATCCGGAGGAGGACGGCGGCGCCGACCCGCGGGAAATCTCCGCGCGCTGAAGGGGTAACGGGCTACGGCAGGATAGGTTCCGTCGCTACATGGCTTCCTTCACGCCGCTGCGCACCAGCCACCAGTTCACTGGATAGGCGGTCGCGAAACCGCACAGCATGGCGATCTGCATCATGAACCAGAACTCGGGGCTGGCGACGACCAGCTTCCTGCCGAGGAGGTCGCCGAACAGCCAGAAATGAGCGATCGCCATGAAGCCGTACATGCCGACCTGCCAGGACGTCAGCGATAGCGCGTCGGCCTTGATCGCGGCGATCAGGCCCTGGCCGGGGCTGAGGTCCTGCATGGGCTTGATGGTGAAGTACTGGAAGGCCACGCCGAACAGGAAGGCGAGGATGAAGTCGAGCACCCAGACGGCGAAGATCTTGTCCGAAAAGATGCTCCCGAGACCGAACCAGGCGGCGACCGCCGGCACGAAAAACGCCAGCCATTCGGCGCACATGTCGCCCAGTGTGCAGCC
>WGNW01000040.1 GCA_016124315.1 Alphaproteobacteria bacterium
AGCATGGGGACGGGCCAGGCTGAACCGCCTCCGCGCGGAGGCCGAAGGCCGTTCCGCCGTGCCGGAGGCGATCGGCTCGCCGTGTCCGGACGCGACCATCCCAAGGCGGGACGAGCTAGCTCTTGAGCAGGTTGCGGATCGCCGCGAGCTCGTCGAGCAATTGCTCGATGTCGTCGTTGTGGATGGGTGCGGAAGCCTGCACGTCCGCGGCCGCGTGTTCGGCGGCGCCGTTACCCGGCAGCTTCGCCTCGACGGCGTCCAGTCCTTCGGCGACCACCCGGACGCCCCGTTCCCGGAGGACCTTCTGGACGCCCTTGATGGTGAAGCCGTCATCGTAGAGCAGCCGCCTGATGCCGCGCAGCAGCTGGACGTCCTCGGGGCGGTAATACCGCCGCCGACCACCGCGCTTCAGCGGGCGAATCTGCGTGAACTTGCTTTCCCAGAACCGAAGAACGTGCTGCGGCACGTTCAATTCCTCCGACACCTCGCTGATGGTGCGAAACGCATCGGGCGATTTTCGAACGGGGCTCCGCCCCTCGCTGCCTTCCTTCGTCGTTGCCATTCCAGCCTGGATCAAGTGATGGCCCGCGTGGCGCCGGCAACGATCGACTTGAGCACCTGGCTCGGCCGGAATACCAGCACCCGGCGCGGTCCGATGGGCACTTCCTCGCCGGTCTTGGGGTTGCGGCCCGTGCGGCCACCTTTTTGCCGGACAACGAAGCTGCCGAAGGACGAAATCTTCACGCTCTCGCCGTCGACCAGCTTGTCCGAGATGATGTCCAGCACCCGTTCCACCAGCTGGGCGGATTCGTTTCGGGACAGCCCGACTTCCTGGTAAACGGCTTCGCTGAGGTCCGCTCGCGTTACGGTCTTTCCGCTCATTGCCCGCCCCTCTTCCCGTGTGGAAGGGAAAAGGTTAGACACCAGCGGTAAGCCAGTCAATGTAAAAGGGAATTTCTCTCACTTAAGATACCGGGTCAAAAACCCCGGCAAAGTCACCAGCGAACGAGGCTCGCTCCCCAGGTGAAGCCGCCGCCCATGGCTTCCAGCAGGACCAGATCGCCCGGCTTGATACGCCCGTCGGACACCGCCTGATCCAGTGCCAGCGGCACGGAGGCGGCCGACGTGTTGCCGTGATCCTGGACCGTGACGACCACCTTGTCCGGGTCGATAGCGAGCTTGCGCGCCGTAGCGTCCAGGATCCGCCGGTTGGCCTGGTGAGGCACGATCCAGTCTACATCAGAAGACTCTAGACCATTTTCCTCAAGAACTTCCTTAACGATTTCGCTGAGGTTGGTGACGGCATAGCGGAAGACTTCCTTGCCCTGCATGCGCAGTTTGCCGACCGTCTGGGTCTTGGAGGGTCCGCCGTCGACATAGAGCAGGTCGTGTTTGGAGCCGTCGCTGCGCAGCCTCGTGCCGATGATACCGCGTTGCTCCGCTGCCTTTCCGTCTTCGCCCTTCAGCACGACGGCGCCGGCGCCGTCGCCGAACAGCACGCACGTGGTCCGGTCTTCCCAGTCGAGAATGCGCGAGAAGGTCTCCGCGCCGATCAGCAGGATGTTGCGGGCGAGTCCGCCGCGGATCAGGTTGTCGGCGACGCCGAAGCCGTAGACGAAGCCGGAACAGACTGCCTGCAGGTCGAAGGCGCCGCCATGGGTGATTCCGAGGCGCGACTGGACGGTCACGGCGGTGGCGGGAAAGGTTTCGTCGGGCGTGGCGGTCGCCACGATGACCATGTCGATGTCGTCGGCCGCCATGCCTGCATTGGCGAGGGCCCGTTCGCCGGCCGCGATGGCGAGATCGGACGTGCACTCCCCCTCCGCCGCGATATGTCGCTGCCGGATTCCGGTTCGCTCCACGATCCAGTCGTCGCTGGTGTCGACGATCTTTGCCATGTCGGCGTTGGTGACGATCCTGGCTGGAAGGTAGGAGCCTACCCCGGCGACGATGGTCCTCGATGCGCTCACGATCCGGCCGCCTCCGCCGCTTCGACTGCCGGCCGGCTGCCGAACAGCGCCATGTCCTCGGCGATCCTGGCGTTCAGGTCGCCCTGGGCCAGATCCTTGGCCACGCTGATCGCGCTCGCGATGCCGGCCGCGTTGGCGCCGCCGTGGCTCTTTACCACCAGTCCGTTCAAACCCACGAACATTCCCCCGTTATGGGTATTGGGATCGAGATGCGCCCGCAGGGTCCGCAGGCCGCCCCGGGCCAGCAGGTAGCCCAGCATGGACATCACAGAATTACGGAAGGCGCGCCGGAACAGATGAGTGATGAGCAGGGCAGTGCCTTCCATGGTCTTCAGCGCGACGTTGCCGGTGAACCCGTCGGTGACGAACACGTCCGCCGTCCCCTCGCCCAGGTCGTTGCCCTCGGCGAAGCCGACGAAGTCGAAATCGAGTTCGGTGGCCCGCAGCCGTTCGGCCGCCTGCTTCACCTCGTCGTTGCCCTTCAATTCCTCGGTGCCGATGTTCAGCAGCGCCACCTTGGGACGGCTGACGCCCAGCACGAGGCGCGCATAGGCGGCGCCCATGACCGCGAACTCGATCAGGTTCTCGGCCGAGCACTCGACATTGGCGCCCAGATCGAGCATGGCGCTTTCGCCCCGCCTGGTGGGCAGCAGCGTCACCAGTGCCGGACGGTCGATGCCCGGCAGGGTCCGGAGCACGAACTTGGCGAGCGCCATGAGGGCGCCCGTGTTGCCGGCGGAGACGGCCACCTGGGCGGTGCCGTCGGCAACCGCTTGGATGGCGAGCCCCATACTGGAGGTGCGGCCCTTGCGCAGGGCCTGGCTCGGCTTCATGCTGCCGTCGATCACGCCTTCGGCGGGAACGACGGTGACGCAATCCTTGAGCGAGGGACGGGAGTCGACGGCCGGACGCAGCACGCTCTCGTCGCCGAAGAGAAGATAGCGGACGCCCGGATGCTGTTCGCGCGCCAGGACGGTGCCGTCCAGGATGACGCCGGGCGCATGGTCACCGCCCATGGCGTCGAGGGCGATCGTCAGGGCGCCGGCCAATGGGACATCCCCCGCACCCCTGCCCTAGAAGGTTTCAGTGGCCTCAACAACCTCGCGGCCGTCATATTGGCCACACGCCTGGCACACGTGGTGCGGCAGCTTCACCTCGCCGCAGTTCGGGCATTCGACCGACTGGGGCCGGGCCAGGGCATGATGCGAGCGGCGCATGTTCCGCCGGGAAGGCGTGGTTTTTCTCTTTGGTACCGCCATTTGTCGATCTCTTGCTAGAAGGCGCCCCGACCACCGGGGCCGCGTTTAGGCGCCAGAACATACTCAGAATTCTTCCCGCTTCAAGCTTTGTCTTTCAGCCTCTTCAGGACGGCAAACGGATTCGAGTCGGCTGCTTCCGCTTCACTCTCTTCTTCCTGGCCGCCGGAACGGGCCGTCACCGGTGGCTCGTCCTGCAGGTCGGGACGCTTCGGATAGGGGTCCAGCGCGAGCGCCAAGTGTTGCACGGCAAGCTCTCCAAGGTCTACCGCGCCCTCTTCCAGGACCTCCCAGTCCCGCTCCTCCGTCTCCTCCGGATCGGTCGCGGCGAGCGCCTCGGCCTCCGCCTCGTCCACCAGTTCCGTGCTGATATCCTCCTCGATCCGGGATTCGACGGGGTCAAGGCTGACGACGCAGGCCTGCGTCACCCGCGCCGAGAGGTGCGCCTCGAATCGCGCGGCCCGTCCCCGGCGCAGCGGCTCGAGCCGTCCGGAGACCCTGAAGTCGGCGAGGTCGAGCAGGTCGAGCCGGGCCGCGATGGCGGCGCATTCCTCGCTGGATGCGGTGAACGCCACGTCTCGCCCGCCTTCCGGCAGGCTGGCGATCTCGACGGGCCGCCGCAGTTCCCGGGCTGACGGAGCGGTCATGGTCGCGCCTCGCCGAGTGCCGGCAGGAAGCGCACCGCGCCGGCCAGCAGCGCGTCCAGCGGCTGGCCGGCCAGATCGGCGTTCTGGGCCCGGACATGGACGGCCATCCGGTGCAGCTGTGCCTCCTCGGGCTGCCCCGCCCGATAGAGATTGCGGCTCAGCGCCTCCTCGAGCGCCGGAGAGGGGCGATCCAGCCCCTCGTCATAGGCTTTCACCCGGCCCATGAAGGCCTCGCCCATGGCCCGCACACGCTTGCCGATGCCCATGTCGCCCACCCCCATCTCGCGCAGCGAGCGGTCCATGTCGGCGAACATTTCGTCGAACAGCGCCTGGGAGAGCAACTCGCCGGACTCGCCGGCGTCGCGCAGCCGGCGCATGAGCAGGAACGCGTGCAGCACGATCATGTCGAAACGGCCGTCGAGCGTGTCGGGCACGCCGCCGTCCACGTAGAAGGCCGGCTGGCGCGCCTGGCCCACGATGGCATTGTAGAGCGCGTTGGCGGCAAGCTGCCGCGGCGTTGGCGTGAAAGCGCGCTTGAGACTTCTGATGAACTGGAGCATGGCCCTTTCCGCTGCATCGGCCGGGGCGGTCTCGGCCCGCGTCGTTGACACTGCCGGGGCGCGATGCCATTTTCAAGCCCAGCGAAATAGGCTTTCGGCCGCGTCCCGTCAACCGGCGGCCGGCCCCTCCAGACAGAGAGATCAGGTGAGAAGACAGACTCTATATGGTGTCCTGGGTCTGGCCGTCGTTGCCGTCACCGGCCTTGGCGGGTGCGCGCAGACCGTCGACAAGCGCGGCTATCTGATGGACGAGAACCTCGTCAAGGAGATCAAACCGGGCGTCGACAACCGGGCCTCGGTCCTGGCGGTGCTGGGCACCCCCACCCTCGCCGGCACCTTCGACGAAGACAACTGGTACTATATCTCCCGCACCCAGGAGAGCTGGGCGTTCTTCCGCCCCGACGTGGTGGACAACAAGGTGCTGAAGATTTCCTTCGACCAGAGCGGCAACGTGAAGGACATCTCCCGGGTCGGCATGGAGGCGGCGCGCGAGATCTCCCCGGTAAGCGACACGACGCCGACCCGTGGCAAGGAGCTCGGATTCTTCGAGCAGATCTTCAGCAATATCGGCCGCTTCAGCGGTTCCGGCCCGGCGACGCCCGGCAACTGATCAGCAGGCGACGGCGCCGTTTCGGCGCATCGGTCCAGAGCACAAAGAAAAAGGCCCCGGCGATCGCCGGGGCCTTTGGTTTGAGGGAGCGCGCCCGTCAGGAGGCCAGGATGGCCAGCAGCAGCAGGGCGACGATGTTGGTGATCTTGATCATCGGGTTGACGGCGGGGCCGGCCGTATCCTTGTAGGGATCGCCGACGGTGTCGCCCGTCACCGCGGCCTTGTGGGCCTCGGAGCCCTTGCCGCCGTGGTGGCCGTCCTCGATGTATTTTTTGGCGTTGTCCCATGCGCCGCCGCCGGCGGTCATGGAGATCGCGACGAAGACGCCGGTGACGATCACGCCCAGCAGCATGGCGCCCAGCGCGGCGAAGGCATTGGCCTGACCGGCGATCGCCCGGAAGACGAAGTAGACGACGATCGGCGACAGCACCGGCAGCAGCGACGGCACCACCATCTCGCGGATCGCCGCCTTGGTCAGCAGGTCGACCGACTTGGCGTAGTCGGGCTTGGACGTGCCTTCCATGATGCCCGGGTTGTTGCGGAACTGGTTGCGGACTTCCTCCACCACGGCGCCGCCCGCCCGGCCGACGGCCATCATGCCCATGGAGCCGAAAAGGTAGGGCAACAGGCCGCCGAGCAGCAGCCCGACCACCACAAAGGGGTTGGAGAGGCTGAAGTCGACGGGGAGATTGCTGAAATAGTGACTCAGGTCTTCGGTGTAGGCGGCGAACAGCACCAGGGCTCCCAGGCCGGCCGAACCGATGGCGTAGCCCTTGGTAACGGCCTTTGTGGTGTTGCCCACGGCGTCGAGCGCGTCGGTGATCTTGCGGACCTCGGGCTCCAGTTCGGCCATCTCGGCGATGCCGCCGGCGTTATCGGTCACCGGGCCGTAGGCGTCGAGCGCGACGACCATGCCGGCCAGCGCCAGCATGGTGGTGACCGCGATGGCGATGCCGAACAGGCCGGCCAGGATGTAGGTGACCACGATGCCCGCGACGATGACCAGCGCCGGCAGGGCCGTCGCCTCCATGGAGACCGCCAGGCCCTGGATGACGTTGGTGCCGTGGCCGGTGGTCGAGGCGGCGGCGACGCTCTTCACCGGGCGGAAGTTGGTGCCGGTGTAGTACTCGGTGATCCAGATGACAAGGCCGGTGACCACCAGGCCGGTGATGCCGCACAGGTAAAGGCTCATGGCGGAGAACGTCGTCGCTCCCACCTTGGTTTCCACCGTAAAGACGGTGCCCATGCCGCCCAGCATGTGGGCGGTGACCGGGTAAAGGACGATCAGCGACAGCACGGCCGTGGCGATGAAGCCCTTGTAGAGCGCGCCCATGATGTTGGTGCCGTTGCCCAGGCGGACGAAGAAGGTGCCGATAATGGAGGTGATGATGCACACGCCGCCGATGGTCAGCGGGTAGAGCATCAGGTTGGATTCCATGACGGAGCCGGCGAAGAAGATGCTCGCCAGAACCATGGTGGCCACCACGGTCACCGCATAGGTCTCGGACAGGTCGGCGGCCACGCCGGCGCAGTCGCCTACATTGTCGCCCACGTTGTCGGCGATCACGGCGGGATTGCGGGGATCGTCTTCGGGAATGCCGGCTTCCACCTTGCCGACCAGGTCGGCGCCCACGTCGGCGCCCTTGGTGAAGATGCCGCCGCCAAGACGGGCGAAGATGGAGATCAGCGAGGCGCCGAAGCCGAGCGCCACCAGGCCGTCGATCAGGGTGCGGTCGGCCGGCGTGTAGCCGAGACCGAGCAGGATCGCGTAGTAGACCGCGACGCCGAGCAGCGCGAGACCCGCCACCAGCATGCCCGTGACGGCGCCGGCGCGGAAGGCGATGCTGAGGCCGGCGCCCAGGCTCTTGCGCGACGCCTCCGCCGTGCGGACGTTGGCGCGCACCGACACGATCATGCCGGTATAGCCCGCGGCACCGGACAGGAACGCGCCGATCACGAAACCGAGCGCGGCGAACTTGCTCAGCACGAAGAACAGAATGACGGCGATGACGACGCCCACCATGGCGATGGTCGTGTACTGCCGGTTGAGATAGGCGCCGGCCCCCTCCTGGATCGCCGCGGCGATCTCCTGCATGCGCTGGGTACCCGCGCTGGCGGCAAGCACCGTCCGGCCGGTGATGAGGCCATAGAGGACTGCGAGCAGACCGCAGCCGATGACCAGCCAAAGTTCAAGTGACATTCGAGACTTCCCTCGTTTGAATATTCGGCCTCCGCGTGAAGCGTCAACACTTTCGGAGGCTCTTTGGAATCGCCCTATTTCTGAGCGCGTGGTGCGGCGAAACTGTGCCGTATCCCTTCCGCAAACGCAAGCGCCGGGCCTCTTTCCAGGCTCTTGCCCTTCGGAGGTCCCGGCGCTCATGCCGGCCCAAGTTATTCCGGCAAATTCGTCAGGCTGTGCCGTCCCCGGAGGGACGGACGAGGCCGCTTGTCAGTTCGCGCTGCCGCGAATCCACTTCGAGATGTCGTTGATGGCTTCGTCGAGGATCTGAGCCACCTCGCTCAACTCGGCCCAGCGCGCTTCCCGAGCCAGATACTGCAGGCCGGGGAGAAGCGACTGGGCGTTCTCCTGAGCGGTTTCCGCCACCAAACCACTGATACGCATTTCGGGAGTCATGTTAGGCCACCTTCTCTTGAGTTTCGCGCGCGACGAGATCGTCGGCAGTCTGAAGAACCGAGTACGTGATGCCGAGCTTGCCGCGCACGCGGTTCAGGATCTCGGCGGAAACCTTCGGCGCCACGGCCCGGACGGCCTCGCCGCCGATCATCCGCGTCTCGCCCAGCACGCGGACCGGCCAGCCGGTACGCTCCATGAGGATCGTCTGCAGCGCGACGGGCATCAGGATGTAGAACTCGTCGATGCCTTCGCGGATGCCGAATTCCAGGTAGGCGCACATCATCTCGCCCACCACGCGGGCACGCTCGGCCTCGGACAGATCCGGGTCAACCGCCAGGCGCGTGCCCTCCCAGACCCGGTCGTTCTTCACGAGCGGCGCGAAGGTCACCATGTCGGGGAACACTTCCTCGAGCATGTACGGCATGGTGGTGGGGCTGACGCGGGTCACGGCCCTGACCACGCCCTTTTCGTCCCGGTAGGTCAGATACGTCGCGGCAGGCGTGTCGAACTGGTCGAACTCCATGCCCCGGTAGCTCGGGACGTCGTAGCTCTGCTGTTGGATGAAAACCTTATAACGAAGGCGGTGCTGCGACGCGATGGCGTCGCCGAAGTAATGGGCGGTGTCACAGGTAATGCAATCGATCATGGTTCTGTCGTCAGGTTGTGGTTGAAGCCTGATGACCCTACCGCGATGGGCCCCGCACCAATACCTACGGTCCTCCGTAGGGTTTGGCGAAAAGATGCTTAGATTTTGAAATTAAAGGGGGTTTCAGGGGACCTGACAGCCGAGGGGCCGCGGCATCACTGCCGCGGCCCCCGCCGGAAAACCCATCCTGCCGGAAACGTCAGGGGACGATCAGGCCCATGTGGAGCGCGCGGACCACCGCGGTGATGCGGGAGTCAACGTCCAGCTTCTTGAGGATGTTGCGGACATGGAACTCGACGCCGTGTTCGGAGATGCCGATGATCTCGCCGATCGTCCAGTTGCTCTTGCCCTGGGCGCACCAGTGCAGGACCTCGCGCTCGCGCGCCGTGAGGGAGACCGCCACTTCCTCGGCGCTGCCCGGCTCCTCGAAGGACCAGTAGTTGAGGTGGAACTGGTGTACGAGCGCATTGAGCACGCTGAGATGCCGCGCTGCGTCGGTCTGGCCGGTGCTGCTCGCCAGCCCGACGCCTGAACTCTCGCCGCGGGGACCATGCAGCGGGATGCCGACGCCGTCCATCAGGCCGGCATCGCCCGCGGCGCCCATCAGGTGCTGCTGCTGCTTGGTCATGTGCATCTGGGTGGGCAGCGCGTCCCAGCAGAACGGCCGGGGCGCGACGATGCCGTAGCGAACCACCGGATCGAACTTGTCCCAGCGCTTGGAGGCGTAGTGGCCGAGCCACTCATTGGGATAGTTGGTCAGCACCACGGACGAGGAGTCCTCGTCCCCTTCGGCCATGGCCCGGGTGCTGTGATACATCACGCGATCGAAGCCATACTGTCCGACGGCCTGCCGGAACAGCACCAGCGCTTCGTCGCGCGAGGCCGCCGCGTTGGATTTTTCGATGTAGTCGAGGATTTCCATCGGCCTACCCGATTTCAGGGGAAATGAGGTGCAGACGCAGCGCGATCACGACGGCATGGACCTCGTTCTGGGCGCGCAGGCTCTTGGTCGCCGTACGCATGTTCCGCCGGAAGTCGTCCACGCTCATGCCATAGGTCTTCAGGCGCGCCTGGGTGACGGCGCCTTCCGCCTGGAGGCGCAGGCAGCACTGCTCCTCCTCGGAGAGCTGCGGCACTGGCGGGATGAAGCCGTAGGCCTTCAGCGCCCGGGAGGTCTGCGCGTAGAACTCGCGGCCCCGGTCGAGCAGGTCGCCGGTGGCGACCTCGCCCAGCGCGTGGGGCATGAGGGTCAGAAGCGCCTTCTCGTCGTCGCCGCCGCGATAGGGCAGCACGAGCACCGGAGACTGGCTGCCGGCCGGGTCCGACCACCAGAAAGCGCCGCGGGTCATCGACTCGCCGATGGACAGGGGGGCGAGCACGGTTGCCATTCGGGCCAGATAGCCAGGCTGGTCGGCGATAGACAGGCTGGTCAGCGTGATGTCCGGGCACTCGCCGTCGTTCCAGACCGTGTACAGATGGAATCCGAAATGCGCGAAGCCGCGCGTCCTCACGAACGCCCCGAACTTGCGCTTGATTCCTTCCAGTTCGCCCACTTGCTCGTATTCGGTCATTACCCGCACTTTATGACCCATCCCGTAACGACCGCATAATAGGGAGGAATTTGGCGGTGCACAACGGCCTGCGAACGGCTTCAGGTCGGAATTCCGCCAGAATCGGGGCGCGGGGAAGCATCCCGCTGTCACTTTCCGGCAGTTTGCTCCCTAAATACCGGCGCTTCGGCCGAATTGGATCGCCTGCCGCAAGAGTTCCGGCGACCTGCCTTCGAATCAATAGGATCAATTTGAAACAGTTTTTACCGGTGCCTGTATCCGGCGCGGGAGAAGTTCATGACGTGCCCTTGCCGGTCCCTCGCCTCTACCGTGCGGGCGCCCGCCGCCGCGAGCGCGCCGACCTCGGTCACCGCCACGCCGCAGCGCGACGCAAGCGCCAGGACCGGCTTCCGCGCGGCCGGCGGCGCCGCAAAGACCAGTTCGTAGTCGTCACCGCCGGTCAGAACGGTCTCCAGCAGCGCGGGCGCGCGCGCCACCGCCTGCGAGGCCGCCTCCGACAGCGGCACGTCGTGCACCCGCAGCACAGCCGACACGCCGGAGACCTCGCAAAGATGGCCAAGGTCGGCCATCAGCCCGTCCGAGACGTCGAGCGCAGCGGAGGCGAGCGACCTGAGCGTCGCGCCGAGTGCAAGACGCGGCCGCGGCAGGCGGTATCTGGACGCCAGGTGCCCGGACGGATCTTCCAGTTCCCCGCGCAGCGCCAGCAGACCCAGCGCCGCGTCGCCGATGGTGCCGGAGACGAACACCAGATCGCCCGGCTTGCCGCCGCCCCGCTGGAGCGCGGCGCCCGACGGCACGAAGCCGATCGCCGTCAGCGACAGGGTCAGCGGCCCCGGCGTCGCCGTCGTGTCGCCGCCGAGCAGGACGACGCCGAATTCCTGCTGGTCGGCCCGGAGCCCGTCGGCGAACGCGGCGATCCAGTCGTCATCGGTCTCGGGCGAGAGGCAGAGCCCGAGCACGTAACCGTGGGGCGACGCACCCATGGCGGCGAGGTCCGACAGGTTGACGCGCAGCAGCTTGCGGCCCACCAGCGCGGGCGGATCGTCGGGAAGGAAATGGACGCCGGCGATCATCAAGTCCTTGGTGACCACCACCTGGTGACCGGCCGGGGGATCGATCAGCGCCGCATCGTCGAGCAGGCCCAGC
>WGNW01000099.1 GCA_016124315.1 Alphaproteobacteria bacterium
GCGGGCGGGGTGCGCTGCGAGATGCGCTTCCCGGTGATTTCGGAGCGCTGAGGATGGGCCGTCCGTCGCCGTCCGCGTCCCGGCTCCGCTACTTCTGTCCGCTCTCCCTGGAGAGCCGCGAGAGGAGATCGAGCATTTCCTTGGGAACGGGCTCGCTGACGACCTCGTCATACATCTTCCGCAAATTGTCGCCCAGCCGCTTGCGGCTTTCCTTCCGTGCGTCCTTCGCGCCGGTTCCCCGTTCTGCCGAACGGGCCTGGTCTGGGGCGTCCTTGCGCTGTGTCACCGTCACCTGCCCTGTCTGTGGTTCCCCGGCGGGGTATGGACCCACCAACTATCCGTCTTATAATGATTCCCGGTCAATGGCAGAACAGATAATCTGCCCGTCGGCAATCCGGGCCGCGTCGCCCGCAGCCATTGGCACAAGAACACTGAACCCCTTGGAGAGTTCCCATGTCGCTTGCGTCTGACCTTGCACCACATCTCTCGTACCTGCGCCGTTACGCGCGGGCGTTGACGGGAAGCCAGACCCACGGCGACGCCTATGTTCGTGCCTGCCGCGAGACGATCGTCGCCGCTCCCGAGGAGTTTCCTCAGCGTCTTGGCGCGAAGGTCGGCCTCTACAAGGTGTTCCACGCCATCTGGGGCACCGCTCATGTGGACGCGCCGGTCGACGTGGACGACCTGCCGCGGCCCGAGCGCCGGTTGCAGCGGCAGCTCGGGGCGCTCACGCCGGTCAGCCGCCAGGTGCTGCTGCTGACCGCCATGGAAGGCTTCGCCGAGAACGAGGCGGCCGAGATCGTCGGCCTGGAGCCCGACGAGATCGGCGAACTGATCGAGGCGGCGCTGGCGGACATCCAGCAGCAGAGCCGGACCAAGGTGCTGATCATCGAGGACGAGCCGGCGATTTCGCTCGACCTGGCCGCGCTCGTCACCGAGCTGGGCCACGAGGTGAGCGCCATCGCCATGACCCGCCAGCAGGCGGTGAAGGCGGCGCGGGAATACAAGCCCGGCCTGGTCCTGGCCGACATCCAGCTGGCCGACGGCAGCTCCGGGCTCGACGCGGTGAAGGACATCCTCACCCAGGTCGAGGTGCCGGTGATCTTCATCACCGCCTTCCCGGAGCGGCTGCTGACCGGCGAGCGGCCGGAGCCGACCTTCCTGATCACCAAGCCGTTCGATCACCGCACGGTGCAGGCCACCATCAGCCAGGCGCTGTTCTTCAATTCCAGCGAAGCCATGGTCGCCTGAGGCGATTTAGCGCCTGACCACGTAGCCGGCCGCTTCCCGATCCCAGGTGTCGGGCGTGACGCCCGCGTCGCGCAGCTTGTACTTCTCGATGCGCTCGGAGGTGTTGCGGGGCAGGGCGTCGACGAAGCGCACGTAACGGGGCACGGCGAACCAGGGCAGCCGTTCCTGGCAGCGGTCGAGGATGGCCGCTGGCTCCAGCGCCGCGCCCGGCTTGCGGACCACGGCGGTCATGACCTCCTCTTCCGAGAGCTCCGAGGGTACGCCGAACACGGCCGCCTCCTGGACCCCGTCGACGCCGTCGATCACCTTTTCCACCTCCCAGGACGAGATGTTCTCGCCGCGGCGGCGGATGGCGTCCTTCATGCGGTCGACATAGTAGAAGTAGCCGTCCTCGTCCGTGCGGCCGCGGTCGCCGGTATGGAACCAGAGGTCCCGGAACGCCTTCACCGTGGCGTCGGGCATCCGGTAGTACTCCTTGAACATCACGTCCGGCTGCCGGGGGCGGGCGACGATTTCGCCCGTCTGTCCGGGCGGGCAGGGCAGGCCGTTCTCGTCCTGGATCTGCACGTCATAGAGCGGGACCGGCCGGCCGCAGGAGCCGAGCCTGAAGCCGTCCAGGCCGTTGAGCGTCACCGTGCCCAGTTCCGTCGAGCCGTAGACTTCGATGAGGCGCAGTCCGAAACGCGCCTCGAAGTCCTCGCAGATGGTGGCGGGCGCCGGCGCGCCGTAGGCCCGGCGCACCGGATTGTCCGCATCGTCGCCGCGTGCCGGCTGCTTGTGCAGCATCATCAGCAGCGCGCCCATGTAGTTGAAGGCGGTCACGCCCTCGCGGCGGCAGATGTCCCAGAAGCCCGAGGCGGAGAAGCGGGTGTGCAGCACCGCCTCGGCGTCCGACAGCATGGCCGCCAGCACCGTCAGGTAGCGGGCGTTGGCGTGGAACAGCGGGAAGGTGCTGAACAGCACGTCGTCGGGTCCGTAGTCCATGGCGGCGACGCAGATGCGCGCCATCTCGAAATGCGAGTTGTGGCTCAGCACCGCGCCCTTCGACGGGCCTGTGGTGCCCGAGGTGAACAGGATCACCGCCGGATCGTGGCGGCCCTGGACGACGGCCGGATGCCGTTCCCGGCCGTTCGCGGCCAGGTCGTCCAGCCGGTGGAGCGTCTTGCCGGGCAGGGGCGCGAAGGGCCCGTCGCCGGCGACGACGACATGCTCCAGCAGGGGCAGGTCGCCCGCCACCGCGTCGAGCTTTTCCCGCATGTCGGGCGACACGACGATGGCCCGGCATTCGGCGAGGCGCAGCGGGTGGAGCAGCAGGTCGCCCTTCAGGCCCACATTGAGCGGCACCTCCACCAGCGCGGCGCGGGTCAGCGCCATCCAGGCGCGCACGAAATCAGCGCCGTTGGCCAGCATCACCGCCACCTTCTCGCCGGGCTCGAGGCCGAGGGCGAGCAGGGAATCGGCGAGGCGGGTCGCGTCCCGGTCGAGCGCGCCGTAGGTGAGCGACGCGCCGTCCTGGAAGCGGATCAGCCGCCGGTCGGGCGTTCGGCCGGCACGGTGCGCCAGGACGGCGCTGATGGTGGAGTCGCCGCTGTACACCGGGCGCGGCCCTATTCGGCGCCGGGCAGGGTGGCCTTGTCGCGCATGCCCTCGAAGCGCCCGTTCTCCAGCGCGTAGTACCGGCCGGTCGGCGCGGCCCGCGCGCCTTCCTCGGCGATGCCCGGCAGGTTGCCCAGCCGGGTGATGGATTTCTCCGGCATCTCCAGCAGTTCGATGATGTTGCCGAACGGGTCGCGGCAGTAATGGATCTTGGCGCCGCCGGGCCGGGCGTCGGTCAGCGGCTTGATCAGCGAGCCGCCGGCAGCCAGGAACTTCTCCAGCACCGCGTCGAAGTCGTTCACCTGGAAGCAGAGATGGGTGTAGCCGTGGTCGCTGGCCCGCCGGTCGGCGGCGCTGAACCGCGACGGCGGCGTGCGGTAGCGCCAGATCTCCAGATAGGTGTTGGCGCCGCGCAGCATGTAGCTGTCGGCCGACGACTCGTCCATGCCCACATAGGCGTTCACGTCCGCGTTGCCCTCGTCCCAGTTGTCGACGCCGATCACCTCGAAGCCGAAGACGGTCTCGTAGAAGCGGCGCCCCGCCTCCAGGTCCGGCACGTTGATGCCGACGTGATGAATGCCGCAGACCAGTGATGTCATGACGTCTCCCCTTGTTGTTGACGCGCCCCGCGTCGCCGGTGCCACGCTAGCACAGTCCTGGCGCGAGGTCCGAGCCGGCGGCCGCAGTTTTCGGTGGCAATCGGGCGCTCAACCGCCATGCTTGGCCGACCATCGCCAGCAGGGGAGAAGAACCGATGACCAACGATGTCCGGATCGCCGACGAACTCGCCGTCCGGGGCCTGATCGAGCGCTATTCCGACGCGGTCTGCCGCCGCGACCCGGCCACCATCGAAAGCCTGTGGGCAGACGACTGCCGGTGGAGCGTGCCCGACATGCCGGCACTGGCCGAGGTCCGCGGCAAGGCTGCCATCGTGCAGGCGTTCCGGGACGCTCAGGCGCAGTTTCCGTTCACCTTCCTGGTGTGCATCCCCGGCGCCATCGACGTCGCCCACGACAGGGCGACGGCGCGCAGCTACACCATCGAGATCATCCGCGACAATGACGGCAACACCCGCCGGTCGGCCGGCCGTTACGAGGACACCTTCGCCAAGCGCAACGGCCGCTGGCTGTTCACCGAGCGGGTCTGGTACATCATGGACGCCGCGTAGGCGCTCCCTCAGTAGCCGGCCTCGCGGTCGATCGGGCTGAGCAGTTCCCTTCCGTCCAGGAAGCGCCGCACGTTCTCGGCGATCAGCGCGCCGATGGCGTCGAACGGATTGCCGCCCTTGCCCCAGGAGACGTGCGGCGTCACCCGCGCCCTCGGATGGGCGTAGAGCGGATGACCCTTGGGCAGCGGCTCGGGGTCCGTCACGTCGAGGGTGGCGAAGCGCAGCCGGCCCGCGTCCAGTGCCTCGATCAGGGCGTCCTGGTCCACCATGCCGCCGCGCGCCACGTTGACGAGGTGCGCCTCGGGCTTCATCTTCGCCAGCGTCTCCCGCCGGATCAGGTGGCGGGTCTGCGGCGTCAGCGGCGCGGCCAGCACCAGGTGGTCGGCCCGGGCCAGCACCTCGTCCAGCGGGGCGAATTCCACGTCGCCGTCCCGTCCCGCTCCGCTGCGCCGGTTGACCACGACGGAGGCGCCGAACGGCAGCACCCGCCGCGCCACCCCCTGGCCGATGGTGCCGTAGCCGATCACGCCGATGGTCTTGCCCTCGATGGTGCCGATGGGCTTCTGCTGCATCGGGTACCAGGGTTCGGGATCGTCGATCCAGACCTCGGGAAAGTTCTTCTCCAGCGCCAGGATGCTGGCCACGGCGTATTCGGCGATGGCGGCCGACTGGGTGCCGCGCCCGCAGGTGGCGTGCTCGACCCCGAACACCCAGCGGGGGTAGTCGTCGATGCCTGTCGACACGGCCTGCACCCAGCGCAGCCCGAACGGCCAGCCTTCCGGCGCCTCCTTGGGAAAGTACACGCCGGCATGGGGCGGCAGGCAGACCATGACCGTGGCCTCCTCGGGGATTTGCCAGGAGGCGTCCTTCGGCGTGCGCACCAGTTGCGCGCCGGGCGGCAGGACGGCGGCAAGCTGCGCGGCGATGCCGTCCGGCAGGTGATGGGCGATGACCACGTCTGGCATGACGCTCTCCTCAGGCGCGATGAGTCGGGGCGTCACTCTAGAAAATTCACGTGTGCTTGCGCCAGTGCCATGTGCGGCGCGGCGGCGGTTTGCTCAGCCGAACGCCAGTTCCATCAGCGAACAATCGTCGTCGAACATCTCCTTGCCCTGGATGCCCTGCACGGTGCGCACCACATGGGCGAGGCGGCCGGCCCGGTCGCCTTCGGGCGCACTGGCCAGGATGCCGACGAAGTCCTCGAAGGCCAGCATCTCGCCGTTCGGGCGTTCCACCTCGAACACGCCGTCGCTGTAGAGATAGAGCCGACCTCCCGCCGGCACGGTGACGGAGAATTCGTCGTAATCCAGTCCCTCGAAGGTGCCGATGGGCAGGCCTTCGCCCTTCAGGAGCTGCGGCGTCTTCTGCGCATCCAGCAGTACGCCGGGCGGATGGCCCGCGCCGGCATAGGTCAGCCGCCGCGTGCTGCGCTGATAAACCCCGTACCAGATGGTGAAGTAGAGCTGGTTCTGCCGTTCCATGGGATAGGCGTTGTTCAGCGCCTCCAACACCCTTGCCGGCTGCCGGAAATCCACGCCGGGGAGCGCGCAGGCGGTCAGCGTGTTGAGCGCCGACACGCTGAGCAGCGCCGAGCCCACGCCATGGCCGCAGACGTCGAGCACGTAGAAGGCGAAGTGGTCGTCGTCGAGGGCATGGTAGGAGAAGGCGTCGCCGCCCAGCGAGCTGGACGGCTGGAAGATCCAGTCGGCCTGCAGCGGCTCGCTGATCGGCCGCGGCAGGATCGAGCGGACATAGCCGGCCGCCTCGGCCAGTTCGCTGGCCAGGGCGGCGTAGGCGGCGTTGCGCTCCAGCAGCGCGCGGTAGCCGCGGGCATGGTGGCGGATGCGGGCGATCAATTCGACCGCCGCCGGCAGCTTCACTAGGTAGTCGTTGGCGCCGCGCGCGAAGGCTTCGGCCTTCACCGCCGGTTCCTCCTTGCCCGAGAGCACCACCAGCGGCACCTCGCGCAGCGCCGGGTCGCCGCGCATGGCGGTGACGATGTCGAGTCCGTCGGCGTCGGGCATCACCAGGTCCTGCAGGATGACGTCGGGCACGAACTCGCGGGCCGCCTCGATCGCCTTGGTGCCCTCGCCGCACCATTTCAGCACCAGGTCCTCCTCGGGGCGCAGCATGGTGGCGACGGCGGCGTTCACCAGCCTCTGGTCGTCGACGAGCAGAACCTTGATGGGCTCGGTTGTCATCCGGCGAACTCCTTGATTGCCTTCACGGCCCGGGGCCCGATCTCGGCGAGCGGCAGCACGTCGACCGCCGCGTCGATTTCGGTGGCGGCCTTGGGCATGCCCCAGACCACCGACGTGGCCTGGTCCTGGGCGATGGTGTGGTACCCGGCCCGCCGTAGCGCGAGCAAGCCGTCTGCGCCGTCCCGGCCCATGCCGGTCAGCAGGATGCCGCAGCCGCCCATGCGGCGGCGGGCGAGGGTGGTGAAGAAGGCGTCGACCGACGGCTTGTAGGAAGAGTCGCGCGGCTCGGGCGAATAGCCGAGTCGGCCCGTGGGCTCGATCACCAGGTGGTCCGGTCCGCCGGCGATGACGATGCGGCCCGCCGTCAGCCGGTCGCCGGCCCGGGCGGTGGTCACGGTCTTGTGGCAGCGGCGGCTCAGCCATTCGGCCAGCCCCGGCGCGAAGTGGGAGTCCACGTGCTGGACGATGGCGATGCTGGCGGGCAGATCGTCGGGCAGCGCCTGGAGGACGTCGGCGATGGCCTGGGGGCCGCCCGTCGAGGCGCCGATGGCGATCACCGGCGGGCCGCCGGTCGCGGTGGCGGCCGGGCCGGCGGGCAGGGGTGCACGGCGGGCGTCGCGGCGGATCAGCTTGCCGATGACCGCGATCTTGTCCTGCAGCGCCTTGGCGCCGTCGATCGCCCCGGACAGGCCGAGGACGGGTGTCTGGATCGCGTCGAGGGCGCCGAGGGCCATGGCGTCGTAGACTTGGCCGAGGTGGCCGGAGACGGTGGAGGTCACGATCAGGATGGCGCAGGGCGATTCACGCATGATCCGCCGGGTCGCCTCGACGCCGTCCATCACCGGCATGATCAGGTCCATCAGGATCAGATCCGCCGGGTCGGTCGCCGCCTTCGCCACGGCCTCCGCGCCGTTGGCGGCGGTCCAGGCGACGGCGCAGCCGGGCGTGGCGGCGATCACCCGCTTGAGGGCGGCCGTGGCGAGCATGACGTCGTTGACGATTCCGATGCGCATGTCCGGCTCAGTCCGTCAGGGGTCCGCCGATGAGGTCGCCCACCGCCAGCAGCAGGCCCTCGTCGCGGAAGCTGGCCTTGGTGATGTAGCGGTCGGCGCCGGCCTCCAGTCCCGCCCGGCGGTCTTCCTCGCGCTCCTTGTAGGAAACGATCATCACCGGCAGGTCGCGCAGCCGCGTGTCGTCGCGCACCCGCCGGATCAGGTCGATGCCGGTCATCCGCGGCATGTCCACGTCGGTGAGCAGCAGGTCGTAGCTGCCAAGGCGCAGGGCGTTCCAGCCGGCCACGCCGTCGACCGCGACGTCGACCAGGTAGCCGGCGCGCTCGAGCAGCTTGCGTTCGGTCTCGCGCACGGTGAGGGAATCGTCCACCACCAGAATGTGGCGCGTCCGCCGGGCGCTTTCCACCGGCGAGCGGCGGCTGGTGCGCAGCCGGCCCTCGGCCAGCAGCGTGTCGACCGAGCGCAGCAGGTCGTCGACGTCGAGGATCAGCACCGCGGTGCCATTGTCCATCTGCGACGAGGCGAGGACGTCCGGAACCTTGCCGAGGCGCTGGTCGAGCGGCCGGACCACCAGTTCCTGCTCGCTCACCACCGCATCCACCTCCAGGCCGAAGCGGTGCTCCTGCTGGTGGATGACCACGATCGTCGACGGATCGGCGGACGAGCCGGGCACGTCGAGTTCCAGCACCTCCGACAGCGGCACGACGCCCACGTCGTGGCCGTCGATTTCCGCCACGCGCCGGCCCTCGACGCTGCGCGCGGCGTCGGCGGGGAGTTGGCGGATCGCGTCGATCCGCGCCAGCGGCAGCGCCCAGGGCTCGCCGCCGACGGAGACGATCAGCGCCCTGACCACCGAACGGGCGACCGGCAGCTGCAGCTCCATGGCGGTGCCCTTGCCGAGCGTGGTGGAAACCTGCACCACCCCGCCGGCCCGCTGGACCGTCGACTGCACCACGTCGAGCCCGACGCCGCGGCCGGAGATGTCGGTAACGCGGCCGGCCGTGCTGAAGCCCGGCAGGAAGAGGAATTCCAGCGCCTCCGGTTCGCTCAGCGACGCGGCCAGCGGCGCGTCGATCAGGCCCTTGTCGACGATCGCCCGGCGCAGGCGCTCCACGTCGATCCCCCTGCCGTCGTCCCGCACGGCGATCTCAAGCATGCCGGCCCGGTGGCGGGCTTCGATGACGATGGTTCCGGTTTCATCCTTGCCGGCGGCCTGCCGTTCCTCCGGCGCTTCGAGACCGTGGTCGATGGCGTTGCGGAGAAGGTGGCCCAGCGGCGCCTCGATGACCGCCGCCACGTCCCGGTCGAGTTCCGTCGCCCGCCCGACGATTTTCAGATGAACCTTCTTGCCAAGCTGGCGGGCGACGTCGCGGACCAGCCGGGGAAGGTTGACGGCGACGTCGGAGAACGGCCGCATGCGGCTGCGCAGCACCTCGTCGTAGAGCATCTCGGCGTTGACCAGCGCCCGTCCCGTCTGCACCTCGAAATCATCCACCCGGTCGCCCAGGTCGTCGCGCAGCAGCGAGAGCTCGCGGCGGAATTCGGCGTCGATGGTTTCCGGTTCCGTGTCGCCGCCCAACCGCTTCTCCAGGCCGGCGAGGCCGCGCCGGACGCGCTGCAGGGCATCGGCGGTGGACTGCAGCCGGCGGGCGTCGATCAGCACCTGGGCCGAGGCGCCCATGAACCGCGCCAGCACCTCGGTGCTGACCTTCACCGACTGAAGCTGGCGCGCCTCGGCATCGTCGCCGCCATCGGCGGCCGCCGTCGATGCAGCCGGAGCCGTGTCCTCGCTCGGCGCCGGCGGCTCGACGGCCTGCTCGGCTGGCGCCCTGGGTTGTGGCGCGGGCTCGATCGATGGCGGCGGCGCGGGTTCGACCACGGGCGGCCCTGCCGGCGGCGGCTCTTTGGCGGCGGCGGGCGCTGCCTGTCCGGCGCTCTCGAGTTGTTCGATGAGGGCGGTAATGGCGTCCGCCTCGGAGTCCAGCCAGGGCCCCAGCGCCTCGAAGTCCTTTCGGCCCAGTTCCGCCAGGTAGTCGCCGGCTTCCAGCAGCCGGTCGATGTCCTCGGGACCGAGGGTCAGGTTGCCCTGTCGGGCGGCCTCGAAGGCGTCCTCCATGGCGTGGGCCAGCTTGACGCCCGCCTCGAGACCGACGATGCGCGCCGCGCCCTTGAGGGAATGGGCCGCCCGCATGCAGCTCCCCAGGTGCTGCGCCGCGTCGCCGCCGGCATCGAGAGCGACAATGGCCTCCTGCAACACGGCGATGTGTTCCTCCACCTCCGTGCGGAACAGCTCCAGCAGCTCGGGATCGGCGTCGGTGCTCATGTGAGGCTCGCGCGGAAGCGCCGCAGCAGGGGATCGGGCGCCAGCAGCGACACCCGCAGGCCGTCGCTTTGGAACACGCCCGTGCAGGCCGGATCGGGAGACCGCTCCAGCGTCGCCGCCAGCGGCTGAAGCTGGGCGCGGTGCACCCGGGCGACGCCTTTCACTTCGTCGACCGGCGCGATCCAGCGCTCGCCGCCCATCTTGAGCATCAGCCACCGGCGCGACGCATCGTTCCGTTCGCCGGCGTTGCTCTCGATGTCGAGCACGGCGTGCAGCGACATGCACAGTTCGATCTGGCCGTCGATGGCCGCCAGGCCGCGGAAGCCCGCCTTCAGCCGGTGCGGCACCTTGCGCACGGGCGAGGGCGGGTGGATATGGTCGATCACCCGGACCGGCAGCGCGTGCCATTCCTCTCCCAGCCGGAAGATCATCACCGGCGCACCGCCTTCGCCGGCTTGTCCGCCGCCGGACATGTTGGTGTTGAGGCCGGTGACCTCGTCGATGTAGTCGGCTTCCGGCGACCGGTCGAGGAAGGCGCGGGCGGCGTCCTTGAAGGTGGGGCAGTTGCGGCAGTGGATGTGAGCCCGCAGCTCGCGGCAGCTGCGGTCGCCCTGGATGCCGATGCTTTGCCAGCAGGCGTCCATCACCGCCGGCTCCCCGTCAGATTTTCCAGATGGATGCGGCTCGCCTGGTCGGCGGGGTCGAGGTAGAGCGCCTTGCGCAGATGGCCGATGGCTGCGCTCCTTTCGCCGAGAGCGCCGAGAATGATGCCGGCAAGGCCGTGGGCGGCGGCGTTCATGGGCTCGGCCTTGAGGCAGCGCAGCAGCGGCGGCAGGGCGTCGTTCAGGGCGCCGCCGTCGGCCAGTCGCCGGGCCTGCGCGAGCAGGGCCGCGGGATCCTCGACGACGGGAGGCGGGGCGGGGCGCGGCGGTGGGCGGCGCGGCCGCGCGCGGAGGACCTGTTGCGCGCAGGGTGCGGAGGGCGCTGTCTCTGCCGGATGCGTCGCTGCCGACCGCCTGCGGAGACAGAAGGCGCGGCCTGGCCCCGCCGGCTCGAAGCCGTGGCTCATCACCATCCCCATCTCCGCATGGCCGACGAAGAGCGGCGCGTCCGGCAGCAGCAGGGCCGACAGGCGTTCCAGCACCCGGCGCCGCGCGTCGGCGTGCATGTACATCAGGGCGTTGCGGCAGAAGATGACGTCGTAGGGGCGGCCGCCGCCCAGGTCGAGCAGGTTGCCCGGTGCGAAGTGCACGAACGGGCGCAGCGTCGGTCCGATCCGAAAGCGGTCGTCCGGCGCCGGCTCGATGAATCGTGCGAGCTTGTCGGCATGATGGTTGCGTAGGCTCTTGCGAGCATAGAGCCCTGTCCGCGCCGTCTGGAGGATTCGCCGGCTCAGATCGCGCGCGTCGACGACGATCGCCTCCGGCGGAACCCCGGCGCAGACCAGCGTCGCGGCGATCGACCACGCCTCCTCGCCGCCGGCACACGGCACGCACAGCACCCTCGCGGGTTCCGCCGCCGTGCGGGCGCGCCAGCCGCCCGCCAGCGTCGACAGGTGATCGAATACCACCACGTCGCGGAAGAACCAGCTCTCGTGCACGAGGGAGTCCTCGATCACCGCGCGGCATTCCGCGGCGTCGTCCGACAGGGCGGAGGCCCAGGCCTCGCCGTCCACGCACCGCTCGCGCAGCCGCCGTCCGATCAGCGACCGGAGCCAGCCGTCGGTGATCGCCTGCGGGTCGAGGCCGGCCGTCTCGGCCAGCAGGGTGCGCACGGCCTGTGACACGGAGGATGGGATGGCCGGGCCGTTCACGACGCCGCCTCCCGGAACAGCACCTCGTGGAATTTCTCCCACACCAGCGCCTGCGGATCGAGCAGCCGCACCGCGCCGACGCTGGAGACCAGCGTGCCGACGATGCCGGGCCGCTCGGGATCGGCGACGGACGGCTTCTGCAGGTCCTGCGGCCGGTAGTCGATGGTGTCGGTGATCCCTTCGGCCCGCAGCGCCACGTTGGCGCGCTGCGTCCTGCCCTGCCATCGGAACACGATGAGCCGGGTGATCAGCGTCCATTCGCAGGGCCTGCCGAAGAACAGCTGGCGCAGGTCGATGATCGGCACCATCCGCCCCCTCCAGTTGAACTCGCCGCAGATTTCCGGAGGGGCGTGGGGGATCGGGACGATCCGGGACGTGGGCAGAATCGCCGTCAGTTCCGCGAGGTTGAGCGCGAAATGCTCGGGTCCCAGGCGGAACAGAAGGGCCTGCATGGCTAGGCCGTCTTGAAGCGCGACAGCTCGGTTTCCAGGGCGGCCACGGCGCCGTTGAGCTGCTCGGTGGCGTCGTTGAAATCCTTCAGGGAGTCAGCGGACCGGCGGGCGATCTCGACGAGCTGCAGCATCGCCTCGTTGATCTGCTGCTCGCCGACGTTCTGCGACTGCATGCCGTCATGCAGCGCGGCGAGGCGCGGCGACAGGGTCTGGATCTGCTCCAGGATGGCGTTGAACTGCTCGCCGACCGTGGCGGCGTCGGCGACGCTCCGGCGCACCTCCTCGGTGAAGCGGTCCATCTCCATCACGCCGCTGGAAACGGCGGACTGCATCTCCCGCACCAGGCCGTCGATGTCGAGGGTGGCGACGGCCGTCTGGTCGGCCAGCCGCCTGATCTCGCGCGCCACCACTGCGAAGCCGCGTCCCGCCTCGCCGGCCTTCTCGGCCTCGATGGCGGCGTTCAGCGACAGCAGGTTGGTCTGGTCGGCCACCTTGGTGATGGTGGTCACGACGCCACCGATGTTGGTGGCCCGGTCGCTGATCACCGAGAGCTTCTCCGAGATGGTCGAGGTCGCCTGGCCGAGGCCGGCCATGGCCCGCTCCAGGCTGGAGAGCGAGCTCTGGCCGCGTCCCGCCATGCTGGCGGTGGCGTCGGTGGCGTCGGTGATCTCTCCCATGGTCTTCGACAGCTCGACGGAGGTGGCGCCGATCTCGCGGACGGCGGCGGCGATCTGGCTGGACGAGGCGCCCAGTTCGGTCACGTTGCCCTCCTGCTCGCGGGAGATCGCGGCGACGCCCGTGGCGGTGGAGACGAGCTGTACGCTGGCCTGTTTCAGCCCCCGCACCAGGCTGGTGAGGGAGTCTACCATGGCGCCGACCGCGTCCAGCAGCCGGCCGGATTCGTCGCTGCCGCCGGGCGGCACGATCACGGTCAGGTCGCCGTCGGCGACCCGCTCGGCGGCGGCCGCCGCCACGCCCATGCGGCGCGCGACGCCGTTGATCAGGCTGGCGACCAGCAGGATCAGCGCCAGCCCGCCGGCGGCGGCGATCAGCAGGGAATAGCGCAGTCCCTTCCAGGCCGGCGCCAGCACCTCGGCGCGGGGCACCACCATCAGCAGCTTCCAGCCGTTCGCCGGGATGGTGGCGCTGACGAAGTAGGCGTCGGCCTTGGTGGCCGGGTCTTCCTCCACGGAGAAGTAGTCGCCGGAGGCCTTGTAGACCTCGGAGAGGATGTGGGCCCGCGGCAGCTCCTCCACACGCCTTGTGCGGTACTCGGGATTGTCGGTGTCGGCGATGACGCGCCCGCGCTCGCTGATGAGGATCATGCTGCCGTCCTCGTAGTGCTTGCGCGAGGCGAGGTCCCGCTGGATGTAGTCGAGCGACTGGTCGGCCGAGGTGATGCCCTCGAACTTGCCGCCGATGACGATGGGGTAGACGTGCTCGACCATCAGCTTGCCCTCGTACATGTAGGGCTCGGTGATCATCGGCCGGTCGGCGGTCTGGCCGGTGAACGGCGGCGGTGTCCACAGCCGGCTGAAGCCGCCGTCGATGTTGACGCCCTCGGACTCGGGCAGGCCGGCGAAGCGGTTGGCGACGCCCCGGTAGTAGAGGCTGTCGTTCATCCCGGTGAGCGGCGCGAGCCTGATCGCGTCATGGTTGAGCGGGTCGCGAAACCAGTAGGCGATCAGCCGGCCGTGTTCGTCCAGCGCCGGGCGCTCCGTCGCCGGCAGGCTGGCGAGGGAGGTCGCGTCGTTGCCGTCGGCGTTGGGCTCGTAGGCGAGGGCGCTGCCGATGAACTGGGGAAACGCCTGGAGGACGGCGCGGTGCAGCGCCAGTCCGTCCCGTCGGTCGCCGAACAGCCCGTTCTCCTGGGTGATCGCCAGCACCTTGGAAACCACGACGGCGATTTCCGCGTCGTCGTTGTACGCCTCGGCCACGCCGTGGACCTGGGTCCGCAGCAGGCTCTCGCCGCCGTTGCGATGGGCCGAGAACAGCAGCCAGCTCTGAAACGCCACCAGCAGGACCAGCAGCAGCGCCATGGGAACGAGGCCCATCAGCATCAGCTTGCCGCGCAGCCCCAGCCTGCTCAGCCAGCGCCATTCCAGCGGGTTGATCCGGTTCTCAGTCGTTGTCTGCATCGCGTTGCCCCGTTGTGAGCCGCTTGACGAGGGTGAGACGGTTCTGGCCGTCGAGCCGGTGATAGGACACCTCATCCATCATGGTCTTGACAAAGTATACGCCCAGTCCGCCGATCTGTCGGTGTTCCAAGTCGGAGTCGGTGTCCGGGTCGGGAACGGACAGCGGATCGAAGGCGATTCCGTCGTCCGCGATGGTGATGGTCAGCGCGTCGTCGACGACCATGTGCAAGAAGATCCGGCCCTCCCGTCCGTCCGGGTAGCCGTAGCCGATGGTGTTGGTCAGCAGCTCGTCGAGCACCAGGTCCACGTGCATGGCCACGTCGGGCGGCAGCCCGGCCTCTTCGGCGAAGGCTTCCAGTCGGGGCGGCAGCCCGGCCAGCTCCTTCATGTCGTTGCGCAGCACGGCTTCGAACGAATAGCTCATGCGACCATCTCTCCGGTGGGGTGGCGCAACCCGTCGTCGATCGCGCCGATCTTGAGTTCGCGGATCAGCCAGACCGCCCGTTCGAACAGCACCGTGGACACCAGCAGCGCTTCCCGCAGCGAGGTCGTCGCGGGCTGGCTCAGCAACTGACGGCGGATCCCATCCATCATGTCGGAGCGGTCGGCCGTGAGGCTTTCCAGGAAAGCCCGGTCCTGGTTGTCTCCGGTGTGGGACACGTCCGCGACCATGGTCAGCAGCAGGTGCAGGGACTCCACCAGGCTGACGGTCAGCGACGAATCATTGGTGCCCTTGAGGCCGTCCATGTGCTGGGAGAACTCGTAGAGGCAGTTTTGCAGGGAAATCAGCCCGTGCAGCCGGGCGCGCGCCTGGAAGATGCGCTCGACCCCATCATATCCCGGGTTCGACTGGACGACCTCGGAGAGGAAGACGTCGGTTTCCTCGGCGACCGCCTTGCTGGCGGAATGCCGCATCTGGAGCGGCAGGGTCGACGGCGGCCGTTCCGATTCCGGCCGGATGGCGTCCACATAGTCCGGCAGCGCCCCGATCAGCCGCTCCTGTTCCCGCTCCACCAGGTCCAGCGCCGTGTCCGGGTCGCCGATGGCCTCGTCGAACAGGTAGTGGGGACGCATCAGCGTCTCCTCCATCGTCGGCGGCGACAGGGCGGCGAGCATCTTCTGCAGCGGCGTCTGCAGCACGGTGGCGAGGACGGCGGCGCCGACCTGGAAGGTCAGGTAGACGATGGCGATGTGGATGGCGGGCGACGAGGCGACGGATTCGGCCAGCGACTGCACCAGCGGCACGTCCCAGGTCATCTCGATGAAATGCAGCGGCACGAAGACGGCGGCGCCCAGCAGCTTGACGGCCGCCTGGAACAGTCCAAGCTGGCGCGCCGTGCCCTCCATGTTGGCCGACAGCAGCATCACCGCCAGGCCGGACCCGATGCTCGCGCCGTACACCAGCAGGGTGACCTGGTTGTCGTCGGCGATGCCAGCGGTGACCAGCGGCAAGGCGAGGATGGTGACCGTCGCCGACGACTGGGTGGCGATGGCGGCCACCAGGCCCACCAGCAGGGCGATGATGCCGCTCTCGCCCGAGAAGATGATGAACTCCTCGACCCAGGGGTTGCCGCGCAGTTCGCCCATGCCGTCCTTCACCAGCGACAGGCCCAGGAACAGCAGGCCCACGCCCAGCATGCCGGCGATCACGTGCTTGAGGTGGGGCGAGCGGTCGAGGCCCTGCAGGTATGAGAGGCCGATCAGTCCGACGAGGTAGAGGGCCATGGTGCGCAGGTCGATGGTCGACACCATCACCAGCACCGAGGTGCCGACGTTGGACCAGGCGAGCAGGGACATGGCCGGTTCCATGGCCAGCAGGCCCGATGTCAGCAGGCTCATGGTGATGAAGGTCACGCCGGTGGAGCTCTGCACCAGGGCGCCGAGGCCGAAGCCCGCGAGCGGCGCGACGCCGGCCCGCATCATCGCCTTGCCGAGCAGCTGGCGGACGCGCCGCGTCGCCATCTGCTGCATGTGCGTGCTGATCAGGCGAATGCCGACGAAGAAGAGCCCGAATCCGGCGAGGATCGCGGGACCGACGCTCATGCCAGGCCCGACGGGCGCCGCAGCGCCGTCCACAGGACCAGGCCGACGATGGCGATGGCAATGCTCCAGCCCAGGAAGGTGCTCAGCGTCTCGTACCGGTCCTCCTCCTTGTTGGCGGCCAGGATGCGGCGCCGTTCCGTCTCGTTCAGCAGCAGCTGGGCCACCCGGTCCAGCTCGGCGTTGAGATGCCGGTCGATGCCGCGGACGCTGCGGTCGATGGCGAACGGATCCCAGTCGCCGGCCCGGCCGCGCTTGAGCGCCGACCGGTAGAGCGCGCCCAGCTTCTCGTGCTCCAGGGCAAGCGAGGTCGCCTCGCGGGCGACGTCCGGCATGCCGAGGGTCTCGGCGCGCCGGGCCAGGCTCTGCAGATGGTGCTGCACCAGCGCCTCGTTGTGCTCGAAGGCCTGCAGGTGATGCTGGTAGTCCTTCGGATCCGCGCCGCGCAGCAGCACGTTCTTCCATTCCTGCACCTGTATCTTGAAGAGGGTCTGGGCCGAGCGGCCGTCATTGAGGGCGAAGAGCGCCTCCGACGCCTCGGCGTAGTTCTGGACGTGCACCCGGTTGAGGGACCAGACGGAGAACATGGCGAGGACGCCGACCACCAGCAGCGCGATGGCCAGCAGGCCGCCCAGCTGGATGAGGCTGCGGCGGAGCCGGGCCCGAAGCGCCGGCGATGCGTGCGCCTCCATTAGCACAGCCTCCGCGCCCGAGAGGCCGAAACCGCTTCCTGAGACATAGATCCCCCAATGTCCGGCCCTAAGTGCTTGGGATTACTGCCGGTCCCAGCGCCCGCACCGCGCTTTACAGTACTGTGCCCGCGATCCGTTATCAAAGTGAATGTATGATGTCGGCCGGATGGAGGCGGCCGGGAAAGCTGCCGTTCAAGCCATTGCCGGATCGGACGAAAACCCGTGTTCTCTTTCCCGCCAAAACGGGCTAACGTCGTCGGGCGCGAGCGGGGGCGACGCCTCCGTCCGGCATGGCGTGGCTGAGGAAGACGCCACGGCAGAAACCTGCCGGCTGAGGAACGAAGAGAGCGGGGCGCTGAATGGCCATTACTGTCTGCGAGGAGATCATCCTCCTCACCATCAACGACGAGGGCAAGCTGCTCCGCTGGAGCGAGGAACTCGCCGTGCGTGCCGCCGTCGCCGGCGCGAGCCTGATCGACCTCGCCTTCAAGGGGCGAATCGACAACGACGTCAACGACCTCTTCATCGTCAAGAACGAGCCGACCGGCGAGCCGCACCTCGACCTGGCGCTCCACTACCTGGCCTCGAAGGGCGAACGCATGCCGATCCAGACGGCGGTCTACGACGTCATGGAGGTGGCGCGCGAGATTCACGCCGAGGCCCTCGACCGCCTGGTCACGCGCGGCATCCTGGCGAAGCGGGACGAATCGTTCCTGTGGGTGCTCAAGAGCCGGCGCTATCCGCCGATCCACAACGAGGTTCAGCAGGAAGCCAAGCTGCGCATCCTGTCGACGCTGATGAGCGACGATATTCCCACCTCTGAGGACGTGGCGCTGATCAGCCTCGCCTACGAGACGCGGATCCTCGAGCTGTTCATGTCGGCGTCGGAAATCGAGCGCCTGTCGGAGCGCATCC
>WGNW01000028.1 GCA_016124315.1 Alphaproteobacteria bacterium
AGCACCTGTGGACGAAGATCTGGCACATCGCCGGGCGCGAGGTGCAGCTCAAGGAGCCGGGCGACTACATCGTGCACAACTTCATGCACGAGTCGGTGATCATCGCCCGCCAGCAGGACGGCTCGCTGAAGGGCTTCTACAACGCCTGCGCCCACCGCGCCCAGCGGCTGGTGTGGGAGGACGGCTCGCAGGACAGCATGACCTGCCCCTATCACGGCTGGACCTTCGGCATGGACGGAAAGCTGATCGACGCCTGCGACCGGGACGACTTCCCGCAGGGCGACCCGGTGGGCAAGCGCAACCTGATCGAGGTGCGGGTCGACACCTGGGGCGGCTTCGTCTGGTACACCATGGACGACGAGGCCCCGCCGCTGCTCCAGTACCTGGAGCCGATTCCGGAAATCTACAAGAACTTCCCGTTCGAGACCCAGGTCCGCGTCCGCTGGGTGCGCGTCGAGCTCGACTGCAACTGGAAGTTCTCGTCGGACAATTTCAACGAATCCTACCACACCCGCACGGCGCATCCGCAGGTGCCGCCGATCATCGACCAGGACCACTTCACCTCGCGCTTCGAGATGTTCCCGATGGGCCACGCCCGGATCATCCAGATGGGCCGGCCGTCACTGCGCGACCGGGTGCCGGAGGGTGAGCCGCATCCGTTCGACGAGCAGCTGCGCGCCTGGGACATCGATCCGGCCAAGTATGCCACCTACGAAGAGAAGGCCATGCAGGGCTGGCGCGACCTGAAGGAGGCCAAGCGGCGGCTCGGCCCGGCCCGCGGCTACAAGCATTTCGACCAGCTGAGCGACGAGGACCTGACCGAGAGCCCGTTCGGCGTGGTGTTCCCCAACATCGCCTTCGGCGCCGGCGCGGAGGGCATGTCGTTCTTCCGCTGGGAGCCGCACGCCAAGGACCCGGAGAAATGCTACTTCGACCTGTGGGACCTGGCGTTCCCGGTGGAGGGCCAGTACCGCGCCCGCCTCACCGAGACCGACATGGAGATGGCGGAGGCGGAGTACGACTTCCGCGTCTACACCGGCAACGAGTCCGTCGCCGACCTGCACGACCAGGTGGTGTTCCAGGACTGGGCGCTCAGCCCCGGCCAGCAGGCGGGCTGGCGCTCCCGCGGCTATCAGGAGCCCTATCTCGCCGCCCAGGAAACCCGTGTCCGCCGCTTCCACGAGGTGCTCGACGACTACCTGGCCGGCAAGCCGCCGGGACGGTGACGGCAAGCGGACATCCCTGAGGGCGGAGCGCCGGCTCCGCCCGCCTATTCCATGATCGCTTCGATCAGCCGCGGACCCTTGGCGGCCAGCGCCGTTGCCAGTTCGCGGGCCAGGTCCTCGGCGGTGTCGACGGCGACGGACGGCACGCCGAAGCCCTCGCCGATCTTCACCCAGTCCAGATAGGGCCGGTCGAGGCCGGCCATGGAGCGGGCGACGGGGCCGGGCTCGGTCACCCCGGCGCGCTGCAGCTCGACGTTGAGGATGTTGTAGGAGCGGTTGGAGCCGATCACCGTCACCACGTCGAGCCTCTCGCGCGCCTGGGTCCAGAACGCCTGCACCGAATAGGCGCCGCAGCCGTCGGACTGGAAGTTGATCACCTTGCGGTCCGGGCAGGCGATGGCGGCGCCCGTGGCCGCGCCCGGCCCCTCGCCGATGGCGCCGCCGGTGAGCATCAGGTGGGTGAAGCGCGGCGCGTGGCGGGACGCCTCGAAATAGGGCGTCCCCACGGTGAGCGCCTCGTCCATGACGATGCAGTTCTCCGGCTGCAGCCGCGCGATCACGGCGCTGACCGAGCCGGCGTCGAGCCTGCCCGACGGCATCGGCGGCAGGGCGCCCCGGTCCGGCGAGATCTCCTCCGGCGCGCGCAGGGCGCCGGCGAGCGCCGCGAGCGCGCCGATGGTGTCCTCGTGGAAGCCGTTGAGCAGCACGGTCTGCGCCTCGGTGGTCAGGTGGCTGGGCAGGCCCGGATAGCCGAAGAACGCCACCGGCCGCCTGGTGCCGGCGATCACCACCCTGTCGTAGCCGCCCATCGCCTCGAGCGCCTGGTCGGGGAAGTAGGGCAGCTTGCGCACCGCCGGCAGCCCGCCGCCCCGCTCCATGCGGGCGAAGAAGGTGTCGCAGTAGAGGTCGGCGCCGGTGGCCGCGGCGATGCGGCCGGCGAGCGCCAGGCCGGCCTCCGACAGCGCCTCGCCGCCCAGCAGCATGGCCGCCCGGCCCGACGCCAGCGCCTCGGCCGCCTGCGCCACGTGCTCGGCAGAGAACGTCCGCGACGGCACCGGCCGGGAGCGCGGGATGGCGTCGCCCGCCTCGCCGAGCTGGGAATCGTGGGGCACCGTCAGGGTAGCGATGCCGCCGCCGTTCTGTCGCGTGGCGTCGACCGCGTCCACCAGGTCCATGGCGACGGTGCCTGCCTCCAGGTTCTCGCGGACGTGGTCGCCGACGATGCGCGCGACGGAATCGATGCGGGTCGCCAGCAGCGGGTCGGCCGGCAGATGCCAGGAAGCGTGCTCGCCGACCACCACCAACACCGGCGTGAACGCCCGCCGCGCGTTGTGCAGGTTGGTGAGGCCGTTGGCGAGGCCCGGCCCAAGGTGCAGCAGGCACATGGCGGGGCGGCCGGTCATCCTGCCGTAGCCATCGGCGGCGCCCGTCGCCACGTTCTCGTGCAGGCAGAGCACGCCGCGCAGGCCCGGCACGGCGTCGAGCGCCAGCACCATCGGCATCTCGGTGGTGCCGGGATTGGCGAAGCACACCTCGATGCCCTCGCTGATGGCGGTGGCGACCAGCGCTTCCGCACCGTTCATGGCGACCCTCCCGATTCAGGGCGCCCACTCTACCGGCGGCGACCTCCCGGTCAATCGATAAGCCCGGCGATCCGGCGCGGAACCGGCGGAACGGTTGGCCGGAAGCGGTTTATCGCCTATCCTCGTTGCGATATTGACGAGGAAGAGGAGGCCCGCATGAGGCTGCTCCTGAGTGTTTGCGTCGCCATCGTGTTCCTGGCGCCACCCGCCTACGCCGACAAGACCTGCTACAAGATCAGCAAGATCGTCTACAGCCACCAGGGCGCCTACAACGTCTGCTTCCACATCCGCTGGTGGGACCGCGACAAGCAGGAGGTGGTCGCCCTCGGCAATGACGACCTGCAGGAGAACTGCACGACCACGGGCGGCGAGAACCTCGAGTTCAACCTGAACAAGCCGAAGAGCTATGCGGACTGGAAGGCAAACCATCTCCCCCAGCAGGGCGAGGAGGTCTGGGGCCAGTTCCAGATCAGGCAGGGCGAATCCAAGAGCTGCCGGAACAACGAGGGCCGGGTGTTCTACTACTATCCGGACGGCGGCTCGGTCACCTACTGGTCGAAGGGCACGCCCCAGATCGACAACAAGTGCCGCGTGAGGCAGCCGGAAGCGCAATACAAGATCGACTGCCCGGACCCCAGCGCCAATCTGCGGGCGGTGCCCACCGGCAATTAGCCACACGGACCCTCCGTCGCGGCGGCAGGCTCCGTGCAACGGGATGAGCCCGCCGATCCGGGGAGGAATCGGCGGGCTCGCTCAGGAGACGTCAATGACGTCACGGGGAGACGGTCCGTTCCGGCCGGCGGGAGCACCGGCGGCGGGGAGCGCGCGACCCGTCAGGATCTTCCGCCGCCGGTGCGTCCCAGCCGGAACTCATTCGCTGTGACAAGGAGAGTCGTACTGCTCCTGAGAGGCGTTTGCAACAATTAAATGCGAGTCGTTCGCATTTTTGTCGGCCGCCTCAGGTCGGCTCGGCCGCCTCCCGGAGTTCGGGATCCTCCACCACCTCGGGCAGGTAGCGGTCGATCACGGTGGCGCCCACCGCGTCGCCCCACACGTTGACGGCGGTGCGGAACCGGTCGAGGAACCAGTCGACCGCCAGCAGCAGGCCGATGCCCTCCAGCGGCAGCCCCACGGCCCTGAGCACGATCACCATGGTGACCAGCCCGGCCTCGGGGATGCCGGCGGCGCCTACCGCCGCCAGGGTCGCGGTGATGAAGATGATCACCTGGTGCTCCAGGCCCAGCGGCACGCCGTAGGCCTGGGCGATGAACATGGCGGCGCAGGCCTCGTAGAGCGCCGTGCCGTTCATGTTGAGGGTGCTGCCCAGCGGGATGACGAAGCGCACGGCGCGCGGGTCGACCCCCTCCTCCCGCGCGCACTCCATGGTGAGCGGCAGGGTGGCCGACGAGCTGGCGGTGCCGAAGGCAGTGAGCAGCGCCTTCATCAGGCTGGCCAGGTAGCGCCAGCCGCGCCGGCCGAACACGAACATGATGACCAGCAGCACGGCGAAGTGGATCGCCAGGCCGGACAGCACGGTGACCACGTGCAGGCCGACGGCCGACACCTCGCGCACGAACCCGCCCTCCAGCTGGGCGGCGCCCAGCCGTCCGGCCACCAGCGCGAAGATGCCCACCGGCGCGGCGTACATCAGCCAGATCACCAGCGCCATCATGGCGTCGTTGAAGCCGGCGAAGAAGTCGATCACCTGCTCGCCCTTGCGCCCCACGGTGGTGAGCGCGGCGCCCAGCAGCACGGCAAACAGGATGATCGGCAGCAGCTGGGTGTTGACGGCAGATTCGATCAGGTTGGGCTGGACGATCTGGAACAGGATGTCGGTGGCGCCCATGTCCTGCTTGGCGGCGACGTTGGCGGGCAGGCCGCCGCCGGCCAGGCTGATGCCGACGCCCGGCTGGATGAGGTTCACCACCACCAGGCCGATCAGCACGGCGATGCCCGTGGTCACCAGGTAGTAGCCGATGGTGAGCAGGCCGGTGCGGCCCAGCTTGCGCACGTCGCCCAGCGCGGTGACGCCGCTGATCACCGCCGCAAAGATCAGCGGGATGATCAGCATCTTGAGGGCGGTGAGGAACAGGTCGCCGATCCACTTCACCGAGACGGCGGCCTGCGGCGCGTACCAGCCCATCAGGGCGCCGAGCACCACGCCGGTGGCGATGGCGTAAAGGATGATCCTGGCGTGCTGGTGATTCACGGCGCGCTGCCCTCCCCCGCGGTTGCGTCCGTTTCACTGTAACGGCCGAGTCCCGAGGGCGAAAGGCGGAAGGGCGGCGGCCTTCATGCCGGGGCGGGCATCCGCGCACCGGCGCTGGTCGATTCACGATCAACCTGATCCAACCGTCGCCGGGCCGTGAGGTGCCGAAAGGATGAGGTAAACCAGCTCCCTAATTCAGTTCCGTCGCCATTAAGCGAAGGTTCACACAAGGAGAGCGACAATCGCGTGACGGCTTGGGAAACGTAGGAGACAGAGA
Source organism: Alphaproteobacteria bacterium (assembly GCA_016124315.1). Classification (GTDB taxonomy): domain Bacteria; phylum Pseudomonadota; class Alphaproteobacteria; order SMXS01; family SMXS01; genus RI-34. The sequence goes on from WGNW01000028.1 coordinate 5,296, forward strand.
TGTTGACTATCTCAAGAACGCTCAAGCGCAGCACGCTCGCCACCCTGCTTGCCGCGGGCGCCCTCGCTGGTTCCATTACGGCCGCCCAGGCGCACTACTATACGCAGCAGTGCGACAGGGACGGCGATGACTGCGTGGTCCTGCGGTGTGACAACGACGGCGACGATTGCCGCGTGGTCGACCACCGCCATTACAGGCACGTCTATCGAGACGATTACCGTCGCGCGCCATACTACCGCGGCTACGACCGTGGTTACGGTCCGAACGGTGTATACTTCGGCTTCAGCACCGGACCGCGCTATGGCCACGGCTGGGATCGGGGCGACTACGACGACGATGACTGACGGTCGGCAGCGTGCGGAATCACGGTGCAAGTCAATTTAACCCCACTTTGATCTGGGCCCGTGACCACAGGGCTCGTCCGAGGCCTTTTCCCTGGCGTTCGTCCCCGACGCGCCAGGGAGACCGCCCCAGAACCACACGACGCAACTTCTAACCCCTACAAATGGCTCTGCACTTCCGGGTCGAACTCGTGGCCCATGGCGCTCAGGCCCTCTTCCAGGAAGTCGCCGAGCTGGGGCGTGCCGACCAGGTAGTCCGCGGTGCTGTTGGTGGCTTCGAGCCGGGCGGTCTCCACCGCCTCCTCCCAGTCCTCGGCGTCGTAGGTGCCGCGGCCCACCCACATCAGCGCCACCAGTTCGCAGGCCGCGTCGTCGTCCAGGTCGTCGATCGCTTCGCGCAGTTCCTGCAGGGTGGGATCGTCGGCGAAGTCCTCCAGCACGACCCGCTCGCCGTCGTCCGCCTCGTCCGACGCGGGCGCCTCATCGACCGCCTCCACCTTGGCGTCGAACTCGCGCGCCTTGACGATGATGTAGGAAACCGTGCTCGCGCTCAGTGCGTCCATGATGCCCTCTCCTTCCCTCGTCCGAGAAGATTGCCATTGGTCGACGCCGCCGCAACAGCAAAGCGCGTCCATGGACGCTGGCGGCTAGACGGCGTCGACCGGGATTTTCAGGTAAACGACACCGTTGGCCTCCGGTTCGGGAAAATGTCCGGCGCGGATGTTGACCTGGATGGACGGCAGGATCAGCACCGGCATCTCCAGGGTCTTGTCGCGGGCCTCGCGCATGGCCACGAACGCGTCCTCCGACACGCCGTCATGGACATGCACGTTGCCCGCCCGTTCGGCCGCAACGGTCGATTCGTGCCGGTAGTCGGTGCGCCCCTCCGGCAGGTAGTCGTGGCACATGAACAGCCGCGTCTCCGGTGGCAGCGCCAGCAGCCTGCGGATCGAGCGGTAGAGGGTGCGCGCGTCGCCGCCGGGGAAATCGGCGCGGGCGGTGCCGTAGTCGGGCATGAACAGCGTGTCGCCGACGAACGCGCAGCCGTCCACCACATAGCTGACGCAGGCGGGCGTGTGGCCGGGCGTGTGCATCACCGACACCTCAAGGCCGCCGATGGCGAAGCGGTCGCCGTCGTGGAACAGCCGGTCGAACTGCCTGCCGTCGGGCACGAACTCGTCGCCGATGTCGAACAGCGTCTTGAAGATGGCCTGCACCTCGACGATGTGGGCGCCGATCGCCGTCCGGCCGCCGAGGATCTTCTGCAGGTGCACCGACGCGGTCATGTGGTCGGCGTGGGCGTGGGTCTCGAGAATCCACTCGACGGTCAGCCGTTCCCGGCGGACATGGTCGACGATGGCGTCGGCCGAGCGGGTCGAGGTGCGGCCCGATTTGGGGTCGTAGTCGAGCACCGGATCGACGATGGCGCAGCTCGCGCTCGCCGGGTCGCGGACGACGTAGGAGAAGGTGTAGGTGGCCGGGTCGAAGAAGGTCTTGATCTGGGGCTGCATGACGCTCTCGCTGCGGGACGAATTCCACACAGCGTCGCCGTATTAATTGGCCGGCGCGTTGATTCACGTCAAAGGATGGGGTCCGTGAGCAGATGGCTGCCGTCGCGGGATTCCACTTCCACCACCCAGAGGTCCGGGTCGAACGATGCCTGCCGGGCGATGAACGAGTCGGCCTCAGCCTCGAGCACCGGCTGCGGGCCGGTCGCCCGCAGCCAGGCGCGGTTGCCGTCCAGATCGACGCTCCGCTCGAACACGGTGCAGCCGCCCTCGAACTGGTTGAGCTTGATCAGGACGGCGCCCGCCGTGTCGTCGCCGTGGCGCACCACCACGGCCGGGATGTCCCGGGTGGCGCACATCCGGATATAGGCCTTGACCCAGAAGCCGGTGTTGAGCCGCGGCGTCACGCCTCAGATCACCACTTCCTGGAGCTTGGTGACCTGGGGAGCGCCGTCGACCACGCCGCCGAGCCGCGGCAGCACCGCCGCCACATGGGGCGACTCCCGGTGCGCGTCGAGCGCCGCCTCGTCCTGGTAGATCTCGATGACGATGAATTCCAGCGGGTCGTCGGTACGGAACACCTTGTAGGCGACGGTGCGGGGCTCGTTGGCCTCGACCATGCCACTCATGGCGCGGGCCACTGCGGCGAACTCCTGCTCGCGGCCCGGGCGGGCGCGCACCTTCACGATCTGGGCAATCATGGATAATCCTCCCTCTGATGGACGGCTCACGCTACTGTCGGCGCGGCAGCCTGACAACAAGCCCGTGGCGGGCGCGGCGGAAACGGGGGAGCGGCATGGCGGACGAGGCGGAGAGGGTGCTGGTATCGAAGACGCTGGAGTTTCCCGCGCCGGCCGACGTCATGTGGGAGACCATCGCCGATTTCGGCGGGCTGCTGCGCTGGTGGCCGAGCGGCATCGAGGCGGTCGACAGCGAGGGCGCGGGGCGCGGCATGATGCGCCGCCTGCACCTGGCCGGCGGCCGCAGCGTCAGCGAGCGCCTGGCGGTGCTGGAGCCGGAGAACCGGGTGATGGAGCTGGAGCTGCTGGACGGCCGTCCCGCCTACATGCGCTGGTATTTCGCCCGCTACGAGGTCGTCCCCCGGGCATCCGGCAGCGCGCTGCTCTGGTCGCCCCGCTGCGACGTGGAGCCGGGCACCGCCGACAAGGCCCGCGGCTTCATCGAGGCGGGCTGGGGCAGCGTCGGCAAGGGCCTCGCCGCCTATGCGCAGGCCCACGCAGGCGCCTGACGGGTCAGGCGTCGGCGATCTTCAGCAGCAGCTTGCCGTCATGGGCGCCGGAGAACAGCAGGTTGAACACCTCGGGAGCGTTCTCCAGGCCGTCGCGCACGTCGACCTTGAACTTCAGCCGGCCGGCCTTGATCCAGTCGTTGATGGCCGAGTAGGCCTCCATGGCGCGCGGGAAGTAGTCGGCCACCAGCAGGCCCTCCACATGCGCCCGCTTCACCAGGATGTTCCACATGTTGCGCGGTCCCGGCGGCGGGTTGCGGGTGTCGTTGTAGGCCGAGATCATGCCGCAGATGGCGATGCGCGCGCCGATCGCCATGTTGTCCATGGCCGCTTCCAGGGTCGGGCCGCCGACGTTCTCGAAATAGACGTCGAAGCCGTCGGGCAGCTGCCGGCCGATCTCGGCGGAGAGGTCGCCCGCCGCCCGGTAGTCGATGGCGGCGTCGAAGCCCAGCTCCTCGGTCAGCCAGCGGCACTTTTCCGGACCGCCGGCAATGCCGACCACGCGGCAGCCCTTGATCTTGCCCATCTGGCCGACCAGCGAGCCGACGCCGCCGGCCGCGCCCGAGACCAGCAGGTTCTCGCCGTCCTTCAGCCGGCCGATCTCGAACAGGCCGTAATAGGCGGTGGCGCCCACCGCGCCCAGCGGATGCAGATAGGTGCTCAGGTCGTGGCCCCAGTCCACCGGCACGGGCCCCATCATGCCCGGCCTGGCGACGACGTAGTCGGCCCAGGCGCCGAGGCCCGAGACGATCTGGCCGACCGGGTGGGCGGCGGCGTTGGACTTCACCACCTTGCCCAGCACCACGGAGCGCACCGGCGTGCCCAGCGGGATCGGCGGCATGTAGTTGCCGCTCGGGTCCATCCAGCCGCGGATCGCCGGGTCCATGGCGGCATAGAGGATGCGGACGACGAATTCGCCCTCGCCCGGCTCGGGCACCGGGCCTTCGCGCCATTCGTAGTCCGCCGCCGTCGGCTCGCCTTCGGGCCGCTTCGCCAGCAGCCATTCGCGGTTCGTCTCGGTCATGCCCGTCTCCCGTTGCGCCGGACCATCGATGCAGGCCATCAATAGGGAATGGGCTGGCCGTTGTCGATGATCACCCGCTCCTCGCCCAGCCAGATCGGCGAGCGGGCGAAGTCGATGAACCGGGCCTCGTCCTCCACCGCCTCGGCCATGGCCGCCTGGGCCGCCGGGTCCTTCATCCGCTCCTGCAGGAACTCCAGGCTCGGCCACCACGCCTCGGCGACGCCGTCATAGGGTTCGGGCGCGCCCCGGTCCTCGACGAACATGCGGTTGAGGTCGAGCGCCCGCGTATGGGTCTGCACGTAGCGGACCATGCCGATGTGGCGCATCAGCCGCTGCCCGAGGCGGCCGTGGTTGTTGTACCAGTAGTCCTGGAATTCCTCGCGCGTCAGGTGGGCCTGCCGGCGCAGGCAGAAGGTCAGTTTCAGCATCGTCTCCCCTTTCGCCGCCGCGGTTGGCAGCACGGCCACTATGCCCCACACTGACGGGAACCGTCACCATCGCAGGGGAGACCGATGGGAATGCGCAACCGCCAGTGGCTGCTGGCCCGCCGGCCGTCGGGCTCGGTGGACCTGGACGATTTCGAGTTCGCCGAGGCCGACATGCCCGAGCCGGAGCTGAAGCCGGGCGAGATCCTGGTGAACAACCTGGCCTTCCACCTGGCGCCCACGATGCGCAACTGGATGAACGATTCGAGCCGCAGCTACAGGGCGTCCGTGGGCCTGGGCACGCCGGTGATCGGGCCGGGCGCCGCGGTGGTGGTCAGGTCCGCCCACGCCAAGTGGCCCGTGGGCACGCGGCTGCTGGGCGTCTCGCGCTGGGAGGACTACTCGGTGCTCGACCCGGACAACTCGCCCACCCTGTTCGTCCCGGTGCCGGAGCAATTCACCGTCACCGAGGCGCTGGGCGTGTTCGGGCTCAACAGCCTGACCGCCCATGTCGGGCTCAACCAGGTGGGCCGGCCCAAGCCCGGCGAGACGGTGGTGGTGTCGGCGGCGGCCGGCTCGGTGGGCTCGATGGCGTGCCAGATCGCCAGGCTGCAGGGCTGCCGGGTGATCGGCATCGCCGGCGGCCCGGACAAGTGCGCCTGGCTGGTCGGGACCTGCGGCATCGACGCCGCCATCGACTACAAGAACGAGGACGTGAGCCGCCGGCTGAAGGACCTCTGCCCGGACGGGGTCGACGTGTTCTTCGACAATGTGGGCGGGCCGATCCTGCACGCCGTCATGGACAACATCGCGCCCAAGGGCCGCGTTGCCGTCTGCGGCCAGGTGTCCGCCTACGACAGCGACGAGCCGGCCCCCGGCCCGCGCGACATGATGCGCGTGGTCTACTGGCGGGTGCGGATCGAGGGCTTCGTGCTCGGCGACTTTCCCGACAAGGTGCCGGCCGCCCGCGACGACATCGTGCGCTGGGTGCGCGACGGCAAGATCGTCCACCGGGAGGACATCCGCCAGGGATTCGGGCAGCTGCCCTCGGCCTTCCTCGACCTGTTCACCGGCCGCAACGAGGGCACGCTGATGGTCGTCAACGACGAGGTCGCCGCGCCGCGCTGACGGCGGCGGCCAAGCCACCGCGTCGGCGATGTTGGCAGCACCGGCGCGATGCGCCACACTGCGGCGGACCGTCACCATCGCAGGGGAGAGACAGATGGGCATGCCGACCGACCGCAAGATTTTCCAGAACGCCTGGGTGGTGCCGGACCTCTACGAGGCGGCCATGAAATGGGTGGAGTTCTACGGCGTCGGGCCGTTCTACATCACCAAGGACCTGACCATCGGCAACGTGCAGTACCGCGGCCAGCCGGGCGAACTGACCATGTCGGTCGGCCTGGCGCAGGCGGGACCGGTGCAGATCGAGCTGATCCACCAGCACAGCAAGGGCCCGAGCGCCTACCGCGACATGTACGCCGAAGGCCAGTCCGGCTTCCACCATTGCTGCGTGTTCAGCCGCGACTACAGGGCCGACATGGAGGCCTACCCCAAGGCCGGCTATCCGGCGGTGACCTACGGCGGCGGCGAAGGCGGCGTGCCCCACTTCGCCTATTTCGACGCCCGCAAGGACTTCGACATCTTCCTCGAGATCGTCGAGCCCAACGACGCGATCACCGCCTCGTTCGAGCGCGTGCGCCAGGCGGCCGAGACCTGGGACGGCAAGACCGACCCGATCCGCATCAACCAGCCCGACGGCAGCTACCTGGTTCCATGAGCCGAAGGCGCCGCTTCCTGTTCACCCTCGCCCTGCTCGGCCTGTCGGCCTGCGGCCGGCACGGCGAGGTGACGCTGGAGACCGCGTGGTGCGACCAGATGCTGGAGTCCGACATGATGGCGCGGGCGCTGCGCGGCCAGACCGTGGGCGACGCGGTGGCGACGGCGAAGGCGCACTGCGTGCTGGTGCCGGCCGGCACGGCCTACACGGCCAAGCAGGAAACCACCAACGAGTTCGGCCAGGCCTACCTGCAGGCGGAGGTCGTCCGCCCCGACACGGGCAAGACGGCGCTGATGTGGGTGCGCGAGGCGGCGGCAGGCATCAAGTGACAGGGAGGACGGCATGACACCGGCAAAACGCGCGGTATGGGCGGGACTGGACGGGATGACGGCGCAGGACGCCGCCGGCTTCGCGCGCCGGGTCGAGGCCATGGGCTACGGCGCACTCTGGATTCCCGAGGCGCTGGGCCGCGAGCCGTTTTCCTTCGCCGCCTGGCTGCTGGCGAACACCTCTACCCTCACCCTGGCGACCGGCATCGCCAACATCTACGCCCGCGACGCCCGCGCGGCGCGGGCCGCCCAGCTCACCCTCGCCGAACAATCGGGCGGGCGCTTCCTGCTGGGCCTCGGCGTCTCCCACAGGCCGCTGGTGGAGGATGCCCGCGGCCACGCCTACGCTAGGCCGGTGGAGACCATGCGCGCCTACCTGACGGCCATGGGCGCCGCCAACTACATGGCGCGGCAGCCGGCGGTGGCGCCGAAGACGGTGATCGCCGCGCTGGGGCCGCGCATGCTGGAGCTGGCAAGAGGCCACGCCGACGGCGCGCATCCCTATCTGGTGACGCCGGAGCATACCGCCGAGGCGCGCCGCATCCTCGGGCCGGACAAGCTGCTCATGGTCGAGCAGAAGGTGGTGCTGAACACCGATCCGGTGCAGGCGCGCGCCACAGCGCGCAAGATGCTGGGCCTCTATTTCGCCCTGCCCAACTACCGCAACAACCTGGCGCGCCTGGGCTTCGCCGCCGAGGAGATCGACACGGACGGCGGCAGCGACCGGCTGGTCGACGCGCTGGTGGCCTGGGGCGACGAGGCGGCGCTGGAGGCGCGCATCCGCGCCCATCTGGACGCGGGCGCCGACCAGGTGTGCATCCAGGCGCTCTCCGCCGGCGGAGAGCCCGACGAAGCGGCGCTCCGGGCGCTGGCGCCGAAGACCGACGCATAGGGGAACAATGATGGACGATTCGACGCCAATCCTGGTCGGAGTGGGGCAGTTCACCGAGAAGGGCGTGGCGCCCGACAGGGCATTGCCGCCCATGGGCATCGCCGCCGAGGCGGCCAAGTCGGCCATCGCCGACACGCACGCCGCTCCCGGACTAGCCGCGCTGATCGACACGCTGGTGATGATCCGCATCTTCCCCGATTCCACCAACCGGCCGCGCCTGCAGACCGGCTTCGGGCGCGCCGAGAACCCGCCCCGCGCCGTCGCCCGCCGGATCGGCGCCAACCCGGCCAACGCCGTCTACAGCCAGGTGGGCGGCAACACGCCGCAGCGGCTGATCACCGAGATGCGCGGGCGCACCGCCGCCGGCGCCGTGAAGCTCGCGCTGATCGCCGGCGCCGAGGCGATCCAGACGGCCAAGGACGCCGTCCGCCAGGGGATCACGCTGGACTGGCACGAAGAGGACGAGGGCTCGCTGGAGGACCGGGGCATCGGCGGCAGCTTCGTCACGCCCCACGAGTTCGCCCACGGCATCGGCATCCCAATCCAGACCTATCCGCTGTTCGAGAACGTCATCCGCGGCGCGCAGGGCCACACCGTGCCCGAGCACCTGCTGGCCATGGGCAGGCTGTTCGCGCCGTTCTCGCGGGTGGCGGCGCGCAATCCCTATGCCTTCTACGGCACCGAGCGGACGGCCGAGGAACTGGCGACGCCGGAAGGGGCGAACCGCTACATCTGCTTCCCCTACCCGAAATGGATGAACGCCATGGACGGCGTGAACCAGGGCTCGGCCGTGGTGATGACCTCGGTGCGCATGGCGCGGGAGCTGGGCATCCCGCAGGAGCGCTGGGTGTTCGTCCACGGCGTCGGCGAGGCGGTGGAGAAGCTCATCAGCTTCCGCCAGCGCTTCGACCGTTCCCCCGCCATGCGGCTCAGCGCGGGAAAGGCGCTGGAGATGGCGGGCAAGACCGTCGCCGACATGGACTTCCTCGATTTCTACTCGTGCTTTCCGTCGGCGGTGGAGGTGGCCTGCGACGAGCTGGGACTGGCGTATGACGATCCCCGCGGGCTGACGGTGACCGGGGGCCTGCCGTTTTTCGGCGGCCCGGGCAATTCCTATTCCCTCAACGCCGTCGCCGGCATGGTGCCGCTGCTGCGCGGCAAGCCCGGCTCGTTCGGCCTCGTCGGCGCCAATGGCGGCTATCTGAGCAAGCAGGCCACCGGCATCTATTCGACCACGCCCGCGGAGGGCCACTGGCGCCGCGAGCCGCCATCGAGCTACCAGGGCGCGATCGACTCCCTGCCCGACGCGCCGTTCACCGAGGCGCCCGGCGGCGCGGCGACGGTGGAGACCTACACGGTCTGCTTCGGCCGCGGCGGACCGGAGCGGGCCATCATCGTCGGACGGCTGGATGAAAGCGGCCAGCGCTTCATCGCCAACACCCCGGCGGAGCCGGCCGTGCTGGCCGGCCTGCTGGAGCGGGAGGCGCTGGGACGGCCGGGGACGGTGAGCCACGCGGACGGCAGGAACACTTTCCTGCCCGCTTGATCTGGCGCAAAGATTTCAGCGGTGCATGACCATTAGGATGTTCCGCATGAACAGAGCCCTGCCCCTTGCCGCCTTCCTGACCGCCGCCCTCGCCGGGCCGCTGGCCGCACAGCCCTCGTCCCACGACGCGCCGCTGCCCGAGGGCGCCCTGCCCTATTCCCCGGCGGAACAGGGCGCCGACTTGGCGCGCATCTGGTGCAGCGCCTGCCACGTCACCGGCGCCGGCCCCACCGAGGACGGCCTCGACGCCGCGCCGCCCTTCGCCAAGCTCGCGCCGATGGTCGAGGCCGACCCGGACCACTTCCGGACCTTCCTCACCAAGCCGCACGGCCCGATGAAGGCGATCTCGCTGAGCCGGGACGAGATCGACGCCCTGCTCGCCTACATCCGCTCGCTGAACCAGCCGTAGCGGCGGCGCCGCTCAGAATGCGTGTGCCTGGGCGCGGGCGGCGAACTGGCCGGCGATCTCGAAGAAGCCGTCGACCGTCTCCTGCACGATTTCGGCCACCGGCTTGACCTCGTGGATCAGGCCGATGCCCTGGCCGGCGAGGCCCAGGCTCGCCTCCATGTCGCCGGCGAAGTAAAGATCGAGGACGGAGCCGAAGCCTTTGGCACGGTCCATGATCCCCGCCTCGGCGATGGCCATGGACCGTTCGGTCTTCAGCGCCCGCACGCAGGGCGTCGACTTCTTGTTGAGTACCACGGTGCCGGTCTCGTCGCCGGTGACGATGGCCTGCTTGAAGTTGCGGTGCACCGGGCTTTCCAGCGAACTGACGAAGCGGGTGCCCATCTGCACGCCCTCGGCGCCGGCCGCGAAGGCCGCCGCCATGCCGCGCCCGTCGACGATGCCGCCGGCCGCCACCATGGGCAGGTCGGTCTTGTCGCGGATGCTCTGCAGCAGCACGGCGAGCGAGACCTCCTCCGGGTTCTTGTAGCCGCCGCCCTCGGCGCCCTCGACGACCAGGCCGTCGACTCCGGCGGCCACCGCCTTCATGGCCAGCGTCGCCGTCGGCACCGCGTGATAGACGACGATGTCGTGCTTCTTCAGCTTCTCGATGTACTTGGCCGGGCTGCCCGCCGAGGTGGTCACGAACTTCACGCCCTCGTCGACCACCATGTCGACCATCCGCTCGTCGCGCAGGAACAGCAGCGCCAGATTGACGCCGAACGGCTTGTTGGTGAGCGTGCGCATCTTGCGGATCTCTTCCATGCACTGCTCGATCTCGCCGGACGAGGTCTCGATGATGCCCATCGCCCCGGCGTTGGAGACCGCCGAGGCAAGCTGGGACCGGGCGATCCAGCCCATGGGCGACTGGATGATCGGGTACTGGGTACCGAGGTGGTCGAGGACGCGGTTCATGGGACTTCCCTGAAAGTGAATTTATACGGTCTTTTTTCAGCACGCTTATCGTGCATAGTGTGGGCGGCAAATCAACGGGGAACAGTCACGCGTGAACGCACTATTCGACATATCCGGCAAGGTTGCCCTGGTCACCGGCGGATCGAGCGGCATCGGCAAGATGATCGCCACCGGCTTCGCCGCCAACGGCGCCAAGGTCTACATCGCCTCGCGCAAGCTCGCTGTGTGCGAGCAGGTGGCCGAGGAGCTTTCCCGCGTCGGCACCTGCCTGCCGCTGCAGGCCGACCTCTCGACCCATGACGGCGTGCTCGCCCTTGCCGAGCGGATGACGTCGCTGGAGCCCGGGCTCGACGTGCTGGTGAACAACTCGGGCGCCGCCTGGGGCGCACCGTTCGACGATTTCCCCGAAGCCGGCTGGGACAAGGTCTACGACCTCAACGTCAAGGCGCCGTTCTTCCTGATCCAGCAGTTGCGCGGCGCGCTGCGCGCGGCCGGTTCGTTCGAGCGCCCCTCGAAGGTGATCAACATCGCCTCCATCAACGGCCTGACCGTGCCCGACATGGAGACCTACTCCTACTCGTCTTCGAAGGCGGCGCTGATCCACCTGACCCGGGTGTTGGCCCGCGAACTGGCGAAGGACCACATCCGGGTCAACGCCATCGCACCCGGCCCCTTCCCGAGCCGGATGATGGCCGAGACTATCGAGAAGACCCGCGACAGAATCCTGGCGCGGGTACCCGCCGGGCGGCTGGGGCGACCCGAGGACGCCGCCGGCGTCGCCATCTTCCTGGCCTCCCGCGCCAGCGACTACGTCCACGGCGCCGTCATCCCCATGGACGGCGGCTCGTCCACCACGGTCTGAGGCGGCCATGGACCTGGACTTCAGCCGCGAGGACCTGGCGTTCAGGGACGAGATCCGGCGTTTCATCGACGACAACCTGACCGACGAGCTGCGCCACGCGGCGATGACCCAGACGGCGATCTTCGCCGAGTTCGAGCCGACCATGCAGTGGCACCGCATCCTGCACCGCACGGGCTGGATCGCGCCGTCCTGGCCGAAGGAGCACGGCGGCACCGGCTGGTCGATCCCGCAACGCTACCTGTTCAACCGGGAGATGACGGAATCCTATGCGCCCAAGCCGCTGCCCAACGGGCTGGGCATGGTGGGCCCGGTGATCATCAAGTTCGGCACCCCGGAGCAGCAGCAACGATACCTGCCGCGCATCCTGTCGGGGGACGACTACTGGGCGCAGGGCTATTCGGAGCCGGGCGCCGGCTCGGACCTGGCGTCGCTGCGCACGCGGGCCGTCGCCGACGGCGACCACTATGTGATCAACGGCTCGAAGATCTGGACCACCTATGCCCAGTATGCCCAGCGCATGTTCTGCCTGGTGCGCACCGGCGACCGCGGCAAGCCGCAGCAGGGCATCTCCTTCCTGCTGTTCGACATGGACCTGCCGGGTATCACCGTGGAGCCGATCATCACCCTGGGCGGCGACCACGAGGTCAACCAGGTGTTCTTCGACGACGTGCGCGTCCCCAAGTCGGGGCTGATCGGCGAGGAGAACAAGGGCTGGACCTACGCCAAGTACCTGCTGGAATGGGAGCGCGGCGCCGGCGCTTGGGCACCGCGCCTGGTGGCGGACCTGAAGCACCTGCGCCGCATTGCCGCGGCGGAGCGGTCCGGCGGCGCACGCCTCGCCGATGAGGCCGGGTTCGCCGCCGCCCTGAACGAGCTCGAGGTGGACCTGATGGCGCTGGAGATGATCGAGCTGCGCATCATGTCGACGCTGTCGAAGGGCGGCTCGCCCGGGCCGGAAGCATCGATGATCAAGGTGCGCGGCTCGGAGGCCATGCAGCGGCTGACGACGCTCACCATGGAGACCGTCGCCTACTACGCGGCGCCGCACACCATCCACGACGTCCGCCGCCACAACCAGTCGCCCATCGGACCGGCCTACGCGCCGGCCACCACGCCCCATTATCTCAACGCGCGGGCGGCCTCGATCTACGCCGGCACCAACGAGGTGCAGCGGGACATCATGGCCAAGCTCGTGCTGGGGCTTTAGCCGCGACAGAAATTATAGTAATGATTAAGCGCGGATGACGAAAAAAGTTCGTTCGCGCGGAGCGGCTTAAGCCGCCAACCGGGATAACTCGAACAGCGGGACGGCCCGTAATGAACCAGGACAACCAGGCCCCGACCCGCGATGTCCGGCGCCACCAGACGAAAAAGAGCATCGCGACCCGCAACAGCATCCTGGACGCCACGATCCAGTGCTTCCTCGAACTCGGGTACCACCGCACGACGACGACGGAAATCGCCAAGCGCGCAAACGTCACCCGCGGCGCGGTGCAGTATTACTTCCCGACGACGCCTGACGTGCTGCGTGCCTCCATCGACCACATGATCGACCGGTGGATCGAGACCTACGCCGAGGAACTGCGCAAGATGCCGGCTTCCGCGAACAAGCTGACGAGCGGCGTCGACATCTACTGGCGGTTCGTCCAGCACCCGCTGTTCGTCGCCTGGCAGGAATTGCAGGCCGCCGCCCGCACCGATCCCGAACTGGCCGAGATCGTCGACGCCGGCGCCAGGCGCTACGACGAGCGGCGCCTGGAGCTGGGCCGCGAGGTCTATGGCGACGTCACCACGGTCGACAATCCCGCGTTCGCGGTAGCCCGCGACCTGCTGCGCGTGGCGCTGGAAGGCCTGTCCGTCGCCAGCTTCGGCCATGACCGGGAAAAGCGGCAGGAAGCCGTGCTCGACCTGCTCAAGCAGATGATGGACCGGATGCTGGGCAGCACAAGCGCCTAGACGAGGAGGCTTCGGGCAGATCGCCCGAGTTCGGCCCCAGGGCCGACCCCGCCGACCGCAACTGTGGCCTGCCGGCTCACGTCACCACCGGCGGGCGGCGGTCCGCCCGCTACGGGCGCCCCAGTCACTGCAGGACAAAATCGTACTGCACGGATTGGTTCTTGACCTGCCGGGTGCATTCGGAAATAGCCGGAATGTCGCTGTTCATCGTGCAGTCCGTGCCGGTCATGTCGGGGCAGAGTTTGACACTTTTCGCCTTCACGTAGTAGGTGTCCGCCCCGACTGCTTTTTCCTTCCTTGCCATGGTCGTCACCGACAGCGGAATGGCTTTCCCGCCCCCGTCGGGAACAAACGTGAAGCGTATTTCAGCCTCGTTGTTGCTTACCTTGAAGGACATGTCCTTCTGGTCCATGACCGCATACTGATTCCCTATGTGGACCTTCGTACCGTCGGGCTTCAGGTAGTCCCAGACAGCTCGCGTACTCTTCTCGTCCCGCTTGGCTCTGACGATCAGCTTTATTTCCGAGCCCTCGACATTGCGCCAGTCGCCGGTCTTCCAGCAGGAGGCGGCATAGGCGCTCCCGGAGAACAGGAGGGACAGAGCTAGGCACGAGGCAAAAATGTATCTGGACATGGCAACCCGTCCTCATCTTGGCGTTCAAGACGAACCGCTTGATTTCTAGGCGAATTCGGCTGAACAACAGGGGAACGTGATTGTGGTGACTGATGGTGTCGGAAGTCAATTACCGGTGCAGTAATCGTCTCGTCCGCCGGCCGACCGGCACTCGACACCGAGCGCTCATTGAACTTGCGCGGTATTACTCACCGTTGAGCTTCGCATAGGCTGAGTAGCGCGGGTTGTCGACGCCCAAATTCTCCAGCGCGACGAGGCGCAGGTGCTCCAGCAGCGCAGCGTCGTCCAGGTCCCTGCCGCCATTCCGGATCTGCTCGCACAGTTCCCGGTTCAGCGCCCGCGGGTCGCCGTCGTGCCCGAGCAATCCGGCGAGCCGTGCGTGCTGCGCCTGCTCGATCTCCGGCGACCGGGCGACTTCCCGCCGGACGGCGGCGATGACGTTGGCGGCGACACGGGAGTGGAAGTTGAGGTGGCCGCTGACGGCCGGCATCACCTTCTCGCGGAGGAATTCCTCGACGGCCTCGAGCAGTTCGTCGGCAGTGGGACGGTCGGCGCGCATCAGCGTCTCCCCAGCAGGATCATCAGGTCGGCCTCGCATTCCGACGATCGCCGGCCGATGGCCGGCCGCTCCACCGAGCGGTCGTGGCCCGTCAGGTGGGTGAATGCCATGCCGCGGCAGGTGACGCCCCAGCGCAGGCTGCCGAAAATCTCCCAGAACTTCACCCGCTCCGGGTCGACCGGCACGCCGCTGGCGCGCTCATAAGCTTCGAACAGTTCCTCGCGGCGGCCGAAGCCGCCGACCGGCCTGTCGATGTTGCCGAACCGCCACGAATTGACGCAGATCCAGGCCAGGTCCTCCATGGGGTCCCCGAAATGGGCGATCTCCCAGTCGAGCACCACGCGCACGCCCTCGGGCCCGAAGATGATGTTGCCGTTGCGGAAGTCGCCGTGCACCAAGGTGACGCGGTCGCGCGCCGGCACCCGCTCCTTCAGCCAGCGGAACGCATAGTCGAACACCGGCGACGGCGACCATTGCAGGAAGAACTTCTCGTAGGCCTCCCAGGTGTTCCGCCACTGCTGTTCGGGCGTGATCTCAGGCAGGAAATCCAGCTCGCCCATGGGCACCGCATGGATCGAGGCCGCCACCTCGCCGCACTGGCCCGCCAGCTTGGGCCGGGCCTCGGCATAGAGGTCGTCGCGAAGGATGCGCGGCGCCAGGGTCTCGCCGGCCACCCGGTCCATGACGAAGCCGACGCCCAGGCCGTCTTCCTCTTCCAGAACGTAGCGCACGTTGGGCGCCTTGACGCCGTGGTCGTGGCAGATCTGGATGAGCCGTGCCTCTCGCACCTGGCCGATGGCGGTCGAGCGGTTCTCGGGCACCCCGCCGGGCGCACGGCGCAGGATCAGCGGCTGCGGTGCGCCCGTACCTGCGGCGTCGAACGACCATGTCTCCTGGGAAGCGCCCGCCGAAAGCCGGCGCAGATCGGCGATGCCGGTGGTGCCCTCGAGATGCCGGCGTGTCGCCGCCGCCAGTGCCGCCTCGAACTCTGCCTCAGCCATCGATCCTCGCATCTCCAATGTCCGTCGTCCCCGGGGCCGTCCGGCTCCGCCGAAGCCTTCGCCCGCCACGCCCCGCATTCAGCAGGCGCCGCCGTCCAGGATCGGTGAGAGAGCGCTGTCGGCCAGCCGTCCCGCCCTGCGGCAGGCGGCCTCCCCGCGGCCGGCGGTTATCGTGCAGGCGGCTTGAACCATTGCAAGAATTTTCTGCGAGATTTTCGCGCATGCTCCTTGCCAGCAGGCACCTGCGCACCTACAACAACCGCGGTTGCCCGCCGGTTGCGCATCGTTTGAGAAAGGCCCTCCGTGATCCCCTCCAAGGCCGCCGGTCCGGGCGTCGTTCCGGAGCAAACGGCGCAGTACCCCTGGTACGTCCTGGGCCTTCTGACATTGGTGTTCGCGTTCGGCCACATGGACCGCAACATCGTTGCGATCCTGCTCAATTCCATCGCCACCGACCTCGGCCTCACCGACTGGGAGGCCGGCGCCATCTCGGGCCTCGCCTTCGGCCTCACCTACATCCTGCTGGGCATCCCGCTGGCCTGGCTCGCCGACCGGTCGAACCGCAAGCGCATCATCAGTATCTCGCTCGGGCTGTGGAGCGTGATGACGGCGCTGTGCGGCTTCACGCAGACCGCGCTGCAGCTGTTCTTCGCCCGCATGGGCGTCGGCATCGGCGAGGCCGGTTGCGTGCCGGCATCCCAGTCGATCATCGCCGACTACTTTCCCAAGGAGCGGCGCGCCTTCGCGCTGGGGGTCTTCGGACTGGGGATCCCGATCGGCACCCTGGCCGGCTTCGCGCTGGGCGGGCTGATCAACGACGCCTACGGCTGGCGCCATGCGCTCATCATCGTCGGCGGCCCCGGTCTTATCGCGGCGGTGATCCTGCAGCTGACCCTGCGCGAGCCCCGCCGCGGCCTGTCCGACCGGGTTGAGCCGCTGGGCGGCTATCCGCCGCCGCCCTTCAGCGAGACCATCCTCTTCCTCGTCCGTCGCCGGTCGCTGCTGCACCTGGTGCTGGGCACGTCGCTCATCGTGTTCGGCGGCTACGGCTCGCAGACCTGGATTCCCGCCTTCTTCGAGCGGTCGCACGGGCTGACCTCCGGCGAGATCGGGGTGATGCTTGGTCCGTCGCTGATCATCGGCGGGGTCGGCGGCACTCTGCTGGGCGGCTTGCTGGCCGACAGGCTGTCTGCCAAGGATGTGCGGTGGTATGTCTGGATCCCGGCCATCGCCATGATCCCCGCGATCCCGGTCTCGGCGCTGGCGCTGCTGCTGCCGTCCACGGTCTACACGATCGCCGGCCTGCCCATCCATGCCTACGCCATCGCCATCGCCCTGATGGCGCTGCCCGGCGCCGCCTATTCCTGCTACCTGGGTCCCGCCAACGCCGTACTGCAGCTGATGGTGCCGCTGCGGATGCGCGCCACCACCGTGGCCATCTTCCTGATGATCACCAATCTGGTGGGCATGGGCCTGGGTCCCGTGGCCGTGGGCGCGGTGAGCGATTTCATGAACGCCCGCTTCGGCCAGGAATCGCTGCGCTACACCATGCTGTCCTTCCTGTTCATCTACGCCTGGGCCGCTCTCCACTACTACCTTGCCGGCAGGAGCCTGCAGCAGGATCTGGACGCGCAGTACCGGTAGGCTGGCGCGGGCGCGCAGGACGCGATATTCCTGCCGGGCACGGCAACGCCACGGGAGCACGCGGAAACATGGAGACGGCCGTCCAGGAAACGCCGTCGGGCAAGGGTGCCGCGGACGAGAATTTCCCCGTCGGCTCGTTCCTTCTGCCCCGCCGGCTGAGGCCTCACGTGGCCGTGTACTACGCCTTCGCCCGGGCGATCGACGACATCGCCGACAATCCGGACCTGCCGGCGGACCAGAAGCTGGCGCGGCTCGACGGCTTCGCCGGGGCGCTGCGCGGCGGGCGCGCGGAACCGGGCTTCGCCAAGGCCCATGCCATGCGCCAAAGCCTGATCGAGACCGGCATCACCGAAAAGCACTGCCTCGACCTGATCTCGGCCTTCAAGCAGGACGCGGTCAAGAACCGCTACGAAACCTGGGAAGAGCTGCTGGACTATTGCGACCGGTCGGCCGCGCCGGTGGGCCGCTATCTGCTCGACCTGCACGGCGAGGATCCGGCGGGCTACCGGTACTCCGACGCCCTGTGCAACGCGCTGCAGGTGATAAACCACCTCCAGGACTGCGCCGACGACTACCGCAGCATGAACAGGGTGTACCTGCCCCAGGAATGGATCCGGGAAGACGGCGCCCATACGGAGGACCTGGGATTCAACGAGATGACGTCCGGCCTGTCCCGGGTCATGGAACGGGCGGTCGCCGGCACCTCCGCCCTGCTGCGGCAGGCGCGCCAGCTGCCGCCCGCGCTGAAGAGCACGCGGCTTGCCCTGGAGTCCGCCGTGATCGTGCGCATCGCCGACCGGCTGACCCTGCGGCTCTCCCGGGAGGACCCGATCGCCACGCGGGTGGCGCTGGGCAAGCCCGCAGCGCTGTTCTGCGCCGGGCAGGGTATCCTCGACGTCTTCCTCCGGCGCAGCCGGTGATGCTGGCGGTCGTCGGGGCGATCAGTCTGGCCATCTGGGCCTACCTGCTGCTGGGCCGCCGCCGGTTCTGGCGGGCCGACCAGAGGCTGCCGCAGGCCGGCGCCGGCGCGCCGTCGGCCTCCGTGCTCGCCGTCGTGCCGGCTCGGGACGAAGCCGCCGTGATCGGCGACAGCGTCGCCGGACTGCTGGCGCAGGACTATCCGGGCCCGCTGCGCATCGTGGTCGTCGACGACGGCAGCACCGACGGCACCGCCGAACTGGCCCGCATGGCCGCCGCCGGGCATGACCGGCCGTTGGAGATCGTGTCGGGCCGCCCGCTGCCGGCCGGCTGGAGCGGCAAGCTGTGGGCGCTGCAGACCGGCCTCGAGCACGCCGACCGGACGGGGCCGGCGACGGACTTCATCTGGTTCAGCGACGCCGACATCGACCATCACCCGGACGTGCTCCGACGGCTCGCCGCCCTCGCCGAAACCCGAAGCCTCGCCCTTGTCTCCGTGATGGCCCGGCTGCACTGCGCCGGGGTCTGGGAGCGCCTGCTGGTGCCGGCGTTCGTGTTCTTCTTCCAGATGCTCTACCCGTTTCCTGCCGTGAACGATCCCCGGTCGCCCGTTGCGGGCGCGGCCGGCGGCTGCATCCTGCTGCGCCGCGAGGCGCTGGAACGCGCCGGCGGACTGGCGTCGATGCGAGACGCCCTGATCGACGACTGCGCTCTCGCAGCCAGGGTCAAGGGCGCGGGCGGCAGGCTCTGGCTGGGCTTCGAGCCCGGCGTCAGAAGCCGCCGCGAGTCGAACGGCCTGCGTGATCTCTGGCTGATGGTCTCGCGCACCGCCTTCACCCAGCTGCGCTATTCCGGCCTTCTTTTGGTCCTGGTGCTCGCCGGCCTCGCCCTCACCTTCCTGGTCCCGCCGCTGTTGCTGCTGACCTGGCCTCTGCACCGCGACGGACTCGCCACCCTGCTCGGCGCGGCCGGATGGGCAGCAATGAGCGCGGCCTATGCGCCGACTCTTGCCGAATACGGCCGTCGGCCCGGCGAGGCGCTCGCGCTGCCGGCGACGGCGGCCCTGTACGGCGCCATGACCCTGCACTCGGCACTCAACCACTGGCGCGGCGCCACCAGCCGCTGGAAGGGCCGAGAGTATCAAAAAAGTCACACTCGCGGCCGAGTTGGGTGATTCGACCGTAACTTGACGGCAACATGTTGGAGGAAGGGGCCCGCTGCACTACCATCAGACTATGTACCAGGGAAAGCTGCGGCCCGAACTGCACAGTACTATGCAAAACGGCCGGACCAGTGTAACGGTCCCCGCCCACGGCCCTTGACCAAGAATAACCGGGACCCATGGTTTCAAAGACACCGCTGCTCGATACCATTCACGACCCGAAGGCCCTGAGGTCGCTCGCCCGCGAGCAGCTTCCCGACCTTGCCGGCGAGTTGCGCGCCGAGATCATCGACGCAGCCTCGCAGACCGGCGGCCATTTCGGCGCAGGGCTCGGCGTCATCGAACTGACCGTGGCGCTGCACTACGTGTTCGACACCCCGTCCGACAGGCTGATCTGGGACGTGAGCCATCAGGCCTATCCCCACAAGGTGCTGACCGGCCGCCGCGACCGCATCCGCACCATCCGCCAGGGCGGCGGCCTCTACGGCTTCACCAAGCGCACCGAAAGCGAGTTCGACCCGTTCGGCGCCGCGCACAGTTCCACTTCCATTTCGGCGGCGCTCGGCATGGCCGTCGCCCGCGACATGCAGGGCCGGCGCAACAACGTCATCGCCGTCATCGGCGACGGCGCACTGAGCGCCGGCATGGCCTATGAGGCGCTCAACAACGCCGGATCGCTGAACTCGCGCCTGCTGGTGATCCTCAACGACAACGCCATGTCCATCGCGCCGGCGGTCGGCGCCCTAAGCCACTACCTCGCCCGGCTGGCGCAGGAGCGGCCGCCGCTTGCGCCAGACGAGATCGCCGCAAGGCTCGACGCTGCCTTCCCCGCCGACTTCGCGACCGCACAGGACCGCGCCCGGGCCTATGCCGCCTCGGCCCTCAGCCGCGACACGTTCTTCGAGGACCTGGGCTTCACCTATCTGGGGCCGGTCGACGGCCATGACGTGGACGGCCTCGTATCGTGCCTGGAGGCTCTCCGCGACAGCGACCGGCAGGGCCCGGTCCTGTTCCACGTGCTGACCGAAAAGGGCAAGGGCCATCCGTTCGCCGAGCCCCACCCGGAGAAGTACCACGCGGTGGGCAAGTTCGACCCGGAAACCGGCGTTCAGGCGAAGTCCGCCCCCGCCGCCCCTTCCTATACGAAGGTGTTCGCCCAAGGCCTCATCGAGGAGGCCGAGGACGACCCGTCGATCGTCGCCGTCACCGCGGCCATGCCGTCCGGCACGGGTCTCGACGTGTTCGGCCGACGCTTCCCCGAGCGAACCTTCGACGTGGGCATCGCCGAACAGCACGCGGTGACCTTTGCTGCCGGGCTGGCCGCCGACGGCGTGAAGCCGGTGGTCGCCATCTATTCCACCTTCCTGCAGCGGGCCTACGACCAGGTGGTGCACGACGTGGCGATCCAGCGCCTGCCAGTACGCTTCGCCATGGACCGGGCCGGCCTGGTCGGCGCCGACGGCGCCACCCACGCCGGCAGCTACGACCTCGCCTACCTGTGCTGCCTGCCCGACTTCGTGGTGATGGCGCCATCGGACGAAGCCGAACTGAAGCACATGCTGGTAACCGCGCTCGCCATTGACGACCGCCCGTCGGCGCTGCGCTACCCGCGCGGCGAAGGCGTCGGCGTTGCACTGCCGGAGCGCAGCGCGGCGCTGCCCATCGGCAGGGGGCGCATCCTGCGCGAGGGCGGCCGCATCGCCCTGCTGTCGCTCGGCACCCGTCTCCAGTCGTGCCTGGCGGCAGCCGAGGAACTCGCCCATTACGGGCTTCCGACCACCGTCGCCGACGCCCGCTTCGCAAAGCCGCTGGACGCGGCGCTGATCCGCCGGCTGGCGCTCGACCACGAGGTGCTGGTCACGGTCGAGGAAGGCGCCGTCGGCGGCTTCGGAGCCCACGTCCTCTCCCATATGGCGCGGGAGGGTCTGCTCGACACCGGGGTGAAGGTGCGCACCGTCACGCTGCCCGACTTTTTCGTCGGCCACGGCAGCCCGGAGCAACAATATGCGGAAGCGCGCTTGACGCCGGGCGACATCGTCACGACAGTGCTTGCCGCGCTGGGCCAACCGCAACTCCTGCGGGAGGTCGGCGCGAGCTGACTTCATCGCGAGGGTTCGACGTGGCGCTGGCCCAATCAATCGCTCACCCACGATCGCCGCTGCCGTCCGACCTGGCCAAGGTCCGGCGGACGGTGATGGCGGCCGGCTCGTCGTTCTACTGGGCGATGCGGTTCCTGCCGCCGGAAAAGCGCGACGCCATCTTCGCGGTCTATGCGTTCGCCCGCGAGGTCGACGACATCGCCGACGGCGACGGCCCGGACGCCGAAAAGCGCATGGCGCTGGAGGAATGGCGGCGCGAGATCGACTTTCTCTACACGGGCGAACCGCGCAACGCCATCACCCGGGTCCTCGCGCCGGCAGTGGACAGCTACGGACTGGAGAAGAAGGATTTCTACGCGCTCATCGACGGCATGGAAATGGACGGCCTCGGGCCGATCCGCGCGCCTGCCCTCGCCGACCTGCTGCTCTACTGCGACCGGGTGGCCTGCGCGGTGGGAAGGCTGTGCGTGCGTATCTTCGGCGAACCGGGCGAAGCCGGCCAGCGCACCGCCGACCATCTCGGCCTTGCGCTGCAGCTCACCAACATTCTCCGCGACGTGGAGGAGGACGCCGCCATGGGACGTCTCTACCTGCCGCGCGAACTGCTGCGGGATGCGGGCATCGAGAGCACCGATCCCGCCGCCGTCCTGGCCGACGCCCGGCTGCGGCCGGTCTGCCGCGCTCTCGCCGAACGGGCCGAGGCCGAATTCGTGCGGGCCGAAGCGGCGATCGCCGAGTGCCCGCGCCGGACGATGCGTCCGGCGATCATCATGATGATGGTCTACCGCAAGACCCTCGACCGGCTGCGCGAGGAAGACTGGGCCACCCTGCCCAACCCCAACCGCCAAGGGGTGTCCAAGCTGGAGAAGCTTTGGATCGCCCTGCGCTACGGCGTGTTCTGACCCATGGCTCGCACCTACGTTGTCGGCGCCGGCCTCGCGGGCCTGAGCGCAGCGCTTGAACTGTCCCGCGACGGCCATGCGGTCACCGTGATCGAGGCCACGCGGCGGGCGGGCGGGCGCTGCCGCTCGTACCACGACGAGACTCTGGGCTGCGTCATCGACAACGGCAACCACCTGGTGATGAGCGGCAACCGCGCCACCATGGCCTACCTGGACGAGATCGGAGCGAGGAACCGGCTGGCCGGCCCCCCGCAGACCGCCTATTCGTTCGTCGACGTGGCGCGCGGCGGCCGACGCTGGACCGTCCGCCCCAACGCCGGCTGGCTGCCGTGGTGGATCTTCGTGCGCGGGCGCGGGGTGCCCGATGCGTCGCCCAAGTCATATCTGAGCGTCCTGAGCCTGCTGCGGGCCGGCACAGGCCAGGCGGTCGCCGAGGTGCTCGACCCCGACGACCCGCTGTTCCGCGGCCTCTGGGAACCGCTCACCGTCGCCGCCCTCAACGCGCGTCCCGAGGCCGCCTCCGCGGGCCTCATGAAGCCGGTGCTGCTGGAAACCTTCGCCCGAGGCGCCAAGGCCTGTCGGCCGCTGATCGCCGCCAGCAGCCTTGCGGACACCTTCATCGACCCGGCCGTCGCCACCCTCGAAGCGCGGGGCGCCGATATCCGCTTCGGCCTACGCGTGAACGCCGTCCAGCGGCAGGCCGGCCGCGTGAGCGGACTCGCGGCAGGCGAGGAATCCATTGCCTTCGACGAGGATGACTTCATCGTGCTTGCCGTACCCCCGTGGGACGCCTCCGGCCTGCTGCCGGGCCTGACCACGCCTCCGGCGGGCGAACCCATCGTCAACGTGCACTACCGGCTGCCGCGCCTGCTGCGGCAGGGCGGCGTCGATCTCGTCGGAATCGTCGGCGGAACCGCGCAGTGGGTCTTCGTCCGCAGCGACGTGATCTCGATCACCATCAGCGCCGCCCGCGACGAGTCCCAGCTGGAGGCCGAAGACATCGCCGCCCGGTGCTGGCGCGACGTACAGGTGGCGCTCGGTCTCGACGACCCGCTGCCGCGGTTCCGCGTCATCAAGGAAAAGCGCGCCACTCCGGCGCAGACACCGGACACGGCCGCGCACCGGCCGGATGCCGAGACGGTGATCGCCAACCTTTTCCTTGCGGGCGACTGGACGGACACCGGGCTCCCTGCCACCATCGAAGGAGCGATCCGCTCCGGCACGCGGGCCGCCGCTCTCGTGTCCAAGGCAATCAGGGGACCCGTAAAATGAAACGCCTGGGCATCGTCACCGGGATGCAGTTCGAGGCGGATATCCTCGCGCACGAAATCGCGCAGGCCTCCGAGCCCGCCGCGATCACCGTGGCCTGCGCCGGCCCCAGCTACCGTTCGGCGCGGCGCACCGCCGACCGGCTGCTCGACGAAGGATGTGAGGCGCTGCTGAGCTTCGGAGTCGCGGGCGCGCTGCTGGAAGGCCTCAAGCCCGGCACGCTGCTCCTTGCCGGCAATGTCAGCCACTGGGGCGAGACGATCGACGTGGACAGGGGCTGGATGGCGCGCCTACGCCTCGGGTTGGGGCAACAGAAGTTCCCGGTCGAGGCCGGCAACCTCGCCCACAGCGATCCGCCGGCGGCGACACCCTCGGACAAGCGGTCGCTGCACATCCAGAGCCAGGCGTTCGGCGTCGACATGGAAAGCTTCGCGGTGGCGGAGGCGGCACAGGCCAGGAGCGTGCCGTTCCTCACCCTGCGGGTGATCGCCGACACATCGAACCTGATGCTGCCACTCGCGGCATTGCAGGCCATGAACCCGGACGGCACCGTCTCGCGGAGCCGCGCACTGGCGACCCTCGCCATACGGCCCTGGGAAGTGGGCGACCTCGTAAAGCTGGCGCGGCAGACCGCGAAGGCGACCCAGACGCTACGCCACCTTGCTGCTCTTGGGGTCCCGCGGCTTTTCTTCCTGTAGCTCGCTGAGGAAGCCGTCGACCTGCTTCTCGAAGACGTAGGTCGCCGGCCGCTGGGCGTGCAGCGGAATGTCCTCGACCATAGGCTTTTCGGTCTCGATGCCGCGGGCGAACACCTTGAGGGCCTTGAGCGGCCGCGCCACCGTGTCGGTCACCGCCGTCGGCTCGTAGCCGCAATGGACCATGCAGTTGGCGCACTTCTCGTACTTGCCCGTGCCGTAGCTGTCCCAGTCGGTGCCGTCCATCAGTTCCCTGAAGCTGGAGGCGTAGCCCTCGCCGAGCAGGTAGCACGGCTTCTGCCAGCCGAAGACGTTGCGCGCCGGGCTGCCCCAGGGCGTGCACTCGTATTGCTGGTTGCCGGCGAGGAAGTCGAGATAGAGGCTCGACTGGTTGAACACCCACTTGCTGCCCTTGGCCTTGCCGCGCCGGAACACGTCGCGGAACAGCTCCTTGGTGCCGCGGCGGGAGAGGAAGTGGTCCTGCACCGGCGCGCGCTCGTAGGCATAGCCGGGCGACACCGTGATGCCCTCGACGCCGAGCCCGCCGACGAAGTCGAAGAACGCCGCCACCCGCTCGGGCTCGGCGTTGTTGAACAGGGTGCAGTTGACGGTGACGCGGAAACCGCGCTTAACCGCCTCGCGGATCGCCTCCACCGCGCGGTCGAAAACCCCGTCCTGCGACACCGACTTGTCGTGCTCCTCCTTCAGGCCGTCGAGGTGGACCGAGAAGGTCAGATAGGGCGACGGCTTGAACAGATGCATCTTCTTCTTGAGCAGCAGCGCGTTGGTGCACAGATAGACGAACCGCTTGCGGGCGATGATGCCCTCGACGATCTGGTCGATCTCCTTGTGCAGCAGCGGCTCGCCGCCGGGAATGGAGACCATCGGCGCGCCGCACTCGTCCACCGCCTCCAGGCACTCGGCCACGGACAGGCGGCGATCGAGGATCCGCTCCGGGTAGTCGATCTTGCCGCAGCCCGAGCACGCCAGGTTGCAGCGGAACAGCGGCTCCAGCATCAGCACCAGCGGGTAGCGCCGGTTGCCCTTGAGCTTCTGCTTCATGATGTAGCTGGCGACGCGCACCTGCTGGATCAGCGGAACAGCCACGGTCCTATCCTTTCAAAGCAGCGGAACGGCCTGCCCTCAGGCGGCCGGCCGCTGGACGTTACGCACTTGCGACGGCAGTTTGAACTGCACGTTTTCCACCAGGCCGTCGAGCATCTCCACGCCTTCCGCGCCGAGCTCGCGCAGCCGGTCGATCAGTTCGTTGACCAGCGCCTCGGGCGCCGACGCGCCGGCAGTCACGCCGACCATCCTCGTGCCCTCGAGCCATGCCGGATCGAGGCAGGTCGCGTCGTCGATCAGGTAGCTCGGAACGTTCATCTCGGCGCCGATCTCGCGCAGCCGGTTGGAATTGGAGCTGTTCTGGGCGCCGATCACCAGCAGCACGTCGCATCGCCGCGCCAGGTGCCGCACCGCCTCCTGGCGGTTCTGGGTAGCGTAGCAGATGTCGCGCACGTCCGGTCCCTTGATGGACGGGAAGCGGCGGTTGAGCGCGGCAATGATGTCGCGGGTATCGTCCACCGACAGGGTGGTCTGGGTCACGTAGGCCAGCCGGTCGGGATCGCCGACCTCGAGGCGCTCCACGTCGGCGACCGAGCCCACCAGATGGGTGGGGCCGTCGATCTGGCCCAGCGTACCGATGACCTCGGCGTGCCCCTGGTGGCCGATCAGCACGATCTCATGCTTGTTGCGGGCATAGCGCTGGCCTTCCATGTGGACCTTGGCCACCAGCGGACAGGTGGCGTCGATCACTTCCAGACCTCGATCCCCGGCGTCCCTCTCCACCAGCTTGGCGACGCCATGGGCCGAGAAGATGGTGATGGCGCCGGCAGGCACCTCGTCCAGCTCGTCGACGAACACCGCACCTTGGGCGCGCAGTTCCTCGACCACGCGCTTGTTGTGCACGATCTCGTGGCGGACATAGACCGGCGGCCCGTACTTGATGAGGGCCCGCACGACGATGTCGATGGCACGCTCCACCCCTGCGCAGAAGCCGCGGGGTTGCGCCAGCAGGATTTTCATTCGCCCAACTCTCCCGGGACGTTTCCGGATTTGCCTGCCGCCTTCCGACGGTTCAGGTCGCTTCGCACGCTTGTATAGTAGTTTTCGGGTCGCTGCGCTGCAACCAATACGCAGGAATCGCCCGCGCCGCGTGCATGGAATCCGCCCCGGCGAACGACCTATTGCGCGGCCTGGCGCACGGCGGCGACCCGAACGGGGATGCCGTTCAGCACCGACGTGCCAGACAGCGGGTCGAGGGCGTCCGGATCGGCGACCAGGTTGCTGTTCACGCCGGGCCGCTGCCCGGCGACCCCAAGACGGGTTCCCTGCTCCCCGTGGCCGAAGCCGTGCGGCAGGCACACCACGCCCGGCATGATGTCGGCGGTGATCTCCACCGGCGCCTCCACGACATGTCCGGCGCCCGACAGGCTGGCCGTCTCGCCGTCCTCCAGGCCCAGCCGGGCCGCATCGCCGGGATTGATCTGCAGGGTGCAGCGGAACGGCCCCTTGGCCAATACGGGCAGATTGTGCAGCCAGGAATTGTTGGTGCGCACGTCGCGGCGCCCGATCAGCAGGAACGGCGGCGCGCCGCGACCGAGTCCTTCGGCGAGCCGCGCCATGTCCGCCAGGATGTCGGCCGGCGCCAGGGCGATCATGCCGTCGCGGGTACGCAGCGCCTCGGGCAGGCGCGGCTGCAGCGGCCCCAGGTCGAAACCGCCCGGATGGTCGATCAGCTTCTGCAGGGTCAGGCCGTCCGGATCGGCGCCGAAACGGTCGCCGTAGGGACCGACGCGGATGGCCAGGTCGATCTGCCGCTCGGCGCCGGTGCGGGGGCGCAGCATGTCGAAAATCTCCTCCACGTCGCGCCCCTCGAGCGGCGAGCCCGGCTTGGCCGCGACAGCGGCGATCTTGGAGCGGATCAGGATATCGTCGGCCTCCTCGACCGACCTGCCATGGCTCGCGACGATCCCGGCGAGGCGCGCCATGACCTCCCATTCCTGCGGCCGGTCGGCGGGCGGGAACAGCGCCGGCGAGTAGCGGGCATTGTTGCGGCAGGAGAACTGGGCGAAGCCGAAATCGAACTGCGGCTCCTCGAAGGGCGAGGTGCCGGGCAGGATGACGTCGGCGAAGCGCGTGGTCTCGTTCAGGTAGATGTCGACGCTGACCATGAAGTCGAGGGTGCCCAGCGCCCGGGCCAGCCGGTCGCCGCCGGGCGCGCTGAGGACCGGATTGCCGGCGACCGTGAACAGGGCGCGGATCTGCCCCTCGCCCGGCGTCTCGATCTCCTCGGGCAGGCAGATGGCGGGGAGTTCGCCGCAGACCGCCGGCGCGCCGCGGACACGCGACACCCGGCCGCCCAGCGCGAAGCCGCGGCCGAAACGCGGCTCGCCCGTCGAGTTGGCCTGGAGGGCGAGACCCTTGGGAAACATCATGCCGCCCTCGCGGTCCAGGTTGCCGGCCAGGATGTTGACCACTTCCACCAGCCAGGACGCCAGCGTGCCGAACTCCTGCGTGCAGGTGCCCATCCTGCCGTAGACCGCCGCCCGCTCGGTGGCGGCGATCTCGCGGGCCAGCTCCCGGATTGTCCCGGCGGGCACGCCGGTCACCCCGGCGACCGCCTCGGGCGTGTAGGGCGCCACCGCCTGCCGGACGTCGGCGAGGCCGGTCAGGTATTCCTCCAGCCGTCCGGGGCGCACCGCCCCTTCCTCGAACATCGCCGCCGCGACGGCGGCCAGAAGATAGGCGTCGGCGCCGGGCCGCACGGGGATGTGCCGGTCGGCCAGGGCGGCGGTCTGGGTGCGCTTGGGGTCGATCACGATCATCCGTCCGCCGCGCTTCTGCATGGCCTTCAGTCGGCCGCGGAAGTCGGGCACCGTCCACAGGCTGCCGTTGGACGCCATGGGATTGGCGCCGATCACCACCAGCAGGTCGCAGCGGTCGATGTCGGGGACGGGCGCCGTGATGATGCCGCCATACATCAGCCCGAGCACCACCTGCTTGGGCATCTGGTCGAGGGTGGAGGCGGAGAACTTGTTGGGCGTGGCCAGCGCCTTCAGGAAGGACGAGAGGTAGAGCTGCAGGCCCGCCTTGTGGGCGGACGGATTGCCGAGATAGACGCCCACCGCCTGCCGGCCGTGCCGCGCGATGATCGGCATCAGCCGGCGCTCGATCTCGGCGAAGGCCTCCTCCCAGCTCGCCTCCCTGAGCGCACCGTCCCGCCTCACCAGCGGCCGGCGCAGCCGGTCCGGATCGGCGTCCAGTTCGCGCAGCGCGTTTCCCTTGGGGCAGATGTAGCCGCGGGAGAACACGTCCCCCGCATGGCCGCGGATCGCCGTGACCTCGCGTCCCTCCACCTCGATCTCGAGTCCGCAGGTCGCCTCGCAGATCGGACAGATCCGGTATCTCGTCTCGCTCATCGCCGTGTCCCGCGTGGTTTCCCGCACGGTAACAAGCAGTCCTGACTCTGGCAATCGGATCGGCGGTCATCAGGGTCTGGCGGCTGGACAGCGGCGCCGAGTCCTGCCACCGTTCCAAGCCGAAAACGGGGAAATCGGAGACCTGAGCCATGATGACGGGCGAGCAGTACAAGGCGTCGCTGAGCGACGGGCGCGCGACTTATTTCGAGGGTCGGCGGATCGACGACGTGGTGGCCCACCCGATCCTGGGCAAGACCGTCGCCGACACCGCCGCCTCCTACGACCGGTTCTACCGGCCCGAGGCCGGCGCCATCAGCGCCTACATGACCGTGCCGGGCTCGGTCGACGAACTGCGCCAGAAGGTCGAGATGCACCACGAGATCGACCTGCTGACCCACGTCACCTACGCCTCGATCATGACCCTGCTGACCGCCGCCGACCGCGTCCGCGACGTCCGCCCGCAGGCGGTGGAGGCAATCAACCGTTACGTGAAGTACGTCCAGGAAAACGATCTGCGTGTTACGGAATGCATCACCGACGCCAAGGGCGACCGCAGCCGCAAGCCCGGCCAGCAGGACGATGCCGACGCCTACGTGCACGTGGTGGCCCGCCGGCCCGGCGGCGTGGTGATCCGCGGCGCCAAGCTGCACATCTCCTGCGCCTCCATGGGCCACGAGCTGATGGTGATCCCCACCAAGTCCATGCACGAGGGCGAGGAGGACTACGCCATCGCCTGCGCCGTGCCGGTGAATGCGCCCGGCGTCAAAATCGTCAACACCACCTACGCGCCGCGCCACGGCGACCCGCGCGACTTCCCCATCTCGGCCAACACGGTGGTGCCGGAAGGCTTCGTGATCTTCGACGACGTGTTCGTACCGGAGGACCGGATTTTCCTCGACGGTGAATGGCGTTACGCCGCGGTCTTCGCCCATTCCCTCGGCCTGTGGGAGCGGCTGGGCGGCCTCGCCCCCATGGCCGACGGCGCCGATCTGCTGGTCGGCTTCGCCCAGCTGATCGCCGAGGCCAACGGGCTGGAGAAGGTCGGCCACATCAAGGAGAAGATCTCCGAGATGATCATCCACGCCACGCTGGTGCGTGCCTCGCTGGAGGCGGCCATCGCCCACAGCGAGGTGACCGCCGACGGCGCCGCCTTCCCCAACGAGCTGTTCACCAACGCCGGCAAGTATCACGGCGCCGCCAACTACAGCCTGATGGTGCGTCACCTGCACGACATCGCCGGCGGCTCGATCGTGACCGTGCCGTCCATGAGCGACCTGGACAATCCGGAGACCGGCGACCTGCTGCGCAAGTACCTGGGCACCAGGCAGTCGGTGGACGGCCGCTACCGTGCCCAGCTGTTCCACGCGATCCGCGACCTGTCGGCCGACGCCTATGGCGGCTACAAGGCGGTCACCAACGTGCAGGCGGGCGGCGGGCTCTATGCCCAGCGCATCGTCACCCGCAACCACTACGACATGAAGCGGGCCAAGGCGCTGGCGCTGGAGGCGGCGGGCATCGAGCCGGCCCGCCCGAACGTGAAGTCCGCCGCGGAGTAGGCCGGCATGATGGGGCTGATGCAGCAGCGGCCGCTGCTGATCTCGTCGCTGCTGGAGCACGCCGAACTCAACCACGGCGAGGTCGAGATCGTCTCCTGCCCGGTCGAGGGCGGCACCCACCGCTACACCTACGCCGACTGCGCCAGGCGCACAAGAAAGCTCGCCAAGGCATTGGAAAGGCTTGGGGTCTGGGACGGTGACAGGGTCGGCACCCTGGCCTGGAACACCTGGCGGCACTTCGAGCTGTTCTATGCCGTCCCAGGCATGGGCGCGGTGTGCCACACCATCAACCCGCGGCTGTTCGACGACCAGATCGCCTACATCGTCAACCACGCCGAAGACCGGTTCCTGTTCGTCGACCTGACCTTCGTCGACCTGGTGGAGCGGCTGATCGACCGGTTGCCGTCGGTGGAGGCCGTGGTGATCCTGACCGACGCGGCACACATGCCGGAGACGTCCCTGCCCCGCGTCGCCTGCTACGAGGAGCTGCTGGCCGCCGAGGACGACGACTACGCCTGGCGCCCGCTCGACGAGAACACCGCCTCGTCGCTGTGCTACACCTCCGGCACCACGGGCGAGCCGAAGGGTGTGCTCTACGCCCACCGCTCCACCATCCTGCATACCCTGGCGGCTTCGCTGCCCGACGTGCACGCCTTCAGCAGCCACGACTGCATCCTGCCCGTGGCACCCATGTTCCACGCCAATTCCTGGGGCATCCCCTACTGCGCCGCCGCCGTGGGCGCCAAGCTGGTGCTTCCGGGACGGGACGTCAGCGGGCCGCGCATCCACGAGTTGATGCTGCAGGAAGGTGTCACCCATTCTGCAGCAGTTCCAACCATTTGGCTGGATTTCCTGAACCACGTGGAAAGCACCGGAGACGATACGGGCAAGCTGGACCGCGTCTGCGTCGGCGGCACCGCGCCGCCCCGCAGCATGATCGAGCGCTTCCACCGCCTGGGCGTCCAGGTGCGCCAGGGCTGGGGCATGACCGAGATGAGCCCGATGGGCACCTTCGGCACCCTGAAGCGTGACATGCTGGACTGGCCGGAGGCGCGCAAGCTCGACGTGCTCGTGAAGCAGGGCCGCCCCGCCTTCGGCGTGCAGATCCGCATCGTCGACGACAACGGCCGGGAACTGCCGCGGGACGGCCGCACCTACGGCCTGCTGCAGTCGCGCGGCCCGTGGGTGACATCGGGATATTTCAAGCGCGACGACACGCCCATCGACGAGGACGGCTGGTTCAGCACCGGCGACGTGGCGACCATCGATCCGCGCGGCTTCATGCAGATCACCGACCGGGCCAAGGACGTGATCAAGTCCGGCGGCGAGTGGATCAGTTCCATCGAGCTGGAGAACGCCGCCATGGGCCACCCGCAGGTGGCCGAGGCGGCGGTGATCGGCGTCGCCCACCCGAAATGGGACGAACGGCCGCTGCTGGTGGTGGTCGCCAAGGGCAAGCCCCCCGGCAAGCAGGATCTGATCGATTACCTAGCCGGCCATGTCGCCAAGTGGTGGCTGCCCGACGACGTGCAGTTCGTCGACGAGCTGCCGCACACCGCCACCGGCAAGGTGCAGAAGACCGCCCTGCGCGAGCGGTTCAAGGATTACGCGCTGCCCACGGCCTGAGGAGGAATCCATGCGCAAACTGTGGCTGGGCCCGCTGGCCCTGGCGATCGCGACGGCGGCGTCGCCGTCCCGCGCGGCGGAGGCGCCCGTGGTGCAGGTATCCCAGGGAGACGTCGCCGGCAGCATGATCGACGGCTACGCGGTGTTCAGGGGCATCCCCTACGCCGCGCCGCCGGTCGGCCCGCTGCGCTGGCGGGCGCCGCAGCCGGTCGCCGCCTGGGAAGGCGTGCGGCCGGCCACCGGCTTCGGCCCCATGTGCGCCCAGCCCGACCCCAAGAACGGCACCCTGAAGGGCCAGGAAGACTGCCTCACCGTCAACGTCTGGACGCCCGACACCAAACCGGCGGCGAAGCGGCCGGTGATGGTCTGGATCCATGGCGGCGCGTTCTTCGTCGGCAACGGCGCGCAATGGCTGGACCAGGGGATCAGCGCCCTGTCGAAGGAAGGCGTGGTGCTGGTGTCGTTCAACTACCGGCTGGGCCGGTTCGGCTTCTTCGCCCATCCGGCGCTGACCAAGGAACACCCGGAGGAAGGCACCGGCAATTTCTGGCTGATGGACCAGATCGCGGCGCTGAAATGGGTGCGCGAGAACATCGGCGCGTTCGGCGGCGACCCCAACAACGTGACCATCTTCGGCGTCTCGGCCGGCGGCACCAGCGTCAATGCCCTGGTCGCCTCGCCCGAGGCCCGCGGCCTGTTCGAGAAGGCGATCGCCATGTCCGGCGGCAGCCTGTTCAACGCCACCAAGTCGCTGGCCGACGCCGAGCAGGTCGGCGAGCAGGTGGCGGAGCGCGCCGGCGCGACCGGTCCGGACGCCATCGGCAAGCTACGCTCCATGAGCGCCGCCCAGATCATCGCCAACGAGAAGGGTCCGCCCGCCTACGGCGCCATCATCGACGGCATGGTGCTCACCGACGCCCTGCCCGCCTCGTTCTCCAAGGGCAACATCGCCGACGTCGCCTACATGGCCGGCAGCACCAGCAACGAGTTCGTGATCTTCGGGATGATGGGCTTCACCGGCAAGACGCTGGAGGACCGGTTCGGCGTCGACATGGCGGCGGCGCGCAAGGTCTACGAGGCCGACGGGGCGCTGGACGAGGACGCGCTGGTGTCGCAGGTAGGCACCGACTTCATCTTCACCGCCGGCGCCCAGGGGCTGGCTGCGATGGCCGCGCGCAACGGCCACGACGCCTACACCTACGAACTCTCCTACGTGGCCTCGCCCTGGCGCGGCAAGATCGCCGGCGTGCCCCATGGCGGCGACCAGATGTACCTGTTCGGCCTGGACTACAGACCGGAGGGAGACCGCATGGCGGGCACGTACGACCCCGCGCCCAGCGAGAAGGACCGCCAGGTGGCCGCCGCAATGCGCGGGTACTGGGTCAACTTCGCCCGCACCGGCGACCCGAACGGCCCCGGCCTGCCCGCATGGGGCAAGCATGCGCCGCCCGCCCCCGAAACCCTGGTGATCGGCGACGACATCCGCTCGGTGCCCGATTTCCGCAAGGACCGACTGCAGCTGTGGTTCGACAAATGGCAAGCCGAGACGGGGCTGACGGTCGAATAGACCCGCCGGCGTCGGTCAGTCCTCGAACAGGCGCGCCAACGCGGCCTCCCTTCGGGCGAGCAGCCGAACCGGTCGCGTGCGGTCGAACAGGTCGGGGAGCAAGCCCGCCTCGAAGGCTTCCAGCACGCGGCCATGGACGTAGCTCTTGCGGACCACGGCCGGCGTGTTGCCGAGCATGGCCGCGATGTCGGCCATCACCGCCTTGACCTGCCGCCGGCGCGCAGTCGGCTTCGGCCCCGGTTCGACGCCAGCGAGCCGTTCCAGCGCAAGCGCGCTCGCGGCGAGCGAGCGGAAGGTCTTGGCGCTCACCGGGGCGTCGGTGATCCGCCGCAGATAGGCGTTCGCCGCCGCGGCGGTGGCACGGTGCACCCGGCCATCATCGCCCCGGTACTGGAACAGGCGGGTGCCGGGCAGTTCGAGCCATCCGGGCACCGCCCGGCACAGCAGCGGCGCCTTCGCCGAGAACTCCAGCATCTTGCCGCCCTTGCCGCGGAACCGGACATCGATCCGGCCGCCCTCGCGGCAGCGGATGCTCCGCTTGAGCAGGGTCGCCGCACCGCGGCTGCGGCCGGAATGGACATAGTCCTCGCAGCCGATCCGGATATGGGTGCGGTCGATGAGCATCGCCACGCCGGCGAGCGCCTTGCGGGCGGGCACGCCGGGCAGCGCAAGGTCGGCGCGGACGCGCCGGCGCAGCCGCGGCAGGGCGGCGCACAGGGCGACCAGCTGCTCCGCCTTCTGCTCCTCGCGCACCGTCTCCCAGTCGCCGTGGTAGCGGTACTGCAGGCGCCCCGCCTGGTCGCGGCCCACCGCCTGGAGATGGGCCCGCTCGCTGTCGGCGATATGGACCTCCTCATAGGCGGGCGGAATGGCCAGTTTGCGGATGCGGTCGAGCTGCGCCGGATCGCAGATCCGCCGCCCCTTGCCGTCGAAATAGGTGAAGCCGCGGCCGCAGCGGCGCCGCAGGATGGGCAGGTCGGCAGCGGACGTCTTTTCCAGCCCTTCCCCCGCGCCCGCCGTCTCGTGCATTCTCGCCGCCCTTTCCCGGACCCTGTACCAGCAGGCCCGGAACGGACGACGCGGCGGGCGGTTCCGCAGCGCCCGTTACGACACAGATCGCAATCCAGTCTTCGCGACGCGCTGCACGCTTCCCAGACCCAGCGGGGTTTGAAGGGACGAACAACTTAAGCCGTCAGGTCTGGGGAGCGCACCCGAGCCTAGCCAGGGAGCGCAGCGCGAAGACCGGGACGAAGGACCGGCGCCCGGTCGCCCCGGGCCCCGCTGGCTCAGGCCGCCTGGCGCCGCTTGTCGAGCAGGCCGAGGATCTCGGCGGCGGCCTTGGGGATGTTGGTGCCCGGGCCGTAGACCGCCGAGACGCCCGCCTTGTAGAGCTTGTCGTAGTCCTGCTGCGGGATCACGCCGCCGCAGACCACCAGGATGTCGGACGCCCCCTGCTTGTTGAGCTCCTCGATGAGCGCCGGGACCAGCGTCAGGTGGCCGGCCGCCTGGGACGAGACGCCGACCACGTGCACGTCGGCCTCGACGGCCTGCCGGGCGGCTTCCTCGGGAGTCTGGAACAGCGGCCCCACATCGACGTCGAAGCCGATGTCGGCGAATGCGGTGGCGATCACCTTGGCGCCGCGGTCGTGGCCGTCCTGGCCCATTTTCACTACCAGCATGCGCGGGCGGCGGCCCTCGGCGGCGGCGAAGGTCTCGATCTCCTTCTGGATCTTGGCGAAGCCCTCGTCGCCCTCGTAGGCCGAGCCGTAGACGCCTGAGATGGAGCGGATCTCGGCGCGGTGGCGGCCGAACACCGTTTCCATGGCGTCGGAGATCTCGCCCAGGGTGGCGCGGGCGCGGGCGGCGTTCACCGCCAGCTCCAGCAGGTTGGCG
Organism: Alphaproteobacteria bacterium; assembly: GCA_016124315.1. GTDB lineage: Bacteria > Pseudomonadota > Alphaproteobacteria > SMXS01 > SMXS01 > RI-34. The sequence goes on from WGNW01000028.1 coordinate 40,574, forward strand.
TCGCCTTCGGCGCCCTTGGTGAGGGCCTCGAGCGCGGCCTTGCAGGCGGCCTCGTCGCGGGTCTGGCGGACGCGCTGGATGCGGGCGATCTGCGACTGGCGCACCTTGGTGTTGTCGATGTCGAGCACGTCGAAGGGCTGCTCGGAGGAGGCAACGTACTTGTTGACGCCGACCACCACCTCGTCGCCCCGGTCGATGCGGGCCTGCTTGCGAGCGGCGGCCTCCTCGATCTTCATCTTCGGCATGCCGCTGTCGACCGCCTTGGTCATGCCGCCCAGTGCCTCGACTTCCTGGATCAGCTTCCAGGCTTCCTCGGCCAGCGAGTTGGTCAGGCTCTCGACGTAATAGCTGCCGCCCAGCGGATCGATCACGTGGGTGATGCCGGTCTCTTCCTGCAGGATGAGCTGAGTGTTGCGCGCCAGCCGGGCCGAGAAGTCGGTGGGCAACGCCACCGCCTCGTCGAAGGCGTTGGTGTGCAGCGACTGGGTGCCGCCGAACGCCGCGGCCATGGCCTCGACCGTGGTGCGGATGATGTTGTTGTAGGCGTCCTTCTCGGTGAGCGAGACGCCCGAGGTCTGGCAATGGGTGCGCAGCATCAGCGAGCCGGGCTTCTTGGCGCCGAAGTCCTTCATGATCTTCGCCCACAGCAGGCGAGCGGCACGCAGCTTGGCGACCTCCATGAAGAAGTTCATGCCGATGCAGAAGAAGAACGACAGGCGGCCGGCGAAGGCGTCGACGTCCATGCCCTTCGCCAGGGCGGCGCGGACGTACTCCATGCCGTCGGCGAGGGTGAACGCCAGCTCCTGCAGCTGGGTCGCGCCGGCTTCCTGCATGTGATAGCCGGAGATCGAGATCGAGTTGAAGCGCGGCATTTTGTTC
>WGNW01000030.1 GCA_016124315.1 Alphaproteobacteria bacterium
CGGCGCCGCGCGCGCAGATGGCGACCGAGGCGCCCTCCTCGCGCATCAGGCCTGCGGTGTAGCGGCCCATGCCCCGGCTGCCGCCCAGAATGATCGTCTTGCGTCCCTTGAGACCCAGGTCCATGGCTTTCTCCCGTTTGCTGGTTCGCGCCCAGCTTACCGGTTCGGCGGGGCGAGAAAAGCCTCTTTACCTGCACAGATGCATAAAAGACCGCTCGATGTTGCCGGGTGCAAACCGGAAGAATTCGGCGTATTGAATGGCCGTTCCGCAACCGCCGCGTTGGATCCATGTTCCGCCGTATCGGCATCTGGCTGGCCCTCGCCGCCCTGCTGCAGTCGCTGCTGCCGGTAGGGCTCGCATCGGCGCGCCCGGCGGACACCGGCCCCACCACGCTGAGCATCTGCACGCTCAACGGCATCGTGCACGTCGCCCTGCCCGGCGCGGACCAGGACCAGCCCCGGCATCCGGACAACCTGCCGCACAGCGCTTCGTGCTTCGGCTGCTGCCCCTGCACGCATGTCGCACCGCTCGCCGAGCCGCTGCCGCCGCCCGTGCCGCGGGCCGCCTGGCTCAACCTGTCGCAGCGGCCGGCGCGCGGGACGCCCGCCGCCAGCTTCCCGTCGCTCGCGGCCCAGCCGCGCGGTCCTCCCTCCGCCTAGCTTCCAGCAGACGAGAGCCACCGCCAGCCGCGCCTAGCCGCGTCCGGCGACGAAGGGCCGCGCCACGCGTGGCCAAACCACGAGAACAGGAAGCATCCATGCCAATGAACCGACATCTCCTCGGCGCGCTCGTCGCCGCGCCGCTGCTGACGCCCGCCGCCGCCCTCGCCTGCTCGAGCTGCGGCTGCACCCTGGCGTCGGACTGGGTGACGCAGGGCCTCACGTCCAAGCCCGGCCTCCGCTTCGACCTGCGCTACGATTTCATCGACCAGACGCAGCTGCGGTCGGGCACCCATGCGGTCGACCCCGCCACGATCGAGCTGCCGACCGACAGGGAAATCGAACGGCACACCCGCAACCACTACGTCACCCTGGGCATCGACTACAGTCCGAACGACGTCTGGGGCGTCTCGGTGCAGGTTCCCTATATCGACCGCTACCACACCACGATTCCCGAGGAAGAGACCTCGCTGTCGGAATCGAAGAGCAGCGCTCTCGGTGACGTCAAGGCGGTGATCCGCTATCAGGGATTCACGGCCAACCGCAACCTGGGCATCGAACTGGGGCTCAAGCTGCCGACCGGGCCGTTCCGCGACACCTTCCGCAGCGGCACCGAAGCGGGCGAGCCGGTCGACCGGGGACTGCAGCCCGGCACCGGCACGACCGACGCCCTGATCGGCATCTACCAGTTCGGCACGCTAGCCGGAAACTGGGACTATTTCGTCCACGGCCGCGCGCAGGTCCCTCTCGGGTCACGCCAGGACTACCGGCCCGGCGTCTCCTTCGAGGCCGATGCGGGCCTCCACTATGTCGGCTTCGAGTACGTCACGCCGCAGCTTCAGCTCAACCTGAAGACCGGCGGGCGCGACAAGGGGGCCGAGGCGGACACGGAGAACAGCGGCGGCACGCTGCTCTATGTCGGCACCGGCGCCACGGTGAAGATCTCCGAAAACCTGCGCTTCTACGGCTTCGTCCAGGTGCCGGTCTATCAGGACGTCAATGGCCTCCAGCTCGAGCCGAAGTGGATATTGACCACGGGAATCCATGTCTCCCTGTAACAAAGAGCGGACGAGAGGCGGCCGCCGTCACGCTTGCAGGGTCGTCGTCGCGGCCCTGCTGGCGCTGGCGGCGGCCAGTCCTGGGGCGCGGGCGGCGACGCCGGTCGACGGCGCGCCCAAGGGGTTCGAGCGCATCGGCGCGAAGGACGTCGCCCACGTCGCATTGCGCGACCAGGCCGGCGGCGCGGTCGAACCGGCGACGCTGCACGGCCGGCTGGTCCTGCTGAACCTGTGGGCGACATGGTGCCCGCCCTGCATGGCCGAGATGCCGGCCCTGGACAGGCTGGCGGCGGACCTGCCGGCCGGCTCGTTCGCCGTCGTCGCCGTCGCCGAGGACGATGGCGGCCTCGAGCAGGCGGGCCCGACACTGGACAAGCTGCAGGCGGAACACGTGATCCGCTGGGCCGATCCGCACCAGCGGCTGACCCGCAAACTGGCGATCCGCGAGCTGCCGGCTACGCTCATATTGCTGCCGGACGGCCGGCTCGCCGGAGTCTTCCGCGGCACGGTGGATTGGGACGATCCGGCCGTGCGGAGATTCCTCATGGACCTCCCGTCCGGCGCCCGCTGAACGGACGGACGATCGCCGGCCGGCCGACGGGGGACATGGTGCGGGCGGCCGGACTCGAACCGGCACGGGCAATGCCCAAGCGATTTTAAGTCGCTTGCGTCTACCGATTTCGCCACGCCCGCCTGCCCCGCACGGTATGCGAGGCGGCGGGCGCGGTAAAGCGCGACGGGCTCAGCCGCAGGTCCACCAGCGGCACTTCACGGCACGGGCCTGGGCCTCGTCGGCGCCGCAGGTGTGGGCCACCTCCTCGGCGACGCGCCACTGGCCCTGCGGACTGGCCAGCCATGCGTTGCCCTCCGGACGCGCCGGGTCGTAGCGCACCGGCATGGAAATCAGGCCGCCGGTGAGCGGGCCGCCGGGCGTCCAGGCCTTCGCCTCGCCGCGGCGATAGATGATGACCGGGTCGGCCGCCGGGCACTTCAGGCCGGTGACCTGCTCGGTGAGCGCCTTGATCTCGGCGATGTGGCTGGTGGCCGGCGTCTCGGCGCAGGCCGCAAGAAGGAGTGCCGCCGCAAGGGCGGAGAATGCCGTCTTCATGATGTCGTCCTCGTCTGTTGCGGCGAACCGAGGGCTCGCCGGTCATGGTCGTCGTTGGCAGTGTCGGGACGAAATCAGGCCTCGCCCCCTCGCCCGCACGGCGCGGGCACGGAGCTTTCGGACGCAGGACCAACGGCCGGGAGTTTCCCCCGGGCCGGACGCCATGCGCACACGAGCAGCCTCAGTTCCGGTGCGAGCACCGGCCCAAGCCCAAGGCAGTCATGTGCGGAGGTATCGACCCAAACGCCCCGGAAAATGGGGCGCGATACGCGGAGTCGGCGAGTGCGGTCCCCCCTACGGCTCCAAGGATTGGGGTACCACTAGTTCAAATTTGACACAACTTCGAATTGTCTGGCGAGCTATGCGGATTCCTCAAATTGGGGATCGCCGCCGAGCTCGAACGCCATCCGGAAAACCTCTTCCGCCAGCGTCGCGTTCAGTTCCTCGTCGGTGGAGCGGATGACGATGCTGGTGCCGCCCCGGCCCTGCCGGTAGAACGGATAGGAGCCGATGTCGGCCTGGGGATGGCGCTCCTGCAGGTCGCGAAGCCCCGATGCCACAAGGCTTTCCGGGAGGTGCAGCAATACCGCGCGGGACCTCACGGGCAGCCCGCCGGTCAGCCGGTGCTTCAGGCTTTCCAGCATGGCCTGCATGATGACCGGGATGCCGGCCAGCACGAAGACGTTCTCCATCTGGAAGCCGGGCGCCTTGGAGATGGGGTTCTCGATCAGCCGGGCGCCCCGCGGCCCGCACGCCATGCGTGCACGCGCCGAGGTCAACCCCTCCGGCCCGTAATATTCCTTGAGGATCTCGTGCGCTTCCGGGTGCAGTTCCCACGGCACGCCGAACGCCTTGGCGATGCTGGGCGAGGTGATGTCGTCGTGGGTGGGGCCGATGCCGCCGGTGGTGAACACGTAATCGAACCGGGCGCGGCATTCGTTGACGGTGTCGACGATGGTCTCCTCGATGTCGGGGATCACCCGAACCTCGGTGAGCTGGATGCCGACCTGGTCGTTGAGCCATTTGGCGAGATAGGCCAGGTTCGCATCCTGGGTGCGGCCCGAGAGGATCTCGTTGCCGATGATGATCAGGCAGGCCGTGACTTTGTTCGCTTCCGTCATGGCGCCCTTATACCAAGCGCGGGCGCGGGCGACACGCCAAAACGGCCGGAAGACCAAGCTTCCGGCCGCCTGGCGGCGTACCCAGAGGGAGGGGGAGGCAGAGTACGCCGAACCCCGGGCGTGTCAGGTCGGCCGCGCCGCGCCCGGGTCAAGGGCGGCCGCCGTGCTCACCAGCCCTGCCGACAGGCGGGGAACCGTGATCGCCCCGAAGCCGAAGCGGCCCGCCGGACGGCGGCTTGGGGAGCGCGAGGCCCCTTACGCCGCCGCCCCGCTTGCCTGCGGCCGGAACGGAGGGGCGACCCGCCTGTCCAGAGCATCGCCCGCCGGTCCGGCCGGTCCGGCGGCCAAACGCAGCGCGCCGCCGGGCAGCCTTGATGAGTCGATTTCGGTATCGGGTGCCGCCGGCCGGGGCGGCGGCGGCAGATGGACGCGCTCGGGCGGCGCTTCCGGCACCTTCGGGGAAAATCCCTCGATCACCAGCCAGAACGCCGACATGGCGATCAGCCAGATGGCCAAATAACTCCAGAAAACACGCCGCATACCATCCTCCCCAGGAGCTGCCGCCGAGTTAACCTGTTGAAAATGGTAGCAGCTTTCTCCCCCCTGCCCGGTTAATTCGGGTTCATGGAACGGGACGGCCCGTTAATTCGCGTCCATGAACCGTTTGCCTGAAGTTCCAACGGCTTATAGGGTGCCGCCATGCGCTTTCACGCTCCCCTGGTGCGCGGCACCCTCGTCGAACGTTACAAAAGGTTCATGGCCGACGTGGTCCTGGAGACGGGCGAGACGGTGACCGCCCACTGCGCCAACTCCGGGACCATGCTGGGGCTCAAGGCGCCGGGCTCGACGGTGTGGCTGTCGCCCGCCGCCAATCCGGACCGCAAGCTGAAATTCACCTGGGAGCTGGTCGACGCGGACGGCGGCCTGGTCGGCATCAACACCTCCTATCCCAACGCCATCGTCGCAGAGGCGATCGCCGCCGGCGGAATCCCGGAACTGGCCGACTATGGCGGCCTGCGCCGGGAGGTGAAGTACGGCCGCAACTCGCGCATCGACATCCTGCTGGAGCAGGACGGCCGGCCGCCCTGCTACGTCGAGGTGAAGAACGTCCACCTGCGCCGCGACGGCAGTCTTGCCGAGTTTCCCGACGCGGTGACCGCCCGCGGCGCCAAGCACCTGGTGGAACTGGGCGACATGGTGGCGGCAGGCCACCGGGCGGTCATGCTCTATCTGGTGCAGCGGATGGACTGCGACAAATTCGCAATCGCGCGCGACGTCGACCCGGCCTATGATGCCGGGCTGAAGGTGGCGGTGGAGCGCGGCGTTGAAGTTCTCTGCTACGGCTGTAGACTGACCACGGAAGAGATTGCCGTTGACCGGACGCTCCAAGTCACCATTTAAACGTCCGGCTTCGAAGGACACCGAATGAACGACCAGTTGACCAGAGTTGGCGAGTCCCGCGCCGGCGGCGTGAAGATTCATGGCCCCGACGCCTTCGAGGGCATGCGCCGCGCCGGCCGGCTGGCGGCCGAGACGCTGGACTTCATCGCGCCCCACGTGCAGCCGGGCGCGACCACCGGCCAGCTGGACAAGCTGTGCCACGACTTCATCGTCGAGCGCGGCGGCATTCCGGCGCCGCTGGGCTACCGCGGCTTCCCCAAGAGCATCTGCACCTCCATCAACCACGTGGTGTGCCACGGCATTCCCGGCGACAAGGTGCTCAAGGAAGGCGACATCCTGAACATCGACGTGACGCCGACGGTCGACGGCTGGCACGGCGACAGCAGCCGCATGTACCTGGTCGGCGACGTCTCGGTGAAGGCGCGCCGGCTGTGCGACATCACCTTCGAGGCGATGTGGCGCGGCATCCAGCAGGTTCGTCCGGGCGCCACCCTGGGCGACATCGGCCACGCCATCCAGAGCTACGCCGAGGGCGAGCGCTGCTCGGTGGTGCGCGACTTCTGCGGCCACGGCCTGGGCAAGATCTTCCACGACGCGCCCAACGTGCTGCATTACGGCGAGCCCCATTCCGGGCTGGTGCTGCGCCCCGGCATGTTCTTCACCATCGAGCCCATGGTCAATCTGGGCCGCTACGACGTGAAGATCCTCGCCGACGGCTGGACCGCCGTGACCCGCGACCGTTCCCTCTCCGCCCAGTTCGAGCACTCCATCGGCGTGACCGAGACCGGCTACGAGGTGTTCACCCTCTCGCCCGCGGGCCTGGACAAGCCGCCCTACAGCGTCTGAACCGCAAGCGAGGCCGGGTGGCGGGCGTGACCGACGACAAGCCGCATCACCTGGGACACCGGCAGCGCCTGCGCGACCGCTTCATGAACGGCGGCGCCGGCTCCATGCCCGACTACGAGGTGCTGGAACTGGTCCTGTTCCAGGCCTTCCGCCAGGGCGACACCAAGCCGCTGGCCAAGCGCCTGATCGACACCTTCGGCAGCCTCGCCGACGTGCTGGCGGCACCGCCCGAGCGGCTGGCGGAGGTCAAGGGCGTCGGCGACAGCACCGTGGCCATCCTCAAGATCATCCGCGAGGCGGGGCTTCGCATGACCCGGGCGCAGGCGCTCAACCGGCCGGTGCTGAGTTCCTGGTCGGCGGTGATCGAGTACTGCCAGGCCGCCATGGCCTACGAGAAGAAGGAGCAGTTCCGGGTGCTGTTCCTCGACCGCAAGAACACGCTGATCGCCGACGAGGTGCAGCAGCAGGGCACCATCGACCACACGCCGGTCTATCCCCGCGAGGTGGCCAAGCGGGCGCTGGCGCTGGATGCCACCGCCGTGATCCTGGTGCACAACCATCCTACTCGACCTTTCTCGATCACGTTCGATCACGCTCCTACCCGTTGAATCACTTATATTTTTAGGCTTGTCGTAGAGCCGGACGCTATGGCATATTGGGGTCTGTTTTGAGGGGGATCAGTCGCCCTTGTGACCCCAGTCGCCGACCCCTACTACCCGTCTGGCGACCCCACCTGAGAGCCGATGGGAGAGCCCAGTGCCAAGCCTTACCGATGGAGAGATACGCCGCGCCTTGAAGCAGGTGGAACAGACCGGCAAACAGCTCAGCCTAGTCGATGGCGAGGGTCATGGCACCGGCCGTCTGGTCCTGGTCATGAAGCCGATGCCCACACGGGTCACCGCGGACTGGATGGCGCAACAGTGGCGCGATCAGAAGCGCCTCAAGAAAAAGCTGGGCTCGTATCCGTCGATGTCGCTCAGCAAAGCGCGCGAAATTTTCACCCGCGACTTCGCAGACATGATCCAGAAGGGTCGCAGCATCAAAATCGCCGGCGACACACGCGCGGGGACCGTGGCCGATCTCTTCGAAGCCTATGTTGCTCACCTGAAGGCTTCAGAAAAATCGTCGTGGAAGGAAGCGGAAAAGGGCCTTAATAAAATTGCCGACACGCTGGGCCGTAACCGCCCGGCGCGCGACATCGAGCCCGACGAGATCACGGATCTCATTCGGCCGATCTATGAACGCGGCAAGCGCTCGATGGCCGATCACGTCCGCAGCTACATCCGATCCGCCTATAGCTGGGGCCTGAAATCCGAGCATGACTACCGCAGTACGACACAACGGCGCTTCCGTCTGGTCTACAACCCGGCGGCCGGCATTCCCACCGAACCCAAAAAGGTCGGAACCCGCTGGCTGGACGAAGAGGAGTTCTTGCGCCTCTATCGCTGGCTCGAATGTCCCGACGCGCCGGTTCACCCGCCCTACACCCGGGCTGTCCGCATCCTCATGTTGACCGGGCAGCGCGTCGAGGAGATCGCCCGCCTTCATGTCGACCAGTGGGACATGAAAGAGCGGATCATCGACTGGTCAAAGACCAAGAACGGCAAGCCGCACGCCATTCCCGTCCCGGAGATCGCGGCCGAATTGATCGAGTCGATCGAGCCCAACGCGCATGGCTGGTTTTTCCCCTCCGCGACCGACCCGACCAAGCCGGTCAGCCACGGCACGCTTTACTCGTTCATGTGGCGTCAGCGCGAGCGCGAGGTGATTCCCGTCGTGACAAATCGCGATCTGCGCAGAACCTGGAAGACGCTCGCCGGCCAAGCTGGCCTATCTAAGGAAATTCGCGACCGCATACAGAACCACACGCTACAGGATGTCAGCTCGAAGAGCTACGATCGCTGGAGCTACATGCCGGAGAAACGGGCCGCCATGAAAAAGTGGAATGCGTTCGTCCAAACAATGCTGAACAAGAAACGTCCCAAGCTGACGAAAAAGAAGCACGCGCCCGATATCTATAGCGCCACAGCCGAAACCGCGCAGCAAGCTGCCTGACAGTGACAGGCAAGCGTTCCAAAACCGCGCCGCCGAAAAAGGGCAAAACCCGCTCAACGAAGGCTCCGGCCGCCGCGATGAGCGTACAGGGGTACGCCGAACTCGTGACCGAGTTGAAGCAGCGCATCACCGAAGCGCGGCTTCGTGCGGCACTTTCGGTCAATCGCGAGCTTGTGCTTCTCTATTGGGGGATCGGCCGAGACATTCTCTCCCGTCAGGCGAACGAGGGCTGGGGCACGAAGGTCATCGACCGGCTGGCGGTGGACCTCGGGCGGGCCTTCCCAGAGATGACGGGCTTATCCGCCCGAAATCTCAAATATATGCGAGCGTTCGCAGAGGCCTGGCCCGACCTCGAATTTGTGCAACAGGTTGTTGCACTATTGCCGTGGGGCCATAACGTCCGCCTGCTCGACGCCGTAAAGGCTGCGCCGGAGCGCGCTTGGTACGCGCGCCAAGCGATCGAAAACGGTTGGAGCCGCAACATTCTCGTTCATCAGATCGAAAGCGGCCTGTTCACCCGCCAAGGCAATGCCCTCACGAATTTCACCCGGACACTTCCTGCGACTCAATCCGAGCTCGCTCAGCAGATACTCAAAGACCCTTACAGCTTCGATTTCCTGTCGCTGGGGCCTGAGATGCTGGAGCGCGACCTGGAGCGAGGATTGATCGAGCATCTGCGCGCGCTGATACTCGAGCTTGGCAAGGGATTCGCCTTCGTCGGCAGCCAGTATCATCTCGAAGTCGCCGGCCAAGACTACTATCTCGATCTTCTCTTCTATCATCTGCGGCTGCGCTGTTTCGTGGTGATCGAACTCAAGATCGAGGACTTCAAGCCCGAATTCGCCGGGAAGATGAATTTCTATCTCTCGGCCGTCGATGACCAGCTCCGGCACACGGACGATCAGCCGACGATCGGAATCATCCTTTGTAAAGGCCGCAACGAGGTAGTGGTCGAATATTCACTTCGCGATACCACCAAGCCAATGGGTGTCGCCCAATACAAAGTCTCGGCGTCGCTCCCGCCTCGACTTCAGCGGGATCTTCCGACGATCGAAGAGCTTGGACGGGAATTTCCGCTGATGTCCGTGGTCAAACTGCGCATCGAGATCGAACGCACACTTCGAGACTACGCTGCGGCGAAGGGCTTCGCGCCAACCCGTCCAATCGGAATCGGCCCGATGTTGCAGGATCTCCAACGGCGCGGTCTCGCACCGCCAAGCACTGGCGCGTTCGTAGAGGCGCTGCGCGTCATGAACGAAGCGTCTCACGGCGTCGACGTTGACTCAGATGCGGCCGAACATGCCGTCTCCATCGGCACAGCGTTTCTCGCGGAACTCACCGACCAGAACCGCGATTCTTGAATGAAGATTGCTCGCCGAGCTCAGACCATGCTCCTGTTGATTGTCTCTTGGCCGATCAAGGGCAGAGCCACGGCATCACGAAATTCCGCGGTTTCGGAATCATTGATCTCTTTCGGCCAACATAATGCAATCTCGCAATGGCGCTCATTATGATGCTTTGGTCCCCCGAGGATGTTGTCACTCGGGGCCTTACGCTAAACTCCACCACTGTACGAAGGCGGAGGTGCAAAGATGACCGAAATCACACTTTCAGCCACGCCGAAGGGCAATGGCTATCAGGCGACAGTAAACTTCCCAGGTGGCGTTTCCATAAGCTCGGCGGAAACGTATCCGACGATTGCTGAAGCCATGACCGCCGCCGCCCTAAAGCTGCTCGACGTGCCAGAGCGGCTGAAGGCCCTGGATCAACCCGAAAGGGCGCCGACAGCAAGCGTCTAACCAGCCTGTTAGACGGCAAAGGCTTCCCGCAGATAATCGCTCTTCATGGTCATGGGGGGGGAATGCCTTCCCCCTGGCCGGCGCCAATGTCGCCGGCACACCCCCTTCTGCGGGGAGGTCCCCCGCAACGCCCCCGTAGAGTTAGAGTGCGGACCGGGTTTCCGTGACGGGTTGAGGACTGGAGGAGAGGCCTCCGGCGCCCGTCGCGGAGAACCGCGATGTCCAGACACACTGCTCATGCTCGCGCCGGCGCGGACCGGGCGAACCTCTATGACGAGATCACCAACAAGATCATTGCGGAGCTTGAGGTTGGGCGCGTGCCTTGGGTCCAGCCTTGGGGAACCGCGGCGGCGAAGGCGCCGCTCGCCTTGCCGCACAACGCCTCGACCGGCCGGCAGTACTCTGGGATCAACGTCCTGATCCTCTGGGGGTCGGTGATCGAGCACGGCTTCTCGGCTCAGAGCTGGCTGACCTTCCGCCAAGCGCTTTCGCTTGGCGGCAATGTGCGCAAAGGCGAGCACGGCACCACCGTCGTCTTTGCCGATCGCTTTGTGCCCGATGATGAGAAAAAGCGGGCGCGAGAGGTGGGTGAAGAAGCTCAGGCGATCCCGTTCTTGAAGCGCTTCACCGTCTTCAACCTCGCGCAATGCGAAGGTCTTCCCGAGGATCTCGCCGTCGTCGCGCCGCCGCCCGA
>WGNW01000075.1 GCA_016124315.1 Alphaproteobacteria bacterium
CGGCGTCGGCATCGGCATCGACGGCCTGAATGCGACCACGGGTGTGGACGACAGCGCCCTCAACGTCCAGGGCAACCAGGTGCTGGCGTCCGCGGTCGGCAACGACGCGGTCAACAGCCTGGTGCTGAACACCGGCACCTTCCAGCATCCGTCCGCCACCGTCGCCAACCTGCAGGCCAACAGCGGGTCGAGCATCAGTGCCTCGGTCGACGGAGTGGCCGTGGGCATCGGCGGCGTGTACACCCTGGCGGCGACCAGCTCGAACAGCAGCTTCACGGTGCAGGGCAACAGCATCGGCGCCTCGGCCGTCGGCAACAGCGCGGTCAACAAGCTCACCTCGGGCAACTGATCGCCCTAACGGGAACTTTCACGGCGCGGGCCGGAACCTTCGGGTTCCGGCCCGTTCTCGTTTGGGGAGCCGCTGCCGGACGGCAGGAGCCGGCAGTCCAATGGCTGCATCAGGCCGGATAGGGCGGGCAGCGGACAGGGCAATATCGTCTGGCCGGCTTGTGCGGGTGGACGGTGCCGGACGAATCACGTAAGGTCGTTACGAAGTGATAATTAACTGTCCCGGAACCTGTTCCGAGACAGACGAAGGCTGTTAGGAGTTCGGCCGGCTTGAGTCCGCCGGCCATTTGAGGGGAAAGCTGATGTCGAAGATGCGGGTGCTCGCCGGCGTAAGCGGGGTCGCGCTGGCTGCTTCTTTGGCCGCCGGTTCCGCCAAGGCGGACAATCTCATCGTCGACCTTTCCGCGGCGCCGCCGACCCTGACCATCGCAGCCCCATCCTCGGCAGTGGCCCTGCCCAGCGCCCAGATCGTGCTCGGCGGCGGCGATGCGGCCAGCACCACCAACACGGCCATCGGCTTCCCGGGCAGCGATCCGACCGCCTATCACGACCTGGCCGGCGGCACCGACACCATCATCGTCGACGGCCTGAACTCGATCTATGCCAGCGCCGGCAGCAGCGACGTCGTCAACCAGATCGACTTCTACACCGCGACGGGCTCGGGCACGTCCAGCGCGGCGACGCTGGGCTCCCTGCAATCCTCCGCCAGCGCCGCCGTCACCGCCGACGTGGACAACTCCAACGTGCTCGCACAGGTCATCGATCTGGGAGCGGGGAGCACCGTGCGGGTCAACGACAACAGCATCACCGCCGACGGCACGGTGAACGGGGCCTCCAACCTGGTCTATGGCAACATCAACAATGCCGAGAGCAGCGCGGAGATCGGCCAGTCGTCCATCGACGCCGCGGCCGGCACCGTCATCGCCGGCGCCACGGCGCTGGCCGGCAACGTGCAGGCGGTGACCGGCACGGCCGACACCCATGCCCTGGTCAGCGATTCGCGCATCGGGTTGCTTGCCCAGACGTCGACGGAGCCCAACATCTCCGGCGCGCCGCTCGATGTGATCGGCAACACCATCTCCGCGACCTTCACCGGCAACGGCGCCACCACCGGCGTGGCGCTCACCGGCGACGAGTCCATCACCCTCGACGGGACGGCCGGCGCCGTGAACGCCCAGCTGGCGCAGGGCGGCTACACCTTCTCGTCGGAGGTGCGCAACGTCGCCATCGAGGCGGCCAACACCCAGGATTTCGGCACGGACCAGTTCAACGCCGACCTCTCGTCGAGCACCCTGACGCTGCGTGACAACACCATCATGGCCGGCGCGATGGCCAACGATTCGACCAATTCGGTGGCGTTGGCCGACAACATCAACCTGACCGGCGCCTCCTCCGGGCGGCTGAACAATTTCAGCGCCGCCACCGACACCGCCAACGTCAAGGGCGACCTGTTCGTGGCCAACGCCCAGTACACCGACGTGGCGGTGAGCGGGTTCGTGAACGACGGCGAGATCAACATGCTCACCGGCGACGCCGCCGGTTCGACCGTCATTACCGACGCCAACCTGATCGGCGCCGACGTCACCGGCTCCAACGCCGTCAACACGCTCAAGGTGGGCAGCACCGCCGACTTCACCGGCGTCGTGGCGATCAACACCGTCCAGTACGACGAGGGCTCCCAGAGCGCCAAGAACGACAGCCTGATCGACCTGGACGTGGGGTCGACCACAGGTACGGCGCAGTCGGTCACCGACAGCGCGCTGAGCGTCGACGGCAACATCGTCTACGGCGAGGCAATGGGTAACAGCCATTCCTCCACCCTCGACATCACCGGGACCACGGTGACCGGCGGCGGCGTGCAGGTGAGCAATCCGATCCTGTCGACGCGGACCACGACGTTCGGCCAGGCCTCCGCCGACTTCAGCCTGCTGAACGCGCAGGTGCTCGACGGCGGTACCGCCACCGCCGACGTCAACACCTGGGTGAACGTGGATGCCGGCGACCTGGTCTTCACCACCTCCAGCCTGAGCGCGTCGGACAACTACATCTACGGCCTCGCCATCGGCAACCTGGCGACGCAGACCGGCATCTTCCTCGACGCCACCACCCTCGACGGCACGGTGGCCCTGGCCAGCGGCCAGACGGTGGAGGACAGCACCCTGCTGACCTCGTCCATCGCGCCCACCAGCACCGCCTTCATCGAGGTGGACGTGGCCTCCGGCGACGTGGGGCCCGCCGCCGCGACCGTGCGGGACGCCGCCATCGCCGTGGACGGCAACGGCTTCGACAGCGGCATCGTGGGCAACCTCGCCGACGTCACCTCGAACTTCATCGTCGTCCACGGCGTGACGGTGACCGGAGACTCCGGCGTCCAGCAGGCCACCGCCAGCGTCTCGCGCCTTGCCCCGGTCACCGACACGGCCGTCGACCACACCATCGCCATGCTCAACGACCAGTCGGTGGAAGACCTGAACGGCGCCATCGCCACGGCCTTCGCCGGCGGCGACCTGATCAACGTCACCGTGGGCAACGCCAATCTTGCGACCTCGGTCACCGACAGCACGGTGACCGCCAGCGGCAATTCGGCGACCACCTCCGCGGTGCTCAACAGCGGCAGCTCGGGCATCTTCGTCGGCGCCACCTCGCTGGACAGCGCGTCCGGCCTGGTCAACGTACAGACCGTGGCGGACCAGGACGGCATCGACGGCTCGGCCGCCGTCAAGGTCGACCAGAACGACCTGGACATCCATATCGACGTCGTCGCCGGCGACGTGGCCATCGAGAACCTTACGGCCCAGGCCAATGGGAACAGCACCCTGGCGGCCGCGCGCCTGAACCGGGCGGACAACACGGTGGCGGTCTCCTCGCAGACCCAAACCCTTTCGGACACGGTCGACTCGAGCCTGCCGAGCGGCACGCTCTCGGCGCTCGCCACCGGCACCGGCACTTACGGTCACGGCGAATCGCTGCTGATCAACGACCAGTCCTTCGCCGCTCTCGGCTCCGACGGCGTAAGCGTGACCGTGTTCGACAACGAGATCACCGTGGGCATCGGCCTTGAGGGCGCCGACCTGCTCAACAGCGTGGTCGAGACCAACGGCAACCTCGTGTCGGCCCTTTCCGCCGGCAACGACGCGCTGAACGTCCTGTCCGTCGACGTCGGCTCGTTCGACCTGAGCGGGGCCGACGCGAACGGCGGCGGCCTGGCCGCCGAAACCAACGGACCCATCGCCACCCTGGTTTCCAACCAGACCGGCACCGATACCGCCGCGAGCGGCGGTTTCTCCACCACGGTGACGAGCACCAGCATCCACGTGGAAGCCGACAACTCCAAGACCAACACCATCGACGGCAGCAACCTCAGCGCCGACCTCAACACGGTGCGGGCGTTCTCCCGGTCGAACAACGTGTCCAACACGCTGACGGCGACGGGGACCACGGTCACCAACAATGCCGACGGCGACCCGGCGGCGATCCTGTCGGGTGTCGGCGACATCAGCCTGGACCAGGACACCTTCGCGATCGCGTCCCGGCAGGTGAGCCAGGTGGACATCACCTCCGCCGTGGCGGACACCAGCATCGGGGTCGACGCGGGCCTGCTGACCGGCGATCCGCTTACCGGCTCCATCACCGGCACCAGCATTTCCGCCAACGGCAACCTGATCGCGGCGGAGGCCCATGGCAACGATGCGGGCAACCTGGCGATTACCAGCTTCGTCGACAACGCCGGCCAGGCAACCGTCGCCAATACCCAGGTGGCCGGGGACGACAACGAGTTCCAGGGCGGGCAGCCGCTGACCTATTCCGCCACCGTCAGCAACGCAATTATCGGCGTCGCCACGGATGTGAAGGGCTCGGTCCAGGACAGCGCCTTCTCGGCGAGCTTCAACTCGGTAGCGGCGCTGTCGTCCGCCAACCGAGGCACCAGCGAGCTGGACGCCATCGGCACCAACGTCACCATGCGAAACGGCGACAACGTCACCTCGACGGACCCGTCGGCCGGTGATCTGACCAGCGACGCGTCCCTTGCCGTATTGAACATGCAGGGCGTCGCGGATACCGTCGGACCGCCTGTCGCCGTCGATGCCAGCGTGTTCGGCGCGGGCATCGGGGTCGCGTCCAACGGTCTGTTCGACTCTGGCTCGGTCGCCGCCGACGCCAACCAGATCCTGGCCCGCGCGGTGGAGCACGAGGCTCACAACACCCTCGTGATCTCCGCGTCGGCCAATATCGATTCGGTCGGCGTGGGCGATGATGCGCCGGGCGCTTCCTTGGCCTCATTCCAGACGGTGACGGGCGACAGCACGGTCAATGCGATCGTCGACACCGCCGGCATCGCCGCCATCGTCGACGATCCGCGCAGCGACCTCAGCTTTGCCGCATCGGCGTCGGGGAACGACGTCACCGCCAGAGCGATCGGCGGCACGGCCACCAACTGGCTGCAGGCCTCCGCCGGCGCGGAAATCAACACCAGCCAGGATTCGTCGCCGCTTGCCGGCAACAATCTCACCGCGAGCACGCTCAACGCGGGATTCAACGTTCTCAATGCGCAGCAGGCCAACCGGGCCGAGATCCAGGCCAATGTCGGTCTCGTGGGCATCGCGGCGGGCGGGGCCGAGGACTATCTTAACGATTCGGTGAACGTGAACGCCAACCTGGTGATTGCCAGCAGCGAAGCCTTCGACGCCACCAATCTCCTCGTCCTGGACGCGGGGTCGTCGAGCGTCGCGTCGGGTGCCGTCCTCAACACCCAGTCGCTCGATGAAACGCTGGTGGGCGCCGGCGTCGACAGCGTCGTCATCGTCACCGGCAACCTGGGCGAGGGTGCCGAATTCAGCAGCCTCACCGTCGACGGCAACGCGGTGGAGGCGCTGTCCTCCGGCAACTCGGCCGTCAACGCCCTGCGGACGTCGGCCGCCGCAACCCTGCAGGAAAGCAGCGGTGCCGGCGCGGTCCTCGATTTCTCCGCCACCAATCCGATCGCTGTCACCGGGGCCGACTATGCGGTGCTGAATTCCCAGGTCAACGACACCGGCGACGTCACGGCGGCGGTCAGCACCGTCGGCATCGGCATCGACGGGCTCGAGGCACCGACAGGGGTGAACGACAGCGCGCTCAACGTGGACGGAAACCAGGTCGTGGCATCGGCGGCCAGCAACAGCGCGGTGAACAGCCTGGCGCTCAATACCGGAACCTTCCAGCATCCGTCGGCGGGCATCGCCAACCTCCAGGTCAGCGAGGGCGTGTCCGTCAGCGGAACAGTGGATGGCGTCGGCATCGGCATCGGCGGCGTTGGCACCACGCTGTCGTCCACCAGCACCAACAGCAGCTTCACCGTGCGAGGCAACGGCATCGGCGCTTCCGTCATTGGCAATAGCGGCGTCAATTCGCTGACCTCCGGCAACTGACCGCCCCGGCGGTCCCGGTCATGGCGGGCCGGAGCCTTCGGGTTCCGGCCCGCTTCCGTTTGCGCGACTCGGGGGAGGGGGGCAGCCAGGGTGGAGTGGGTGTCTTTAAATCGCCTTCCGGAGTGGTTTTGAGCACCACAATCTGGCCCAGCGTCACATCATAACGCCTCCGAACCGGCCCCCGTGGAACGCGTCCTCGTCGGCAGTGATGGTAAATTCCTTTGTAATTTTCATGGGTTAAGGGGTGGACGGGCGGAGGGCCGAACCCCTAGGGTGCTGTCCATCGTAACCCCCCGGCACGCAGGCACCGGATTTTCGGGCTTCCGCCACGTCGAGGGATGGCGCTGGGAGGGCGCCTGCAACGGGGGCATCGCCGATGGGCTTCGGCGGGCTGACAAAGCAGAGAGAGGGGGATCCTTATGCGGAAGATGCGTGTACTCGCCACAGTGAGCGCGGCGGCGCTTGTCACGTCGCTGGGCGCTACGGCGGCCCGCGCCGACAACAATCTCGTGGTCGACCTGACCGTGCCGTCGCTGACCATCACGGCGGCATCGTCCTCCGAGGAGGTGGCCAACGCGCAACTCGCCAATTCCGCCTCGGATACGGCCAGCACCACCAACACGGCGATCGGGTTTCCAGGCGGCGACCCGACGCTGTTCCACGACGTGGCGGGTGGCACCGACACCATCATCGTCGACAACGTGAACTCCATCTTCGCCCAGGCGGGCAGCAACGAGGTCGTCAACGATCTCGACTTCTCCACCGCCACGGGTTCGGGCGATTCCAGCGCGGCCACCCTCGGCTCGCTGCAGGGATCCGACAGCAGCGACGTCATCGCTACCATCGACAACTCCAACGTCCTGGCCCAGGTGCTCGATCTGGGCGGCGGCAGCACCGTTCGGGTCAACGACAACCAGATCAAGGCCGACGGAACGATCAACACCGCCGACAACCTGGTCCACGGCGACATCAACTACGGGCTGACCAGCACCGAGGTCGGGCAGGCCGACATCGACGCCGCGGCCGGTACCATCTCGGCCGGCGCGACTGGTCTGGCGGGCAACGTCCAGACCATCTCGGGCGCCGGCGATACGTCCGCCTTCATCAGCGACTCCCGCATCGGCCTGCTGGCCCAGACGTCGGTCCAGCCCGATATCTCGGGCGCGCCGCTCGACGTGATCGGAAACTCCATCGCCGCCACCTTCACGGGCAACGACGCCAACACCGGCGTGGCTCTGACCGACGGCCAGGCGGTTTCCCTGCCGGGGACCGTCGGTGCCGTGAACGCCCAGTCGGCCGACGGCGACTACAGCTTCGGTGCCACCGTCGACAGCGTGGTGATCGAGGCGGCCAACACCCAGGATCTGGGACCCGACGCCTACATGGCCGATCTGTCCGACAGCACGCTCACGCTGCGCGACAACGAGATCAGGGCCCAGGCCACCAGCAACAAGGCCGGCAATTCGGTGTCGCTGGCCGACGGCGTCGACCTGACCGGCGTCGCATCGTCGCGCCTCAACCAGTTCGACGCCGGCGCGGACACCGCCAGCGTCAATGGCGACCTGTTCATCGCCAACGCGCAATACAGCGGCGTCGCGGTCAATGCCGCCGTCGACGAGGGCGAAGTCAACGTCCTGACCGGCGATGCTGCCGGCTCCACCATCATTGCCGACAGCAACACCATCGGCGCCGGCGCGACCGGCTCCTCGGTCGACAACGCCCTCGAGGTGACCGGTGCGACCGACTTCAGCGCGCTGGTGGCGATCAATTCGGTGCAATACACCGAAGGCACGCAGGCCGCATCCAACGA
Source organism: Alphaproteobacteria bacterium (assembly GCA_016124315.1). GTDB lineage: Bacteria > Pseudomonadota > Alphaproteobacteria > SMXS01 > SMXS01 > RI-34. Next base: position 7,567 of record WGNW01000075.1, read on the forward strand.
CAGCCACATCGTGCTCGATACCGGCACCGATCCGCTGGCGTCGACCCTCCAGTCGGTCGACGAGAGCAGCCTGAGCGCCGACGGCAACTCGATTTATTCCGAAGCCACGGGCAACAGCCAGTCCTCGACCATGGACATCGCCGGGACCACCGTCACGGGCGCGGGCGCGTTGATCGCCAACCCGATCCTGGTCGATCGCCCGTCGGAATCCGGCCATGTCTCGGCCGACTTCAGCCTGTTGAACGCCCAGGTCCTGGATGGCGGCGGTGCCCATGCCGACATGGTCACCCAGATCGACGCGGACGCCGGAGCCGACACCTTCACCACCTCCGGCCTCAGCGTGTCGGGCAACGACATCCACGGCCTCGCCATCGGCAACCTGTCCACCGAGGCCAGCATCGCCATCGACGCGACCACGCTCACCGGCACGGTCGGCCTGGCCAACAGCCAGACGGTCGAGGACGGCGCCTCGCTCAGTTCCAACATCACGACGCAGGGCTCCGCCATCACCGAGGGCAACGCCTTCATCACCGCCGATGTGGGCGCCAACCCCAACTCGTACGTCAACGACGCCAGCGTCAATGTGGACGACAACACCTTCGACAGCCGTGTCTGGGGCAATCTGGCGGATTCCACGACCAATTCCATTCAGATCAGCGGCGAGACGGTCGACAGCGGGCCGCATCCGCTGCGCTCCGCCGCCTCCGTCAGCCGGCCGGGCGGCGTCACCTACGCCGCCGTCGACCACAGCATCGCGCTGCTCAACGACCAGTCGGTGGAGGACCTCGACGCGTCCGTGGTCACCGCCTCGGCGACGGGCGACCTGATCAACCTGACCGTCGGGCAGACCGGCGGGCTCGCCATCCTGACCGACAGCGCCATCACCGCGAGCGGCAACAGCGCGACCACCAGCGCCACCCTCAACCAGGCGACCTCGGAAGTCGGCGTCGACGCCGGTTCGCTCGACAATGCCGCGGCGCTGGTCAACGTGCAGACCCTGGCCGACCAGAACAACAACGGCCAATCCGCGTCCATCGACGTCAGCCAGAACGACCTGGACATCACGGTGGACGCCCGCTCCGGTCTCGAAATCGACATCACTAACACGACGGTCAAGGCCGACGACAACAGCACGCTGGCCGCCGCGCGGGTGAACCAGGCGACCAACAGCATCGACGTCTCGGCCCAGACCCAGACGCTGACCAATACCCTCGATCCGGCGCTGCCCACCCTTGCGCCGATCACGGGAACGACCAGCGTCGCCCTGTCGTCCACCGGCAGCTACGCCATGGGCGAGACCGCGCTGGTCAACGACCAGTCGTTCGCGCGGCTCGGCAACGACGCCGGTCCGGTCGGCGGCGACGGCATGTCGGTCTACGTCTTCGACAACGACATCACCGTCGACATCGGCACTGGGTCCTCGCTGCGAAACGTGGTGGCCGAAACCAGCGGCAACTCCATCACCGGCCTCGCCGCCGGCAACGACGCCACCAACACGCTCAACCTGGACGTCGGCACGTTCGACATGAGCAAGGCGAACCAGGATACCGCCGGTCCTGCCAACGGCCCGATCGCCAGCATCGCCTCGCAGCAGGCCGGCACGGCCGGCGACGGTTCCGGCTCCATCGCGGCGACCGTCGACGGCAGCACCGTCGCCGTGGATGGAAGCGATTCCGACACTTTCGCCGTGATCGGCTCGGACCTGAGCGCCGACCAGAACGCGGTCCGCGCCCTGGCCCGCACCAACAACGTCAGCAACGCCCTGACGGCCAGCGGCACGACGGTGCTCAACGACACTTACGAGACGCCCGACGCCAGCATCAGCGGCGGCGACGGCCTCGTGCTGCTGGACCAGACGTCCTTCGCGGTCGCCTCGCGTCAGGTCAGCTCGGTCGGCGACACGGCGACCGTGTCCAACACGGCGATATCGGCGCAGGCGGGCGATCCGTCCCTGGCCAATCCGCCGGCGCACCAGCCCATCGACGCCGGCATCGCCGGCACCAGCATCTCCGCCAACAGCAACCTGGTCGTGGCGGAAGCGCGGGGCAACGATGCGGGCAACCTGTTGTCCACCGACTTCGTGGACAACGCCGCGCAGTCGACGGTCGCCAATTCGCAGCTGACCGGCGGCACGGGACTGGTGGAAGAGCCCGTAACCTATGCCGCGTCCGTCGACGGCGCCGAGATCTCCGCTCTGGCCGATGTCGGCGAGTCGGTGACGGACAGTGCGTTCACCGCCAACGGCAACGCCGTGGCTGCTCTGGCCTCCGCCAACCGCGCCAGCAACGAGCTCGACGCCTCGGGCACCAACCTGACCATGCGCAACGGCCTGAACTCGACCAGTTGGACGTCCGGTCTTGGCGGCGACGTACTCGACAGCGACGGCGCGTTGGCGGTGCTCAACCGGCAGGGGAATGGAGGCGAGATTCTCGCCTCGCCGGACCGTGTGATCGCCAACGTGAACGATGCGAACATCGGCGTCTATTCCAACGGACTGTTCGATTCGGGATCGGTGAGCGCCGACGACAACCTGGTCCTGGCGCAGGCCGTGGACCAGAGCGCCAGCAACACGCTCAACATGACCGCGTCTGCCAACATCGCCTCCAAGGGCCTCGACGCCCAGCCCGGCGCGTCGGTCGCATCGGTCCAGTCGGTCGCGGTGGGCAGCCAGGTCAACGCCACCATCCTGGACTCGGCGGTGGCGGGCATCGTCGATGACCAGCGCTCGACGCTGAGCATGGCGGCCTCGGCCTCGAACAACCAGTTCCTGGCTTCGGCCATCGGCGGCACGGTGACCAACACCCTGGCGGCGAAGGCCGGGGCCGACATCAGCGGCAAGACGTTCCAGTCGCCGACCATCTCGAGCAACGGGATCGATCCAACCATGGTCAATGGCGGCTTCAACGTGCTCAACCTGCAGGGGGGCGGTGAAGTCCAGTTCACCTCCACGATCGACGGCATCGACATCGCCGCCGGCGGCGCCGAGGACTACAACAACGATTCGGCCGCCGTGAACAACAATGTCGTGCAGGCCGAGGCGCGGGCTTTCGTAGCGAACAACACACTGACCCTCGATGCCGGCTCGTCCAGCGACACGACGGCGGTCATCGCCAACGGACAGTTCGCCTCCGCGCTGGTGCAGTCGAGCGTGAACGATGTGGTGATCGCCTCCGGCAATCTGGACGAAGGCGCCATCGACAGCAGCCTGACGGTGGACGGCAACGCGGTGCAGGCGCTGGCGTCGGGCAATCAGGCGACCAACAGCCTGAGCACCACCGCCGCGGCCAGCCTGCAGGAAAGCGACGGCGCCGGCGCCGTGCTCAACGGCGGCGGCCTGTTCGAGTCCACCAGCGTCAGTGGCGCGGACTACGCCGTGCTGAACGACCAGGTGACGGGCGGCAGCCTGATTTCCGCGAGCGTGACCCAGACGGGAATCGGCATCGACGGCCTGGAGGCGACCACGGGCGTCAACACCAGCGCGCTGAACGTGAACGGGAACCAGGTCAACGCCTCGGCGGTCGGCAACGACGCAACCAACACGCTGGCGCTCAACACCGGCACCTACGCCCATCCGTCGGCGGCGCTGACCAACCTGCAGGACAACAGTGGCACGTCGGTCAGCGCTTCCGTCGATGGCGCTGCCATCGGCATCGGCGGGGTGGGCACGACGATCAGTGCCACCAGCGTCAACAGCAGCTTCACCGTGCAGGGCAACAGCATCGGCGCTTCGGCGATCGGCAACCGCGCGGTCAACTCGCTCACCTCCGGCATGGCCAACTGATCTTCGCGGAAAGCGCCAACAGGGTGGGCCGGATCCGGCGGATCCGGCCCGCTTCCGTCTGGCCTTGTGCTCGGCCGGGAAGGGCCGGCGGTCAGACGTCGAGCGCCGTCTGGCGCCAGTCCGGCTCGGGCAGGTCCATGTAGGCGTTGGCCAGCGCATCCGACCACATGTGCCGGATGGTGTTGAAGTAGGGGTCGTCCTCCTGGATGGCGTGGTTGAGCGTCAGCTGCAGGCTGTCGCGCTCGTAGACCACCAGGTTGAGCGGCGCGCCCACCGAGGTGTTGGAGCGCAGCGTCGAGTCCATGGAGATCAGGCCCAGCTTCACCGCGCCGGTCAGCGTCGTGTTGTAGCTCAGCACCCGGTCGAGGATCGGCTTGCCGTACTTGGTCTCGCCGATCTGGAAGAACGGCGTCTCCACCGACGCCTCGATGAAATTGCCGGCGGAGTAGATCTGGAACAGCCGCAGCCCGCGGCCCCTGATCTGGCCGCCCAGGATCAGCGACACGTTGAACCCGTTGGCCTGGGCCTCCAGTGCCTCGCCGTAGAGATCGCGGGCATGGCCCACTGCCTCGCCCACCAGCTGGGCGACGCGGAACATGGAGCGGGCGTTGAGGATGGTTTCGGTATCCTCGCCGCCCTCGGCGATCGGCTCCTTCAGCAGGTTCACCACCGTCTGGCTGATCGACAGGTTGCCCGCCGTCATCAGGATGAGCGCGCGCTCTCCCGGCACCTCCCAGACATGCATCTTGCGGAAGGTCGATATGTGGTCCATGCCCGCGTTGGTGCGGGAATCCGAAAGCATGACCAGGCCGGACGACATCAGCATGCCGACGCAATAGGTCACGGGCGCGCTCCTCTGGTGACCAGTTTCGGCGGAATTATGGCGTTGGATGCTGCACTGCGCAATCGGCCCTGTGGGATGGCATCAGGATTGCGCCTGGGTCTGCTCCGCCGGCTTCACGGAGACCCTGACGGCCAAAGCCTCCTCGCCGCCGCCGCTGCGGATGCCGCGCACCGGCGCCGCGTCCCGGTAGTCGCGCCCGAAGGCGATCCGGATGTAGCGGTCGTCGGGACAGATGCCGTTGGCGGGATCGAAGCCCACCCAGCCCAGGTCCGGCACCAGGGTCTCGGCCCAGGCGTGGCTGGCGTCCTCCTCGCGGTCGCCGGCGGGGGTGCAGAGATAGCCGCTCACGTAGCGGGTCGGCAGTCCGGCCAGCCGGGCGCAGCAGGCGAACAGGTGGGCGTGATCCTGGCACACGCCGGCGCCCGCCTCGAAGGCTTCGGCCGCCGTGGTGTGCACGTCGGTCTCGCCGGGCACGTAGTCCACCCGCTCGCGCAGGGCGCCCATCAGATCGTGGAGATAGGGAATGGGCGCCTCGGGATCGGGGCGGCCGACCGAGTCGACGAATTTGGCGAGGGCCTTGTCCGGCTTGGTCAGCGCCGTCGGCTGCAGCAGGAACAGCGACGCCTGGGGATGGTCGTCGGCGGCCAGGATGCCGCTGGTGTCGTGGGTGGTCACCGCGCCGTGCACCGTGAGCCGCAGCGAATCGTGCTCGCCGTTCACCACCAGGGTCTGGACGATGTTGCCGAAGCCGTCGACCCAGCGGCTCAGCGGGGCCGGCGCGTCGATGGTCCAGTAGCGCACGGTCTGCGCGTCGTTGGACGGCGGGGTCAGCCGCACGTACTGGATCGAGTGGCGGGTGGGGACCGTGTAGCGGTATTCGGTGGTGTGCTCGACGTGCAGGTCCATGGTCTACCGGGTCAGCAGGAAGTTGTCGGCGATCTCGAGGCCGAGCTGGGCGTTGCGCTCCACATAGTCGGTCAGGTACTCGTGCAGGCCGACATTGAAGATGTGCTCGATCTTGCCGAATCGCAGCCGCGCATGGGTTTCGCCGGCCAGACGGTGGCACTCGTGGCGCTTGCCGTAGGCGGCGCCCAGCGCGTCGAGATGGGCGACGATCTCGCCCTGGCAGTGGTGCAGCGACCGCGGCATGGCGTCCACCAGGATCAGCAGCGTCGCCACCAGCGACGGCACCACCTCCGAGCCGAACACCCGGCGGTAGTTGCGCAGCGCCGAGACCGAGCGGAGCAGGGCGGTCCATTGGTAGTAGTCCAGCGAGCCGCCGATCTGCTCGCCCTGGGGCAGCAGGATGTGGAACTTTACGTCCAGGATGCGGGCGGTGTTGTCGCCGCGCTCCAGGAAGGTGCCCAGCCGGGCGAAGTGGAACGATTCGTCCTGCAGCATGGTGCCAACGGTCACGCCGCGGAACAGGCTCGAGCGTTCCTTCACCCAGTCGTAGAACTGCTGGGCGCCGCGGCTCAGCAGCCGGTTCTGCGTCATGTCGCGCATGTCGAACCAGGTGGTGTTGACCGCCTCCCACACTTCCGTGGGCACGGCGTGGCGGATCGCCCGGCAGTTCTCGCGCGCGGCGCGCAGGCAGGAGTAGATGCTCGACGAATTGTCGCGGTCGAGCGTCATGTAATAGACGGCGTTGGTCTCGTTGGGCGTGCCGTAATGCTCGGCGAAGTGCTGCTCGCCGCCGGAGATGGTGATCGCCGACTGCCACTCGCTGCGGTGCTCGCCGGTCAGCGAGGGCAGCAGCGACATGCGGTGCGCCACGTCCAGGATACGGGCGTTGTTCTCGGCGCGCTCGATGTAGCGGCCCATCCAGTAGAGGCTGTCTGCGGTCCGGCTCAGCATGATCTCGGTCTCAGCCTTCCAGTACCCAGGTGTCCTTGGTGCCGCCGCCCTGGCTGGAATTCACCACCAGCGAGCCTTCCGGCAGCGCGACGCGGGTCAGGCCGCCGGGCACCAGCCGGACCTGGGTGCCCGAGAGCACGAACGGCCGCAGGTCGACGTGCCGGGGCGCGATGCCCTGGGCGACGTAGGTGGGGCAGGTGCTCAGCGCCAGGGTGGGCTGGGCGATGTAGACATGGGGCGTGGCCTTGATCCGCTTGGCGAACTCGTCGCGCTGCTCCTTCGTGGAGGTGGGGCCGATCAGCATGCCGTAGCCGCCCGAGCCGTGCACCTCCTTGACCACCAGCTGATCCAGGTGGTCGAGCACGTATTTAAGGTCGTCGGGCTTGCGGCAGCTGTAGGTCGGCACGTTGTTCAGGATCGGCTCCTCGCCCAGGTAGAAACGGATGATCTCGGGCATGTAGATGTAGATCGACTTGTCGTCCGAGATGCCCGAGCCGACGGCGTTGGCGATGTTGACGTTGCCGGCCCGGTAGGCGCTGAACAGGCCGGGCACGCCGAGCGCCGAATCGGGGCGGAAGGTGAGGGGGTCGAGGAAGTCGTCGTCGAGCCGGCGGTAGAGCACGTCCACCCGCTTGGGACCGGCGGGCGTGCGCATGAACACCCGGCTGTCCTCGACGAACAGGTCCTGGCCCTCGACCAGTTCCACGCCCATGCCCTCGGCGAGGAATGCGTGCTCGAAGAAGGCGCTGTTGTAGATGCCGGGCGTCAGCACCGCGATGGTGGGGTCCTGGCAATGGGGCGGCGCGACGCTCGAGAGGGTGCGCAGCAGCTCGGTGGCGTAGGTGTCCACGGGGGCGATGCGCTGCCCGGCGAACAGCTCCGGGAACAGGCGCATCATGACTTCCCGGTTTTCCAGCATGTAGGCAACGCCCGACGGCGTGCGGGCGTTGTCCTCCAGCACGTAGAACTCGTTCTCGCCGGTGCGGACCATGTCGATGCCGACGATGTGGGCGTAGATGTCCCGCGGCACCTCGAGGCCCCGCATCTCCGGGCGGAACTGTTCGTTGCGCAGCACCTGGTCGGCCGGCACCTTGCCGGCGCGGAGAATCTCCTGGTCGTGATAGATGTCCCGGATGAAGGCGTTGATCGCCTTCACCCGCTGGATGGCGCCCTCGGAAAGCCGCTTCCACTCCTCGGCGCCGAACACCCGGGGAATGATGTCGAAGGGGATCAGCCGCTCAGGGTCGCCGCCCTCGGTGTAGACCGAGAAGGTGATGCCGAGCCGGCGGAAGATGGTGTCGGCCTCCCGCCGCTTCAGGTCCATGCGTTCGAGGGGAGTATCCTTGAGCCATTTATCCACCTGATTGTAGACCGACCGTACGGATCCGTCCCCGAGGGACATTTCGTCGAAGGCTGTCGGTTTGTTCATGCGATTCCGTCGGTCACTCAATCTCTGCCCACTTCGTCCGGACGCTCCGATAAATTTCGAAGCAAGCTCCATGCCATCGGGAGGAGGACGAAAAACAGGCGGTTCCCCGCCATCCCCAGCCCCCGCATTGTGCCACACTTTATGCGGGGAAGATCAAGCATTAGGCGGTCCGCCCGAAAGAATGGCACTTGTTGACTGCGGCTTGTGCCGTTGGAGCCATGCGCTAGACTGCCCCCCGGGAGCCGGCCGCAGGGCCGGAGGGAGGTCGGCGCGCCATCCGGGTCTTCCGTTGCCGGCCCGACGACAGGGGGACGACACCGGAATGACGGAGCAAGTCGCCGAAACCATGAACCGCACCGCCCCGGCCGGGGCGCCGGCGCTGAAGGTGGCGGTGATGGTGCCCTGCTACAACGAGGCGGTCTCCATCGGCAGCGTGGTCCGGGATTTCCGCGAGGCGCTGCCCGCCGCCACCGTCTACGTCTACGACAACAATTCCTCCGACGAGACCGCCGCCGTCGCCCGGGAGGCCGGCGCGGTGGTGCGGCGCGAACTGCTGCAGGGCAAGGGCAACGTGGTGCGCCGGATGTTCGGCGACATCGAGGCCGACATTTACGTCCTCGTGGACGGCGACGACACCTATCATGCCGCCAGCGCGCCGCGTCTCATCGACACGCTGCTCGACGACCGGCTCGACATGGTGGTGGGCGCCCGCGTCACCGACGCGCGCGCCGCCTACCGCCTCGGCCACCGCTTTGGCAACGCGATGCTCACGGGGCTCGTCGGCATGATCTTCGGCAACCGATTCCGCGACATGCTTTCCGGCTACCGGGTGTTCTCGCGGCGCTTCGTCAAGTCGTTCCCCGCGCTCTCCGCCGGTTTCGAGATCGAGACGGAGCTCAACGTCCATGCCCTGGAGCTGCGCATGGCCATCGCCGAGGTCGACACGCCGTACAAGGAGCGCCCGGAAGGCTCGGTCAGCAAGCTGAGCACCTTCAAGGATGGCTGGCGCATCCTGCGCACCATCGCCCACCTGGTGAAGGAGGAGCGGCCGCAGGATTTCTTCGGCCTCGGCTTCCTGCTGCTGTTCACCGCGTCGCTGGCGTTCGGCACGCCGGTGATCCTCGAGTTCACGCGGACCGGCCTGGTGCCCCGCTTCCCCACCGCGATCCTCGCCACCGGCCTGATGCTGCTGGCCTTCCTCAGCCTCACCTCGGGCCTGATCCTCGACACCGTCACCACGGCGCGACGCGAGGTGAAACGGCTCGCCTACCTGTCGCACCAGGCGCCGCGGCGGCCGGGCGAGGAGTAGAAGGTGGGGGCCGACGGTCTCGCCGGCCAGTTCCTCCGCTTCTCCGTGGTGGGCGCGGCGGGATTCGCCGTCGACTCGGGCGTGCTCTACGGGCTGATGTACGGACTGGGCGCCGGGCCTTACCTTGGGCGCGCCGGCTCGTTCCTGGCGGCCGCCAGCGTCACCTGGTTCCTCAACCGCATCTACACCTTCCGCCAAGCCGACCGCGCGGACGCGCACCGCCAATGGGCGCGGTTCGTGGCATTCATGGTGCTGGGCGGGCTGGTGAACTACGGGGTGTACGCGGCGGTGGTCGCCCTGGCGCCGCCCCATCCCCTGGTGCCGCTGCTGGGCGTCGCCGCCGGTTCGGTGGCCGGGCTCGCCGTGAACTTCACGACGAGCCGGCTATTCGTTTTCCGGGCGGTCAGTCGGCCTTGACCCGGGCGAACCGCGGCGGGCGCTGCTCCAGATAGGCGTTGACGCCTTCCTTGAAGTCGTCCCGCGCGGTGCTCTCGGCGATCCACCGGGTCGTCTCCTCGACCGCCTCGCCCAGCGGCATGGCCAGGTGCCGGTAGACCTGGCGCTTCATCATCATCAGCGAGTAGGGCGCGGCCTTGGCCGCCAGCTCCTCGATATAGGCGCGTGCCTCGGCCGCGACCTCGGCGGCGGGGAAGACCTTGTCGGCGAGGCCCATCTCCTTCGCCTCGTCGGCCCTGATCTTGCGCGAGGTCCAGAGCAGGTCGAGGGTCTTCGGCACGCCGATGATCCGGGGCAGGATCCAGCTCACGCCGTATTCGGCCACCAGGCCGCGCTGGGAGAACGAGGCCGTCATCACCGCCTCCTCGCCCATGAAGCGGAGGTCGCAGAGCATGGCCAGCACGAAACCCAGCCCGGCGCAGGGACCGTTCACCGCGGCGATGATCGGCTTGCGCACCGCCATCAGGTAGGAATGGCCCCGCAGGAATTCCTCGCCCATGTCGGGATCGCCGGGCCGGGCGTCGAGGCCGTAGTCCTCGTCCTTCCGGTTGGCGGTGCCGCCCGAGGCGCCGAGCGCCGAGAGCGCCTGCATGTCCATGCCGGCGCAGAAGCCGCGGCCTTCACCGGTAATCACGATGCCCACCACCGACTCGTCCTGTTCCGCCTGGGCGACGGCGTGTTTCATCTCCGCCAGCATGCGCCGGGTCAGCGCGTTCAGCCGGTCGGGCCGGTTGAAGCGGATCTCCGCCACCGGGGCGGCGACGGTGTAGACGATTTCCTGATACATGAGACGCGTCCTTATTGCGGGATCAAGGCGAAAGCAGGGTGAAGCGCATGCCGGCGAGCAGCAGCCGGTTGCCGGTAACCGGCAGGCCCAGCGCCTCGGCCCGGTCGAGAATCGGCCGCGGGTCGGGCACGAGAAGGTCGACGCCGCCGAGCCCCTCGCCGCGGCCGTCCGCCGCGTCGACGAAGCGGATGGCGCCGTGCTCGAGCCGGATGTCACGGCTGCCGTCGCCGCCCAGCAGCCGGCCCCAGCGCGCGGCGAGCGCGGCCGGCTCGGGGCTCTGGATCTCGGCGGCGGCGATGCCGGCGACGCTGTCGGGGCGGCGCGCGGCGCGCCAGTCCGGGCCGGCCGGGTGCCAGTCGCCATCTGCACGGTCGAAGCCGGGCGCCCAGTCGATCTCCAGGAAGCTGCCGCCGGTGTCGCGCGGATGGAGCTGCAGCCCGTCATAGTCGTCGTAGTCGATGGTGCCGACCCGCCGGATGCCCAGCGCCTCGACCCGGGCGTCGCGGTCGCGGGGATCGGCGCATTGCAGGATCACCATGTAGCCGCCGTCGCCCCCGCGACGGTCGAGATAGCGCCCGGCCGTGGTGTCGGGGCGGACCGGCGCCACCACCTCGAGGAACTGGTTGCCGAACGGCATCACGATGTTCTCCAGGCCGTATTTGCCCACCGCAGGATCGCGAAAGGCGACCCGGGTGCCGAAGACGGCGGCCAGGGCCCGCTCGACGGGGGCCAGTTCACGGGCCACGAGGGCGATCTGGCGCAGCTTGAAGCGGTTTTCCCGGTCCGGCATCGGTGATTTCCCCTTTTCGACGGGGCGATGCTAATGAAAAGCAGGGGGGCGGGTCATCCGCTTTGTGCGGCGACGGCTATGGTAGCCGGGAACCGTCCGCCGCCCTGCGGCGTTCGCGTCTCGAAACAGCGAAGGATTGGCAAGGCATGCGGGGACGATTCGTGACGATGCTGGCGGCCGGGCTGCTGGTCGCCGCCTGCGCATCCGACACGCTCTACATGCCCGCTTCGGGACCGGGCGAGGTGGGCTACACGGAAAGCCGCACGGATCCCGCCCGCTTTGTGGTGACATACCGCGGCCCGTCCGACATGAAGCCGTCGGACGTCTACCAGTATGCGTTGCTGCGGGCCGCCGAGGTGACGCGCCACAGCGGGTACGGCTGGTTCTACATCGTCGACACGCAGGGGCGCGCCTTGCCCGCCACCGGCGGTGACGTGGTGCCGTCCGGCCCTTACGGCGACTACCATCGCTACTACGACGAATCGCGCCACGTCGTCTCGCTGGACATCGTGATGGGCTATGGCCACAAGCCGCCCAAGGATCCCAACGCATTCGACGCGCGGCGCCTGCAAAAGGATCTCGACTATCTGAAGTAGGCCGGTCGACGGCACGCATTTTAAGGGAGCGGGAACGCCGCCGGCGGCAGCAATTCGGTGCCGCCGGCGGCGTAATTGATGAGTTCAGTGGCCGGCGGCGTGGAGCTTGAGAACCGTGGCGATGAAGCGGTGGGTCGGAGCGGGAACGCCGAGTTCCGCGCCCCAGCGCGCCACTGCGGCGCTCAGCCACGGCAGTTCCAGCTTCTTGCCGCGCTCCAGGTCGACCAGCATCGATGCCTTGGTGTCGTAGGGCGCCGACCGGACGCCCTCCTTCACCCGGTCGGCGGTATCGGGGCGAAGCTCGACGCCTCGCGCGCGGCCGACGTTCACCGCTTCCTCCACCGCGGCGTCGACCATGGCGGACAGGTCCGGGTCGGCCAGGATCGGTCCGATGGGCAGGCGCGTGACGGAGGTCATGCCGCTCATCACCGTCAGCGGGATGAACTTCTCCCAAAGGGTGGTCATCACCTTGTCGCTCAGCTTCACGTCGATTCCCGAATCGGCGCAGAGCGTCTCGAAGGCCTTGGCCCGCGCGCTGATGCGCCCGTCCGTCTCGCCGAAGACGATGCGCTGGAACTGGCCCATGTGCCGGATGACCCCCGGCCCCTCCAGGTGGGAGATGATGTAGGTGGAGCCGGGCAGCACCTTGTCCGGCCCGAGCACCTCGCCGATCATCTCGGCGCCGCTCACCCCGTTCTGCACGGTGACGACGAAGCTGTCCGGGCCGATCGCCGGCCGCAGCGCCTCGGCCGCGTCGTAGGTGTCGTAGAGCTTGGTGGTGAACAGAGCGACGTCCACCGGCCCGATGGTGGCCGGGTCGTCGGTGACGTGGGCGGGATTGATCGCCATCTCGCCGCTGTCGGTGCGCACGAGGAGGCCGTTGCGCCTGATGGCCTCGAGGTGCGCGCCCCTGGCGACGAAGGTGACCTCGTTGCCGGCGAGTGCCATCTTGGCGCCGAAATAGCCGCCGACGCCGCCCGAACCCATGATCGCGATCTTCATCATGTCCTCTCCCGCTGTGATTCCGCGGCCATAGTAGAGCAGCCCGCGTCCGCATGGACGCGGAAAGCTGCTCTACCAGGTTCGAATCGATCATCTGGCCGCTTTCAGATGATGCCATCTGAAAGCGGGATGATCTCGTGCAGCCCGCGTCCGCATGGACGCGGAAAGCTGCTCTACTAGGGTCGAATCGATCATCGCGGCGCGCTCGAATCGATGATCTTTCCGCTTTCAGGAAGGCGGGAAGATCCGGAACGGCCGCTATACCCGCTGGAACTCGCCCGTCAGGGGCCGCGGTACATCGGCGGCAGATGGGCCTGCAGCGACTTGGCGAAGGCCCGGATCCGGGCCGCATTGCGTCCGTAGTCGCTTCCGGGAATACGCGAGGCGGAGCGGATGTCGAGAACCGTGTAGCCCGATTGATTCAGCCTGATGCGGATGACGATGTCGTCGCGGAACCCGAATATTGTCGCCGCGTCGACCGCCTCGACATGTCCCCTGGCCCGGTCCGCCACCGCGACCTTCCAGCCGAGGGCGCGAGCCGCGCCGAGGGAGGCGTCGAAGACCTGGCGCAGCGACCTGTCGAACACCAGCGTGCGCAGGTCGGCGTAGGCGGCCGATACCCGGTGCCCCGACTGCTGGTCGTACTGGCGGTAGGTGTTGTAGGGCAGGCCGGCATAGTGAGCTTGGCGCAGCACGTCGAAGCGCGGCGGATCGTCGGGCGCCGTGGTCACGTCGTGGATCGGGGGCGCGTCCCATCCGGGCAGCACCACCAGGTAGAGGGCGCCCGCCAGGGCCGCCGCGCTGACCAGGGCGTAGATCAGAGACGACGCCGCGCCGCTCCTGCGCCCGGGCGAAGCCAGGGAAACGGCTCCGCCGATGACGCCGGCCAACACCGCCAGGGCCGCCGCCGCCAGTCCGGTCGCGAAGCCGTCCATCGCCCAGCCGGCGTCGAGCAGCCTGACGCGGTAGCCCAGCGGCGAAAGGACCAGCACGGTCAGCGCCGCGACGGTCAGCCAGCCTGCCAAGTGCCCGAGAACGGAAGGGGATGGCGCGGTTCCGGCACGGTCCGGCATGGTCAAGGCGTCATGTCCCCTGGTCGTCTCATCCGCCATCATTTTATCGGCACGGGACGGCCATCACCTAGCCATTTTCCCGGCGTTCGGCGGCGCCGCGGACGGCGATGTTGCGCCCTCTTAACGACCCGCCACCGTCTTGCGCTGACCCGGGATCGCGTTCACAATAGGTTCCCACGCAGCAAACGGGGAATGCGGCGATGAAGGTCGAAGCTGTTCTTCAGGGCAAAGGTCGCGACGTCGTGACCGTGGCCCCCTCGGCGACGGTCGCGGAGGCCGTCGATGTCATTCACAACAAGCGCATCGGCGCCGTCCTGGTGGTTGGCGATGGCACCATGGGCATCTTTTCCGAACGGGACGTTGTCCGCGGCATCGCGGAAACGGGACGCGAGATGCTCGACAGGCCGGTCAGCGAGTTCATGACCTCCGTGGTCCACAGCTGCACGCGCAGCAACACGGTGCAGGAAGTGATGGGCATGATGACCCGGCGGCGCATCCGGCACGTGCCGGTGATCGAGGACGGGGTGCTTCTGGGCATCGTCAGCATCGGCGACGCCGTGAAGGCACGGATCGCCGAGACCGAACTCGAGGCGAGCGCCCTCAAGGAATACATCACCGCCGGCTGATCGCGCCGCCGGGCGAAGCCCGTCGCACGAAAGGCGTGCGGGCGCGCACGCCCGTTCGGCTTTTCCCCGCCCGCCGCCGCCCCCTAAGCTGGGCGACGACTCCGCAGGCGGACGGGAAGGAAAGCCATGATCGACCTCTACAGCGCATCGACCCCCAACGGCTGGAAGGCCTCCATCATGCTGGAGGAACTGCGGCTGCCCTATGAGCTGCACCGGCTCGACCTGTCGAAGGGGGAGCAGAAGGCGCCCGAGTATCTCCGCATCAACCCCAACGGCCGCATCCCGGCGATCGTCGACCGGGAAGAAGGCGGCTTCCCGGTCTTTGAATCGGGCGCCATCCTGCTCTACTTGGCCGAGAAGACGGGCCGGCTGATTCCCGCCGACCGGCGGGGGCGCTCGACCGCGATCCAGTGGCTGATGTTCCAGATGGCGGGAATCGGCCCGATGCAGGGGCAGGCCCATGTCTTCCTGCATTCGGCGCCCGAAGCGATTCCCTACGCCATCGACCGCTACCGCACCGAGACGCGCCGGCTCTACGGCGTCCTGGAGTCGCGCCTCGCCCGGTCCGCCTATCTGGCGGGCGACGATTTCACCCTGGCCGACATCGCCAACTGGACCTGGATCTGGTTCCACGACTTCGCCGGCATTCCGCTGGCCGGCATGCCGGCGCTGGAGCGCTGGTTCCGGGAGCTGGAGGCGCGGCCGGGCTTCCAGCGGGGGATGGCGGTCACTCCGGTGCCGGTCGAGGTGGTGGACAGGATGACCAGGGGAGGCCGGCTTCCGGCCTGACGGAACGGCGGCGTTGGGCGAAGCGGCTGTTTTCTGGTATAGTTTTAACCTTCGACTCAGGGTCGAAGGGCGCTCCCGGCCAAAAACACCGAGCACGTCATTTTTTTGAAAAATGATGTTTGACAGGGTGGGCCGCGGTCCATATAAAGCGCCTCCACGACGCGGCGGACACGCTGACGGAAACAAGGCGGAAGCCGGGAAACACAAGGCGCCAAGCCGACGCGGACGTGAAGCGATCTTTGACATTGTGGTTTGTTAGAAGGGAATTGTGGGCGGCGGTCTGCCGCGTACAATTCAACTCTCGTCAAGTTCGATCCGGCTTCGGTCGGGTCGATAGTCGAAAGTAATGTGCGCAGGATCTGATCCGGTCTCCGGACCGTATCATCTCAACTTGAGAGTTTGATCCTGGCTCAGAACGAACGCTGGCGGCATGCTTAACACATGCAAGTC
>WGNW01000061.1 GCA_016124315.1 Alphaproteobacteria bacterium
ACCATGTATCGGTATACCCGCTACGCCGACTGCTTCGACGCCGCCGCCATGGCGGCGCTGTTCACCGAGGACTGCGTCTGCGACTTCTTCGCCGGGCGCGAGCCGGACAAGGTCACCCGCGACCGGCAGGGGCTGCACGACTTCCTTGCCGAGGCCATGTCCCAGAGCGTGTCGAGCAACCACTACATCAGCAATGTGGAGATCGTCTTCGAGTCGGCCGACGCGGCGATGTTCTACGCCTACATGTATTCGTGGCAGCGCTTCACCGGCTATCCGCAGATGGCCGACTGCCACCGCTACGGCCGCTACGAGATGCGGGCGGTCCGGGCCGGCGACGGCTGGCGGTTCTCCGACCTGGTCCTCTTGTCCGCCGGCGAATATGGCGGCGCCCGCATCGCCGAACAGATCGGCAGGCCGTGGCCGCCGGTGTTCCAGCGGGTCGCCGAGCCGGCCTGAGCCGCTCTTGACCCACGGGCCGTCCCGTCGAATGCTGCGTGACGAACGTCATGCTGTGACTTGCGGCCGAGGCCGCCAAACTGGGGAGACGACATGAACGTCGAGAAGCAACTGGCGGGCCTGCTCGCCCGTGAGCAGGTTCGGGATCTGGTGACGTCCCGCTATGCCTTCGCGGTCGACTGGCTCGACCTCGAGGCCATGAAGGACCTGTTCACCGCCGACAGTACGGTCTCGTTCGGCCCGGCCTCTCTCGGCGGGCACGAATTCTGCGACATGTGGTGCAACATGGGCGCCGGCTTCAGCATGCGCTACCACTTCGTGGAGTGCGCCCACGTATCGGTGGACGGTGACAAGGGCCGGGTCGAGGCGCGCGCCATCGTCGCCGGCACGGCGCCCGATCCCAAGTCCGAGACCGGCGCCAGCCGGGACGCGCTGGAAGGCTCGCGCTATTTCTTCGACGTGGTGAAGGAGGCCGACGGCGCCTGGCGCATCGCCAAGATGCACATCACCTTCAGCTGGACCTTCGTCCAGCCGGCGTCGCCCGCAACGGCGGCGGGCGCCCCCTTCGACCAGGGGCTCGACACCAGCCACTGGCTCTACAAGAAGATGACCGGCGCATCCTAGGAGCGACAGATGGGAGTTCTGGACGGAAAGGCGGCGTTCGTCACCGGCGGCGCATCGGGCATGGGCGAGGCGGTCGCCCGCCGGCTCGCCGCGGCGGGCGCACGGGTGGCGGTGGCCGACATCGACGCCGCCAGGGGCGCGGCGGTTGCGTCGTCGATCGGCGACGAGGCCCACTTCCTCGAACACGACGTCACCAGCGAGGACGACTGGCGCGAGAACATGGCGTGGGTGACCGAGCATTTCGGCGCTTTGCACATCGTCGTGAACTCGGCCGGGATCAATCCCATGGGCAGCATCGTCGACACCTCCTATGCGGACTGGCGCCGCACATTCGCGGTCAACGCCGACGGCATGTATCTGGGCTGCCGCTATGGGGTGATCACCATCTCGGAGACGTCGCGCTCGGGCGGCGCCATCGTCAACATCTCGTCGCCCCAGGCCGACCGCGTCTCCTCGGCGCTGGCGGCCTATGGCGCGTCCAAGGCGGCGGGCCTCAACCTCACCAGGTCGGTGGCGCTCTACTGCGCCGAGCAGGGCAACGGCATCCGCTGCAACGCGGTGCTGCCCGGCGCGGTGCTGACGCCGATGACCGAACGGTTCATCGATGCCCAGCCCGACCGCGAGGCGGCGCTGAAGGCGGTCGCGGCCATGCACCCCATGAACCGGGTCTGCGAGCCCGAGGAAGTGGCCGAGGCCGTGCTGTTCCTCGCCTCGGACGCGGCGTCCTTCATCACCGGGGCGACGCTGCCGGTCGACGGCGGCTACCTGGCGGCATAGGAGACGGTCATCATGCCGAACGCACGCATCGCCGATTACAGCTTCCTCGATCCCAAGGTCCAGCGCGAGCCGTTCGACTTCTACCGGCTGCTGCGCCACGAGCAGCCGGTCATGTGGTCGGACGAGATGCGCTGCTTCGTGGTCTCCCGCTATGAGACCATCTGGAAGGTGCTGCGCGACACCGAGACGTTCACGAGCATCGGCGTCAACGGCGACTCGGTGATCGTCAACGAGTCGGTGGCCGATCGCATCCGCGAGTTGCGCGCGTCGGGCTACCCGTCGGTGCCGCATCTGGTGACCAACGACCCGCCGGACCACGGCAAGTACCGAAAACTGTGGATGGGGCTGTTCTCCCAGAAGCACATCGCGGCGCTGCAGCCCAGCGTCGACCGCATCATCGACTCCCTGCTGACGCCCTTCGTGACCAAGGGCGGCGGCGACTTCATGGCCGAATTCGCCGTGCCCGTGCCCGTGGCGGTGATGGCGGATTTCCTGGGTATCCCCCTTGACCTGGTGCCCACCTACCGGACCTGGACCGACGCCTATGTGGACCCGCTCAGCGGCATGCTCTCGCCCGAGCGCGAGATCGAGTGCGCCGAGCTGACGCTCGACTTCCAGCGATTCTTCGTCGAGGAGATCGAGAAGCGCCGCCGCGAGCCGCGGGACGACGGCATCACCAAGCTGATCCACGAGCCGGTGCCCGGCGAGGACCGGACCATGGACACCGCCGAGTTGCTGGCCGCCATCCAGCAGTTCCTGGTGGCGGGCGGCGAGACGACCACCTTCACCCTGGGTAGCGGCGTGCTGATCCTCGCGCAGCGTCCCGATCTGGCCGAGGCACTGCAGGAGGATCCAAAACGGCTGATCAACTTCACCGAGGAGGTGCTGCGGCTGCGTTCGCCCAGCCAGGGTCTTTATCGTGCCGCCACGAAGGACACCGAAATCGAGGGCGTCGCCATTCCCAAGGGCGCCATCGTCAATGTGCGCATCGGCGCGGCGAACCGGGACGAGGCGATCTTCGAGGATGCCGACGAGATGCATCTCGACCGCCGCAACGCCGCCCGGCACCTGACCTTCGGTTCCGGCGTCCATACCTGCCTCGGCGCGCAGCTCGCCCGGATGGAGGTCAACACCACGTTCTCGCGGCTGCTGTCGCAGGTCCGGAACATCCGGGTCGACGAGGCGGCCGGCGGGTACGACTATTTCCCCAGCGTGTTCTTCATGGGGCTGAGCCGCCTGCATCTGGCCTTCGATCCCCGCTAGGGTGCGCCGACGCGGTAAAGGGGAGGGAACCATGGCCGACGGAAAATCGCGAGAACACGTGCAGGAACTGATGTACTCGTCGCTGCTCAACCAGTACGGGCCGCGCACCGTGGCCGGCTACCAGCGCCTGCGCAAGGTGGTCGACGAGGATGGCGCCCTGCCGGCCTGGTTCAAGAGCCTGGCGGTGGCCTGCGCCGCCGCTTCAAAGGGCTTTGCCGACATGGTGCGGTTCCAGGTTCGCACCGGCCATGTCCGGGGCCTGACCCTGGAGCAGGGCATGGGCGGGGTCATCACCATGACCAGCGCCCGCGGCGCCGGGGCCGCCCAGCTGCTGCTGGAGGCGGTCGCCGACGTGTTCGGGGTGGCGGACAGCCATCTCGACAAGCCCGCCGCCGCCATCGTGGCCGATGGCGAGGCGGAGGCCAATTTCCGCGCCTACATGGGCGGCAACTTGCACCCCAACTTCGCGGCGCTGCTGGAGGCGAGCCAGGACCTGGCCGACGCCTACTACCTGCTGCGCACCGGCACGCTCGACCACAACCGGTTGGAGTCGAAGCTCGCCGAGCTGCTGCTGGTGGCGGTCCTCGCCGCCGACTACCAGCCGCTGGTGTCGGTCCATATCGGCGGCGCCAAGCGCGCCGGCGCCACCGACGCCGAAATCGTCGAGGCCATCGCCTGCGCCTTCCCCGTCAGCGGCTTGGCCGGCCTGATCGCGGGCGTCTCGGCGCTGGTGGAGTCGAGGGGCTAGGCGACGCTGCGTTCGGGGCAGGGCTGCCCTGTGCGGCTTGACCCGGCGCGCCAGGCGCCCAAACTCCTGATCGGACGCGGCCGCCCTCGCGGCGGTCGATCGTGATCTGCGTCCCCACGCGGCAACAAGAACGGGGGAGTACATGACCGGGGCGCATGCTCGCCGAAACGGCGGGTTCCTGCCGGCACGCCGGACGGCGCGACTCGTCGTCGCCGTCTTCCTCGCGCTCCTGCCGGGCGTCGCCTGGGCGCATGGCGACCACGAAGGTCCGGTCGGCTGGGGCAGTTGGAACATCTCGCCCGAGATCACCGGCGGCCTTCTCCTGATGGGGCTGATCTACGGCGCCGGCCTGCGAAAGGCCCGCGGCAGCGGCGAGGCCAGGAAGGTGATGTTGCACGTGGCCTTCTACGGCGGCCTGGTGGCGTTCTTCATCGCCCTGCAGTCGCCCGTCGAGGTGCTCGCCGACCACATCTTCTTCATGCACCAGATCGAGCACATGCTGCTGCGGACCATCGGCCCGATGCTGGTGATGCTGGCGCTGCCGCAGGCCATGCTGACACGCGGCCTGCCGCGAGGCATCCGCCGGTCCGTCGTCTCGCCCGTGCTCGACAACGGGGGCGTGCGCGGCCTCTTCGGCTTCCTGACCCAGCCAGTGGTGGTGACGCTCCTGTTCGTGGGCGTCTCGCTGTTTTGGATGATCCCGTCCTATCACGACAGGGCGATCCTGAATGAGCCGGTGCACTACACCTGGCACCTGACGCTGATGATCACCGGCCTGCTGTTCTTCTGGCGGCTGTTCGATCCGCGCGAGCAGCCGGCGGGCGCCTCCCTCGCCACCAGGCTCGTGATGTTCTGGACCGCTTCCATGGGCAACATCCTGCTGGGCGTCTACCTCAGCCTGAAGTCCACGGCGATCTACCACGCCTACGGCATCCTGGGCCGGCCCTGGGCCATCGACCCGGTGCGCGACGAGCGGTTCGGCGGGCTGACCATGTGGATTCCCGGCTGCATGATGTTCGGCGCCGCGGCGCTCCTGCTGGTCCATCGCTGGCAGGCCCGCGAGGAACGCAACCAAACGCGGCGCATGCGCGTCGGCGGCGACCAGCCGGTGATGGCGAGGGACTTCCTGGCCGCACGTCGGCCGCAGAACCGGATGCTGGCGTTCTGGCTCGGCGGCTTCGTGCTGCTGGTGCTGATCATCGCGGTCTCAGTCGCGGTGCTGTACGACCAGACGCTGGCGCCGCATCCCTACATTCCGAGCTGATCCGCCGACCGCTGACTCTTCCGTCAGGCTGCTTCAGACTATATTGTGATATAGGAAGCGGACCGCAATCGAACGGGGAGAAGTATCGATGGTCGCAGTCGTCAGGGTCACCGAGGACGTTTGGACGCCGGCGCTGAAGTCGGAAGAGCCCGAGCTGGGTTCGGCGCTGATCCCCAAGGAGCGCTACACCTCGCGCGACTTCATGCAGCGCGAATGGGAGCGGATGTGGACGAAGGTCTGGCTGGTCGGCTGCCGCGAGGAGGAAATCCCGGAGGCCGGCGACTACATCACCACCGAGATCGGCCCGGAATCCTTGCTGATCGTGCGCGGCGACGACGGCGTGGCGCGCACCTTCTACAATGTCTGCAACCACCGCGGTAACCAGGTCAAGTTCGACCAGTGCGGCAACGCCCGCACGCTGCAGTGCGCCTACCATTTCTGGGAGTACGACCTCACCGGACGCCTGATCAACGTGCCCGACGAGGAGGACTTCGCCCAGGGTTGCCCGCGCGACAGGCTGAGCCTGAAGGCGGTGGAGACCGACACCTGGGGCGGTTGGGTGTGGTTCAACCTGGACCCGGATGCCGGGCCGCTGGAGGACTATCTGGGCATCATCCCGCAGCATCTCGACGCCTACCACCTCGACCGCATGGCCATGACCCAGAACATGACGGTGGAGTGGGACTGCAACTGGAAGACCTCGGTCGACGCCTTCAACGAGGTCTACCACGTCCAGTGCATCCATCCGGAGCTGCTCTACAACAACGACGACGTCAACGTGCAGATCGACCTCTACGACCGGCACAACCGCTACCTGGTGCCTTACCAGACCCACAGCCCGCGGCTCGGCGAGGTGGAGGAGGTGCCGGAGATCGTCGTCGACTACATGCGCTCCATCGGCATGGACCATGAGCCGTGGCAGGGCAGGGTGCCCGAGCTGCGCCGCGCCATCAGCGCGTTCAAGCGGGAGAACCAGGAGCGGCTGGGGATCGACTATTCCGACCTGAACGACGACCAGGTCGTCGACGACTACCACTACTTCATCTTCCCCAACATCACCCTCAACATCTTCGCGGAATGGGCGCTGTTCTTCCGCCAGCGGCCGCACGAGAGCGACCCCAACAAGATGTACTACGACGTCCAGTTCTATAACGTCGTGCCGAAGGGCCAGCCGCGCCCGCCGCTGCCCGACCATGACCACTTCAAGCACGGCGAGAAGTCGCTGGGCCTGGTGCTCGACCAGGATTCCGTCAACCTGCCCCACGTGCAGAAGGGGATGAACTCGTCGGCGTTCGAAGGCCTGTGGATCAGCCACCAGGAGCGCCGTATCCGCCACATGCACAAGACCCTGATGGAGTATGTGGGCGAATAGCGGCTAGGATGGCGGTGGGCGGCTCATTCCGAGGAGGAGAACCATGAGCACGGCTGAAACAGGGGCACCGCTGACCTTCATGGACCTGGAGGTCCAGGAATGCCCCTACGACGCCTACGCCACCCTGCTGGACGAGCAGCCGGTCTACCGGGACCCGGTGAGCGGCTTCTACGTCGTCACCCGCTATGACGACCTGCGCCGCATCCTCACCGATCCCGAGACCTTCGCCAGCGGCGGCTTCCTGGAGCGGGTGCGGGATTCGGTGGCCGGCGAACGGGCGGCGCGCATGACGGCGCTCTACGAGGAGAAGGGCTGGCTGCCGGGGCCGACCCTGTCCATGCAGGACGAGCCCCGCCATGGACAGAGCCGCGACGTGTTCGACAAGGCGTTCCGGGCCGGCCGCATCCGCGACCTCGACCCGCTGGTGGAGCGCACCGCCTACGAGCTGGTGGAAGGCTTCATGGCCGACGGCGAATGCGACTTCGTCAAGGCGTTCGCGGTGCCGTTGCCGCTCATCGTCATCGGCCACCAGATGGGCGTGCCCCGCTCGGAGATCTGGAAGATCAAGGCCTGGACCGACGCCTGGGTGAAGCGTCTCGGGCTGATGCAGACCGAGGAGGAGGAGCACTGGAGCATCGAGCAGGAGATCGAGGCGCAGCACTATTTCCAGCGCATCTTCGAGCGCCTGCGCCAGGAGCCCGACGGCACCCTGCTCAGCGACCTGGTGAACACGCCCAAGCCCGACGGCCGGCTGCTGAGCGACAACGAGCTGCACGCCCACATGATGGCCGACACCTTCGTCGGCGGCAGCGAGACCACCACAAACGCGCTGTCCGCCGGCATCTGGCTGCTGTGCGAGAATCCGGACCAGTACGACAAGCTGCGCGCCGATCCCGACCGGTACCTGAAGATCTTCATCGAGGAGGTGCTGCGGCTCGAATCGCCGGTGCAGGGGCTCTACCGGATCGCCACGAAGGCCGTGGTCCTCCAGGGCGTCGAGATCCCGGAAGGCTCGGTGCTCAACATCAAGTTCGCCGCCGCCAACCGGGACGACCGGCAGTTCGGCTGCCCGGCGGCGCTTGACCTGGACCGCCGGAACGCCGGCAGCCACCTGGCCTTCGGCTCGGGCGTCCACCACTGCCTGGGCGCGCCGCTGGCTCGGCGCGAGCTCTACTGGGGCTTCAAGGCGGTGCTGGACCGCATCGACGACATCCGGCTGGCGCCGGGCCGGAACGACTTCCGGCACATCCCCAGCATCATGCTGCGGGCGCTGAAGGAACTGCACATCGAGTTTTCGCCGCGGCGAAGCGGCCCGGCGGCGGGAGTTCCCAGAATGGAGACGGGACAATGAACGAGATCATGGGCATCCACCACGTGGCGGTCGCCGTGCCGGACATCGAACTGGCGCGGCAGTTCTACGTGGACATCCTCGGCTTCGAGGGCGGCGACATCGGCGGCTGGGAGCCGGGCAACGAATGGATCGACAACATCGTCGGCCTGAAGGATTCGGCCGGCAGGTCGTTCATGTGCCGGGCGCCCAACTGCTTCATCGAGGTGTTCCAGTACACCAGCCCCGAGCCGTCGCCGCAGGATCCGAAGCGGCCGGTGAGCGAGTACGGCTACACCCATTTCGGCATGCAGGTGAAGGACATCCAGAAGGTCTACGAGCGGCTCCGCGAGGCCGGCCTTGAGTTCCACGTGGCGCCCGACCGGATGGTCACCGACGCGGACGGCAAGCGGGTCGGTTTCTCGGCGACCTACGGCCGCGACTATTTCGGCAACGTCTTCGAGATCATGGAGATCCGCGAAGGCGCCAGCGTCAAGCCGCTGTAGCAGGAACCGCCTCCCGCCGGGGTTCGTTCGCCAGGCGAACCGCACAGGAGGCCCTCGATGAAGCCAGCCTTGCTCTGGATGATGGGCGTGCCGGTGCCGCTCCTGGTGCTGGCGCTGTTTTTCATCCGCTGATCCGCCGCGCCGCGCGGAACGTGCTGGCGGCGGCGGGTCCTCTCCGTCTACATTACCTGCACCGATGACTTATTGGGGAGACGGGGAGTGAGCGATCTCGAAGCCGAGGTAAAGGCGCTGCGCGCCGAAGTGGAACGGCTGAAGTCCAGGGACGAGATTCTGCAGCAGATCACCCGCTACGGGCGCGGCCAGGAATGGCTCGATCCGACGCTGATGGACGAGGTGTTCTACGACGACGCCCATGTGGATTTCGGCTTCTTCGTCGGCGTGTGGAAGGACTACAAGCCCATGCTGATGGAGATCGAGGCCAGCGGCGAGACGACCTTCCACCTGTGCGCCGCGCCGCAGATCGAGTTCGACGGACCGGACAAGGCCTACGCGGAGGTCTACGGCATCGCCGGCGGCCGCGGCTTCGACGGCAAGACCAACGTGTTCGGCGGCCGTTACTTCGACGTCTGGGAGCGGCGCAAGGACACCTGGAAGATCGCCAGCCGCATCTTCAAGCTCGACTGGCACATCGACCACCAGTTCCCGCAGGGCGAGGCGGTGATGCATCCCGAGCTGGAGCCGGCCAAGCCCCGCTCGCCCGAGAACAAGCTGTTCCGCCGCATGGGCGTGGACGTCACCTGAGCGAATACGCCGGCATGCCGCCGCGCCGCTACCTGACAACCTCCGCGGCGCCGCCAAACTGAAACCATTCCGCCATGGCGGGCGTTTCTGGCTTGCAACAATTGATGCGGCTGGGTCCGCCATGGAGGGTACGATGCTCGGCACTATTCTACTCATCATATTGATTCTTCTTCTGATCGGCGCTCTTCCGGCATGGCCGTACAGCCGCGGCTGGGGTTATGCTCCAACGGGCGGCCTGGGCCTCGTCCTGGTCATCGTCATCGTTCTGTTGCTGTTGGGGCGGATCTAGCCACCGTGACATTGCTGCTTCGGGCCGCCGGCGCCGGTCTCGCCGGCATCATGATGATCCTGCTGATCACGCCGGCGGCCCATGCGAACAACCGCTTCTTGGGCCTCGACTTCGGCCAGTCGGACCTGCTCGACGACGTCGGCGACTTCTGGGCGGAGGTGACCGAGGGCCTCCAGATCAAGCTGGGCGTCGGCGTCAGCGTGGCGCCCCGCTACGAGGGCGACAATTCCTACAAGGCGCGGGTGCTTCCTCGCTTCGCGCTCCGCTACAAGGACCTGATCGCGCTCAACAATACCCGTCTGAGGGTCTTCGTTGTGCATAACGAAACCTTCGTGACGGGCGTCCAGGCTCGGTACGTCTTCGGCCGCTACGAACGCGCCTCGCCCGACCTCGCCGGGCTTGGCAACGTGGGCGATTCCCTGGAAATGGGCGGCTTCGCCGAATGGCGGCCGGGCTGGGCCGTCGTCGGCCTCGAGTTCGGGCAGGACGTGGCCGGCGGCCACCACGGCTTCGTGGCCAATCTCTACATGGGATCGGAGCTGCCCCTGGGCGGCGGCTGGGCGCTGCATGGCGGCGCCCAGGTCACCTGGGCCAGCGACCACTACATGCAGCGCAATTTCGGGGTGACGCCCGCCCAGAGCGCGGCGAGCGGACTGCCGGTGTTCGATGCCGAATCGGGCCTCGAGCAGGCCGCGGTCCGCGTCGGCGTCCGTTTCGCCAAATGGAGGCACTGGCGCTTCGACACCTACGTGGCCTATGCCCGGTTGCTCGCCGACGCGGCCCACAACCCGCTGGTGGAGACCCGCGGCAGCCCCAACCAGTTCACCTGGGCGATCTCCGGCGAATACCGGTTCTGAGCCGTCTCACGAGGCCAGCACGCTCAGCAGGTAGAGGCCGCAGCCCACCAGCCCGCCGACGATGGTGCCGTTCACCCGGATGAACTGCAGGTCGCGGCCCACGGCCAGTTCCGCGCGCTCGGTCAGCGTCGCGGCGTCCCAGCTGCGCACCACTTCGGTGATGAACCCGCCGATCTCGCGCCGCCACGGCACGATGCCGGTGCGCACCGCCTCTTCCAGCCAATGGTTGAAGCGACCGCGCATGTCGGCGGATTCGTTGAGGGCGCGCGCCACGGAGCGGACGCCGTCGGCGATGGTGGCGCGCAGGGGATCGGCCTCCGGCCCGCTGCCCTGGGCAATCGCCTCGCTCAGGTGACGCCACAGACTGGCCAGGTAGGCCTGGGCCTGCGGGCTGTCGAGGATGCCGTCGATGAAGGCGCGCACCTGGGCCTGGGTGGCAGGACGGCTGCGCAGGTTCTCGATCAGCCGCTCGACCGCCTCGTCGAACTGCCGGCGCACCTTGTGGTCGCGGCCGCTCATGTCGGCGAGGAAGCCGGCCACGCCGGTGACCAGCGCGGTCGCGACCCCGCGGTCGACGGTCCGCGGGATCCACCAGCGGCTCTGCGCCTCCACCTGCTCGTAGATGGTGTCCTGGTTCTCCTCCAGGTAGCGCCGGGCGAGCACCAGCGTGTGGTCGAGCAGTCGGTGGTGGTGGTCGCTGTCGCGCAGCAGGGCGAGGATGTTGCCCAGCAGGACCGGCAGGTTGACGGCGTCGATCTGGCGGCTCAGCGCCCGCTGGAAGAAGCCGCGCACCTCGGTGTCGCCCACGGTCGCCATCAGCCGGGGGATCGCCTTCAGGGCGCGGCCGGCGATGGCGTCGGCGACGGCCGGATCGCTCATCCAGCGTCCCAGCCGGCCGGCCACGTCCACCGAGCGGAGCTTGTCGGCGACCGTGTCGGGCTCGAGGAAGTGGCGCTCGACGAAGCCGCCCAGCCCCTCGCCGATCCGGTCCTTGTTGCGCGGCAGGATCGCCGTATGGGGGATGGGGATGCCGAGCGGATGGCGGAACAGGGCGGTGACGGCGGACCAGTCGGCCAGTCCGCCCACCATGGCGGCCTCGGCGCCGTTGTGCGCCAGGCCGCCCCAGAAGCCGCCGACGGGCCAGTGCAGCGTCGCGGCGTAGACGGCGGCCATGAGGAGCAGCAGCAGCGAGGCGCCGAGCCTGTAGCGGAACAGGGCCCGCCGCTGAGTGCTCTCCCAGAGCGCTGTCGGATCGGTCGTCAAAGCTGTCATCCGGGTCGTCTCACATGCGAAGTGCGGCGGAAGGCGCGGCAGCAGGGTGCCGCGAGGAGGTAAATCTTGCCGCCACCGAAAATTTGGTTCATCCCAGATGCTAGCATGAGGCCACGCCGAGGAGTCGTCCGTGCAGGAAGTCGTCATTCCGTGTCCCGAGTGCCGCGCCGTCGCCTATAAGGCGCCGACGCGGCCTCCCACCATGGCGGAGATCGTGGGCACCGCATGCCCCGAGTGCGGCCACCGGCTGACCAAGGCCGAACTGCAGCGTCATTTCCAGGAGCAGATCCTCAAGGAGGCGGCTGCGCTGCTGGCCCGGATGCCCAAGCCCCGCTGAGCCCGATTGGGCTGGACGCGGGGGAGGCGGCGGTGCCATACCGGTGCGGCCTGTTTTGACAGCCGGAAAGGGATGGCATGCTGCTCAAGGACCGCAAGATACTCCTCACTTTCGCCACCCACTGGGCAGGTCCGGAAATCTGCAGCGCGCTGGTGCGGGAAGGCGCGTCGGTAGTTTGCCATGATCCTCATTTCGCCGATCCCGCCGCCGCGGAATCCTTCGCCGGCGGGCGGCGGGAAATCGCCACGACCGCCGAGACCGAGCCGGCGGCGATCGCGTCGGCGGCCGTCGGGCAGCTGGGCCATCTGGACGTGGTGGTGAGCAACGACGCGTTCCCCGCGATCCGCGCGCCGGTGGACGAGGCCGATGCGCAGGACTTCCGCGACGCCCTCGAGGCGCTGGTGGTCTTCCCGTTCCGCATGGCCGGCGCCGTGGCGCCCCACATGAAGGAACGCAAGGCCGGCAAGATCCTGTTCCTGACCTCCGCCTCGGCGCTCAACGGCCTGGCCAACTATTCCATGTACGCCGCGGCGCGGGCCGGGGCCAACGGGCTGGTCAAGTCGCTGGCCAAGGAGCTGGGCCGCCACAACATCCAGGTCAACGCCATCGCCTCCAACTACGTGGAGAACCCGGACTACTTCCCGCCCGAGCTGCTCGCCAACAAGGAAGCCTACGCCAAGATGGTGAAGAACATCCCGCTGGGCCGCCTGGCCAAGCCGGAGGAGGCGGCCGACCTGGTGGCGTTCTACGCCTCGGACCGCAGCGACTTCATCACCGGCAACGTCATGCCGTTCGCCGGCGGCTGGGCCTGAGTCAGCCCCGGCCGCCCGCCGCCAGCCAGCGGGCGCAGTCCTCGCCCAACTCTGCGACGGCACGCGCCTCGTAGCGGGCGACGTCGTCCTGGGTGAGCACGTCGCGCCAGCGGCCGTTGGTGCCCTTGTTGATGAAGGTGGCCGCGCCGCCGTCCCAGAACGCGCCGCCCAGCGGCGCCGACATGGCGGCGTGACGCTTCATGTAGTCGAAGCCGCAATGTTCGACGATGGCCGGGAAGCGATCCTCGTCGACCGGGATGTCGAGGAACGCGGCTATCCGGCGGATTTCGCCTGGCATGTCGCGCTTCAGGTCGTCGAAATGCACCATCAGCACGTTGGGCAGGTCGCGGACCGCCCACCACGAGCGCACGTTCTCCCAGAACGGCCAGAATGGATGGCCGTCCCGCTCCAGCCAGTCGAGGAAATACTGCCGGGTGGAGGCGGGCGGCTTCTCGATGGGCGGGCCGACGCGGCCGGGCGTGTCGTTGAGCGCCATGTACCAGGCGTCGTTGGCGTTGGCGTGGTGGTTGTACATGCTCCACACCACGTCGCGCCCGTCGCGGCCGATGTAGAGGTACCGGGCCCTGGGCGAGAACACCAGCGCGTCCACCGGCAGGTGGGTTTTCAGGAAACGGCGGTGGGTCTGCGCCTCCAGCGCGGCGACTTTCACCTCGCGGGGCGGCACCCGCAGGTCGAGCCAGGGCGACAGCTCGGCCACGTTGACGTCCTCGGCGCCGTCGAACACGAGCTGGCCGACGATCTGCTGGGTCCAGGTGGTGCCCGACTTGGCGTAGGTGGCGACGACGATGTCGTCGTCGCGGAACGGAAAGCCGTTCCACATGGTCGAATCGAAATGGTGGTTGTGGAACTCCCGCCGCTTCTCCGGCCAGGCGACGTCCGCGGCCCGGGCTTGCGCCTCAGGCGGCATCGGCGTGGGCGGCGAAGGCGGCGAAATTGTCCACGGTGGCGAAGCGGGCGTATTCCGCCTGCATCTCGGGCGTGAGGATCTCGAACATGAACAGGTTGTCGATCCAGAACTCGATGACGCGGAAGAACCGGTCCCCCCGCCAGCAGGTGCGCACCTGCCAGCCTTCCCGGTGGGCGACGGCGTGGACCTCCTCCTCGGTGATGTCGACACCGATGGCGAGATGGGTCTCGATCGCCGCCGGGGCGTGCTGCACCTCGACGTCTGCTTCGTCGGCACCGGGAACAAGCACCTGCCCGGCGGGGTAGAACTCGACGGCCGTGCCCTTGTCGTCGCCCTTCAGGGCGATGAACGAGCCGGGGAACACGGGGAACCGGAAGTGGCGGCCGTTCCACAGTTCGGCCAGGGCGCGCGCCGCCGTCTCGGGGTCGCGCGAGGGAAACGACGCATGGTAGAGCACGACAACCCTCCAACAATAAGGCCGGCTCCACGGAGCCGACGACCGGCACGATAGTACCGCGACCCGCGCGCCGCTCCGATTCAAATATTGTGACGGTGTCGTGGCGGCGACGGCCTCGTCAGGCCTTGGCGCTGGGCCGGCCGTTCACCGCGCCGTACCAGCGCTTCAGGTTGGGCTGGTGCTCGCCGATGGCGCCCTTGATGGTGCGGGCGAAATCGATGGTGATCAGCGCCGTGATGTCGGCGATGGAGAACCGGTCGCCGCCGACGAACTCGCTCTCGCCCAGCCGCTGCTCCATCAGCTCGAGGAAGTTGGCGAAGCGCTGCTTGCCGCGCTCGGCGAGTTCCGGCAGCTGGGCGAAATCGGTGGTCCCGGTGACGCTGCGGTCCTTGAAGAACGGGTTGCCGTTGCGGAAGCCCTCGGCCACTGCGGCGAAGCCGTGCTGCTCGACGCGGCGGTCCCACATCATCATCTGGGCGCGTTCCAGCGGGTTGCGACCGCACAGCGGCGGGTCGGGATAGACCTCCTCCAGGTAGCGGCAGATGGCGGTGCTCTCGGTCAGCACCGTGCCGTCGTCCAGCACCAGCGCCGGCACCTCGCCCATGGGGTTGACTGCCAGATAGTCGGCACCGAGCTGGGCGCGGTTGCCCAGGTCCACCTCCTGCATGGGAATGTCGAGGCCCTTTTCCGCCGCGAACACGCGCACCCGGCGCGCATTGGGAGCCATCTTGAAATCGTACAGCAGCATCGCGTCCTCCCGGTGTGAGTAGCCAGTTATGCAGGGCCGTCCGGCACCGTGCAAGACCGCCGCGCCGCGCGCCGCCGCACGGCGCCGGTGCACGGCGCGACCGGGGCGGATTTTCTCCTTCCGCCTGGAGAACCCTGTGGTAACAATGGCCGCGGTTTTGACGGACGGGAGGAAACGGGCATGGCCATCAGGTTCGACGACAGGGTTGCGATCGTCACTGGCGCGGGCGGTGGTTTGGGCAGGGCCCACGCGCTGGAACTGGCGCGCCGGGGCGCGAAGGTGGTGGTCAACGACCTGGGCGGCGCCGTGGACGGCAGCGGCGGCTCGAGCGCGGCGGCCGAGGCCGTGGTCGCCGAGATCCAGCAGGCCGGCGGCGAGGCCATGTCCGACGGCTGCAGCGTCACCGACGAGGGCGGCGTCGCCGGCATGATGCAGCGGGTGATGGACCGCTGGGGCCGGGTCGATATCCTGGTCAATAATGCCGGCATCCTGCGCGACAAGACCTTTGCCAAGATGGAGTTGAGCGACTTCCGCGCCGTGCTCGAGGTGCACCTGATGGGCTCGGTGATCTGCAGCCGGGCGGTCTGGCCGATCATGCGCCAGCAGCAGTACGGCCGCATTGTCGTCACCACCTCGGTGACCGGCCTCTACGGCAATTTCGGCCAGACCAACTACGGCGCCGCCAAGGCCGGTCTCTACGGCTTCATGAACGTGGCCAAGCTGGAGGGCGCCCGCGACAACATCCGCGTCAACACCATCTCGCCCTTCGCGCTGACCCGGATGACCGAGGGCATGATCGGCGAGGAGCGGGCCGCCCTCTATGCGCCGGAACTGGTGTCGCCCGCCGTGATGTACCTGGTGAGCGAGGACGCGCCGACCGGCATCATCCTCAGCGCCGGCGCCGGCACGGTCTCGCGCGCCGCCATGGTGGAGACCCAGGGCGTCAATTTCGGCCTCGGCATCACCGCCGAGGACGTCGCCGCCCACATCGGCGAGATCGACGACTTCTCCACCGCCAAGCCGCTGCGCGACGCCAGCGAGCAGAGCAAGAAGAACGCCGTCACGCTGGAGCGCCCTCCCGTCAAGGGATAGGGATAGAGGGACGGCCCGGTCCGCATGGGGCGCAGGCCGGTTCTCTGCGTCTTCGGCCCCGATCATCTTCAAGCCCGCTCATGCCGAGCGATTTGGCGCTCCTGCGCCAAATCGTATCGAGGCACGGACGAACGGCGGTGCGCGTCTCGATACACCGGCCTTCGGCCGGCACTCGACGGGAGCGGGGTTGGTGTCCGAGGCTCAGGCCGTTGATCGCGGCCTCTGCGAGCGGGCGATCGTCCAACAGTTTGTACAGGTCTGCTCGCATCTGCTCCCTTGGGACCTGCGGACTCTCAGGCGGCCTCCTCGATCAGCACCGCCGCCGCGCGCCGCGCCTGACGGGCTGCGATCGGCGCGCCGAACTCGTGAGCCACGGCGATCGCTCCCTCGTGGAGGAGGAGCATCTGCTGCGCCACGCCGCGCGGTTCCTTGAGCCGGGCCGCCTGGGCGGTCTCCAGCAGCAGGTCGAAGACGGCCCGCTTCTGGGCGGCCGCCGCCGCGTGCACCGGATGGGAGACGGCGCCGAATTCGGCGGCAGCCTTGAGGAACAGGCAGCCGTTGAACGCCTCGCCCGCGAACCATTCCTCCAGCGCGTCGAACACCGCCAGCAGCCGGTCGGCCGGCTCCTCGGCCAGGGCGTCGATCCGATCGCGCAGCCAGGCGACGTAGCGCTCGCCGTTGCGTTCGACGGCGGCGACGATCAGGTCGTCCTTTGAGCGGAAATGATTGTAGAGGGTCATCTTGGCGACGCCGGCTTCGGCCAGGATGGTGTCGATGCCGGTGGCGTGGAAGCCGTCGCGGTCGAACAGGGCGGCGGCGGTCTCGACCAGGTGGTCTCGCTTGGGACTGGGCATGGCTCGATCAGTATAAACAGGTCTGTATACAGGAGATAGGTTCCTCCTGTCTCGGTTTCAACGGCTGCTCCTAGAGCCGATAGGGGATACGGACCTCAGGTGCGTCCACCGGAAAATCCCGCACGTTGCGCGTAACCAGCAGCGCCTGCTGAACGCGCGCGGTCGCCCAGATGACGGCGTCGGACAACCGGATCCGGTGGGCTCGTCGGATGTCGACGGCGGTCTCGGCCACCGGCGCGCTCAGCGGCACGATCTCGAACCGGCCCAGGAAGCGGCGCACTGCCGCGTCGTCCGCGCCGGGAGCGGCGCCGACGAGCACCTCTATCCAGGTGATGACGCTGACGAGGCGCGAGTCGAAGCGCCGCAGTTCCCGGCGCGCGGGTTCGATGCCGTTCAGGAAGTCGATCAGGATGTTGGTGTCGAAGACCGCCTTCACTCGGACCACTCGCCGCGCAGGCGGTCCTGATAGGCGAGGCCGTCCTCGCTGCGCCCGCGCCACAGGCCGAAGGCGGCGTCCGGATCGCTGACCCCGTGGCGCGTGAGGTACTCCCGGACCGCCCGGCGCACGGCTTCGGCGCGGGAAATGCCTTCCCGCTGGGTCAGCGCCGCAAGCTCGGCGATCTCCCGTTCACCCAACTCGATGATCGTCCTCATGATCTATCCGTCATCATTAATCGTCATCATATGAAGATTTCCGCCGGACGCAAGCGGCTCGCGCTTGATTTCTCGCGACGCCGGCCTCATGTTCCGCGCGGCTTTTCCGGGTCGGTTTCTCCCGCCATGAAGGACTACCGTGATCCGGCCGCCCAGCGGCGGCTCGACTTCGCGTTGATGTGGCGCGCGGAAGGCGACTCGCGCGCCGCGCTCGAGGCGGTGCGCGCCGCCCTCGAGTTGGAGCCGGCATGGCCCGAAGCCCTCTACATGGAGGGCGACCTGCTGGCCGAGGCCGGCGAGAGCGCGGCGGCGGTCGCGGCGTGGTGCCGCTGTCTCGCCGCCGACCCGGGCGACGTGATGGGCGCCACCATCCGTCTCGCCCAGCTCCGCGCCATCCCCGCGCCCGAATCCCTGCCCGAGGCCTATGTGCGCACCCTGTTCGACCAGTATGCGGGCCGCTTCGAGGAGTCGCTGGTCGGCCGGCTGGAATACCGCTCGCCCCAGGCCATGCGCGCGCTCTACGACCGGCTGGGCGGCGGCCCGGTGGCCCGCGTGCTCGACCTGGGCTGCGGCACCGGCCTGTCGGGCGAGGCGTTCCGCGGCGTCGCCGGCTGGCTGGCGGGTGTCGACCTGTCGCCGGGCATGCTGGCGCAGGCGCGCGCCAAGGGCGTCTACGACGACCTGGCCGAGGCCGAGGCGCTGGCCTTCCTGCGCGCGCCGGGGCCGCTCTTCGACCTGATCGTCGCCGTCGACATGGTGGTCTATCTCGGCGACCTCGAACCGCTGCTGCGGGCCTGCGCGGCCCGGCTGGCGCCGGGCGGCCTGCTGCTGCTGTCGGCCCAGCGGACCGAACTGGCCGACTACCTGCTGGGCGCCGATTCCCGCTTCGCCCATTCGCCGGCCTACCTGGAGCGCGCCGCCGCGGCCTGCGGCCTGTCGCTGGAGGCGGCCGAGCGCAGCGCCTACCGCCTGGAGGGCGGCGCGCCGCTGCCGGGCCAGATGATGGCGCTCAGCCGCTCCGGCGGCGTCTGCGACGCCGCGGCAGCGCCGGGGCTGGCGGTGCCGGACCGGCGCGACGACCCGCCCGAATCCGTTCAGGCCTGAGCCCTTCGATTCTCTGGCACCCAGGGTGTTGATGCGGCGCGGCGGGCGGCCTATCTGTGGGCGGCGCGGCCCTTCCGGCCGCCGCGCCGGCGCCCTCGACGAACGGGCCGCCAAGCCGTTATAAAGCCGGCCAGCAGATCAACAGGAGTATCGCCGTGGCTTCCTACCAGTATGTCTATGTGATGAAGGGCCTGTCCAAGACCTATCCGGGCGGGCGGACGGTCATCAAGGACATCACCCTGCAGTTCCTGCCGGGCGCGAAGATCGGCGTGCTGGGCGTCAACGGCGCCGGCAAGTCCACCCTGCTGAAGATCATGGCCGGCAAGGACAAGGACTATCAGGGCGAGGCCTGGGCCGCCGACGGCATCCAGGTCGGCTACCTGGAGCAGGAGCCGACCCTCGACCCGGCCAAGGACGTGTTCGGCAACGTCATGGACGGCGTCCACAAGGTGCAGTCGCTGGTGGACGAGTTCAATGAGGTCACCGGCAAGCTGGGCGACGAGATGTCCGACGAGGAGATGGCCGCCCTCTACGAGCGCATGGGCGAACTGCAGGAGAAGATCGACGCCGTCGACGGCTGGAGCCTGGACCGCCAAGTGGAGATCGCCATGGACGCGCTGCGCTGCCCGCCGGGCGACGCCGACGTGAGCACGCTGTCGGGCGGCGAGCGGCGCCGGGTGGCGCTGGCGCGCCTGCTGCTGGAGAAGCCTGACATGCTGCTGCTCGACGAGCCGACCAACCATCTGGACGCCGAGAGCGTGGCCTGGTTGGAGAACTACCTGGCCAACTATGCCGGCACCGTGCTGATGGTCACCCATGACCGCTACTTCCTCGACAACGTCACCGGCTGGATCCTGGAGCTCGACCGCGGCCGCGGCATCCCCTACGAGGGCAACTATTCCAACTGGCTGGTCCAGAAGCAGAAGCGGCTGGAGCAGGAAGGCCGCGAGGATGCTTCCCGCCAGAAGGCGCTGGCCGAGGAGCTGGACTGGGTGCGCCAGTCGCCCAAGGCGCGCCAGGCCAAGTCAAAGGCCCGCCTCAAGGCCTACGAGCAGATGCTGGAGAAGGCCAACGAGCGGCAGTCGGCCGGCTCCGCCCGCATCGTCATCCCGCCCGGGCCGCGCCTGGGCAACGTGGTGATCGAGGCCAAGGGCATCTCCAAGGCCTATGGCGACCGGCTGCTGATCGACGACCTCAGCTTCCTGATGCCGCCCGGCGCCGTGGTCGGCGTGATCGGCCCCAACGGCGCCGGCAAGACCACCCTGTTCCGCATGATCACCGGCCAGGAGCAGCCCGACACCGGCTCGTTCAAGGTAGGCGAGACGGTGAAGCTGGGCTATGTGGACCAGTCGCGCGACACGCTCGATCCCAACAAGAACGTCTGGGAGGAGATCTCCGGCGGCGTCGACGTGCTGCACCTGGGCAAGGTGGACGTGCAGAGCCGCGCCTATGTGGGCGCCTTCAACTTCAAGGGGCCCGACCAGCAGAAGAAGGTGGGCGTGCTTTCGGGCGGCGAGCGCAACCGGGTGCATCTCGCCAAGATGCTGAAGGAGGGCGCCAACCTGCTGATGCTCGACGAGCCCACCAACGATCTGGACGTGGACACGCTGCGGGCGCTGGAGGAGGCGCTCGAGGAGTTCGCCGGCTGCGCCATCATCATCAGCCACGACCGCTGGTTCCTCGACCGCATCTGCACTCACATCATCGCCTACGAGGGCGACAGCCAGGTGGTGTGGTTCGAAGGCAACTACCAGGACTATGAGGCCGACCGCAAGCGCCGCCTCGGCAGCGAGGCCGAGCAGCCCCACCGCATCCGCTACAAGAAGTTCGCGGCGTAGCGGCGGCGGAAACTCCGCCTACTTGTCCATGTCGTCGAAGTCCTGGTAGTCCTCGAAGCCGCCCTTGCCGTTCTCGTCGGGCGGGGCGCCGTTGCGGATCTCGGCGCGGCGGTTCTGGCGATAGGCGCTGCGCACCGTCGCGTAATAGTCGAGGGACTCGCGGCGAAGCTGTTCGACGGTGTCCAGGTTGCGGGCGCGCAGGTCGATGCCGGTCAGCAGGAGACGGCCCAGTTCCAACCCGCTCACATTGGCCTGGTTGAGGCCGATGGTGACGGGATCGCCGAAGGTGTCGCCCAGCAGCCCGAACCCGTCGCGCACGTTCGAGGGTCCCAGCACCGGCAATACCAGATACGGACCCTCGCCGATGCCCCAGACCGCGAAGGTCTGGCCGAAATCCTCGGTGTGGCGGGGCATGCCGGCGTCGGTCGCCACGTCGAACAGGCCGCCGACGCCGAAGGTGCTGTTGGCCAGGAAGCGGCCGAAGGTGGTGGACGCCCTGTCCGGTTCTCCCTGCAGCAGATCGTTCACGAAGGTCAGCGGCTCGTCGAGGTTGTGCAGGAAGACGGTGATCCGCTCCTCCACGAAGTCGGGCAGGATGAAATGGTAGAGCTGCGCGATCGGCTTGATCAGCACCTTGTCCAGCGCGTCGTTGAAGCTGAAGATCGCGCGGTTGGTGGGTTCGAGCGGATCGTTCAATTGCTCGAACTCGGCCTTGGCCGCCGGGTCGGTCGGAACGGTGGCGCAGCCGGCCAGCATCGTCACGCCGAGGGCGACGATCGGAATGAACAGACGGAAGACGATGCGGTCGGGAAAGCGGGGCGTTGCCACGGGGGCCGTTCTCCGGCAGACGAAGGATAGGGTAGGATATTGGCCAAACGGCACCTTATCCCAACAGGTTCCAGCCATGCCAGCGCTTAGGGACGCTTCGCCCTCGGCAAGAACGTTGTTGATAACATAAAGATATCTTTATATATGCATACGGGTAGAGGATATCTGGGGGTGGCCGGCACGGATGGAAGACTTGCTTGCAGCGCTCAAGGCGGCGGCCGAGCCGACGCGGCTCCGGCTGCTTTCGCTGCTTGAATACAACGAACTGACGGTGTCGGAGTTGACGCAAATATTGGGCCAGTCGCAGCCGCGCGTCTCGCGGCACCTGAAGCTGATGGCGGAAGCGGGTCTCGTCGAGCGCTTTTCCGAAGGCACCTGGGCGTTCTACCGGGTGGCGGACCGGCCGCTGGGTCGGACGCTGGTGCGTGCCATCGCCGACCTGATCGATGGCGACGATCCGGTGATGGCCCGCGACATGGAGCGCCTCGAGCAGGTCAAGGCGGCCCGCGCCGAGGCGGCGGCCGCCTATTTCAGCGAGAACGCCGCCATCTGGGACACCATCCGCTCGCTCTACATGCCCGAGGCCGAAGTGGAAAAGGCCATCCTGGAGCTGCTGGGGGGCGGGCCCATCGGCAAGCTGCTGGACATCGGCACGGGCACGGGCCGCATCCTCAGCATCCTGTCGCCGCAGATCGAGCGGGGCCTCGGCATCGACGCCAACCGGGAGATGCTGGCGGTGGCGCGGGCGAACCTCGACCTGGCGCAGATCCAGAACTGCCAGGTGCGGCTGGGCGACATGTACCATCTGGGGCTGCCGTCGGCCGAGGTCGATCTGGCGGTGATCCATCAGGTGCTGCATTTCGCCGAGGAGCCGTCCACCGCCGTCCAGGAGGCGGCGCGGGTGGTGCGGCCCGACGGCCGGCTGCTGATCGTCGACTTCGCGCCGCACCAGCTCGAATATCTGCGCACCGAGCATGCCCACCGGCGGCTCGGCTTCGGCGACGACGAGGTCGCCGGCTACTGCCGCGCCGCGGGGTTCGACGACGTCGCGGTGCGGCATCTGGTCGGCGGCGAGCTCACCGTCACCCTGTGGCTTGCCGGCCGGCGGGAGCGCGGGGCGGTGCCGCTGCAGCGCGTGGGAGAGAGGGCATGAACGATCTGGCGGCCAGCATCGACCAGGCGACGGCGTTCTCGCTGCTCGACTGGGACCTGGGCCCGCTCAGCGTGTCGTTCGAGTTCTTCCCGCCCAGCAGCGAGAAGATGGAGGAGACCCTGTGGCAGGCCATCACCCGGCTGGAGCCGCTGGCGCCCGACTTCGTCTCGGTCACCTACGGCGCCGGCGGCACCACCCGCGAGCGCACCCATAACACCGTCATCCGCATCCTGCGCGAGACGTCGCTGACGCCGGCCGCCCATCTCACCTGCGTCGGCGCCTCGCGCGGCGAGATCGACGACATCGCCCGGCGCTACTGGGACGAGGGCGTGCGCCATCTGGTGGCGTTGCGCGGCGACCCGCCCGACGGCGCCGCCGGCTACCAGCCCTTCCCGGGCGGCTACGCCTATGCCGCCGACCTGGTGGCCGGCCTCAAGCGCATCGCCGACTTCGACATCTCGGTCGCCGGCTATCCCGACGTGCATCCCGCCGCCCCCAGCCCCCAGTTCGACCTGGACTACCTGAAGCGCAAGGTGGACGCCGGCGCCAGCCGGGTGATCACCCAGTACTTCTTCGATCCCGCCGCCTTCCTGCGCTTCCGCGACAAGGCGCGGGCGGCGGGCGTCGCCGTGCCCATCGTGCCGGGCATCATGCCGGTGACCAACTTCGCCCAGATCGCCCGGTTCAGCGCCGGCTGCGGCGCCGTGGTGCCCGACTGGCTGGGCCGTCACTTCCACGGGCTCGACGAGGATCCGGCGACGCGGCGGCTGGTGGCGAGCGCCATCGTCGCCGAGCAGTGCCGGCAGCTCATCGCCGCCGGCGTGCACGAATTCCACTTCTACACCCTCAACCGCGCGGAGCTGACGGCGGGCATCTGCCACCTGCTCGGCATGCGGCCTAAGGAGACGGGACAATGAACAGGCAAGAGCGTCTCGAGGCGCTGGAGAAGGCGGCGCGCGAGCGCATCCTCGTCATCGACGGCGCGTTCGGCACCATGATCCAGGGCTACCGGCTGGACGAGGAGGCCTATCGCGGCGAGCGCTTCAAGGACTGGCCGAAGGACGTGAAGGGCAACAACGACCTGATCAACCTCACACAGCCCAGGATCATCCGGGAAATCCACGAGGCCTATCTGGAGGCGGGCGCCGACATCGTCGAGACCAACACCTTCAGCTCCACCACCATCGCCCAGGCCGACTACGGCATGGAGGCGCTGGCGGCCGAGATGAACCGGGAGGGCGCGCGTCTCGCCCGCGAGGCGGCCGACGCCTGGACCGCGCGTACGCCCGACCGGCCGCGCTGGGTGGCGGGCGCCATCGGCCCGACCAACCGCACGGCGAGCCTGTCGCCCGACGTCAACCGGCCCGGCTTCCGCAACGTCAGCTTCGACGAGCTGCGCGCCGCCTACGCGGAGGCGACCCGCGCGCTGATCGAGGGCGGCGTCGACCTGATCCTGCTGGAGACCATCTTCGACACGCTCAACGCCAAGGCGGCGCTGTTCGCCGTCGACGAGGTGTTCGGCGAACTGGACCTGCGGCTGCCGGTGATGATCTCCGGCACCATCACCGACGCGTCGGGCCGCACCCTGTCGGGCCAGACCACCGAGGCGTTCTGGTATGCCCTGCGCCACGCCAAGCCGTTCAGCATCGGCCTCAACTGCGCGCTGGGGCCGGCGCAGATGCGCCAGCACATCGCCGACCTCTCACGGGTCGCCGACACCCGCGTCAGCGCCTATCCCAACGCCGGCCTGCCCAACGAGATGGGCGAGTACGACGAGACGCCGGCGATGATGCGCGACCATTTGCGGGAATGGGCCCAGTCGGGCCTGCTCAACGTGGTGGGCGGCTGCTGCGGCACCACGCCCGCGCACATCCGGGCCATCGCCGAGGCGGTGGAGGGCGTGCCGCCGCGGCCGGTGCCCGAACTCGACCACCGGCTGCGCCTGTCGGGCCTCGAACCCTTCGTCGCCGCCGTATGAGCGTCGCCGGATTCATCAACATCGGCGAGCGGACCAACGTCACCGGCTCCGCCGCCTTCAAGAAGCTGATCCTCGCCGGCGACTACGAGGCGGCGCTGGCCGTCGCCCGCCAGCAGGTGGAGAACGGCGCCCAGATCATCGACGTCAACATGGACGAGGGCATGCTCGACAGCGAGCAGGCCATGGTCACCTTCCTCAACCTGATCGCCTCCGAGCCCGACATCTCGCGGGTGCCGATCATGATCGACAGTTCCAAGTGGTCGGTGATCGAGGCCGGCCTGAAATGCGTGCAGGGCAAGGCCATCGTCAACTCCATCAGCCTCAAGGAAGGCGAGGCGCCGTTCCTGGAGCAGGCGCGCAGGATCAGGCGCTACGGTGCCGCGACCGTGGTCATGGCATTCGACGAAAAGGGCCAGGCCGAGACGGCCGAGCGCAAGTTCGCCATCTGCAAGCGGTCCTACGACCTGCTGACGAAGATCGTCGGCTTCCCGGCCGAGGACGTCATCTTCGATCCCAACATCTTCGCGGTGGCGACGGGCATCGAGGAGCACAACAATTTCTGCCTCGAGTTCTTCGAGGCGGCCCGGCTGATCCGCGAGAACCTGCCCTATGCCCACGTCTCCGGCGGCCTGTCCAACGTGTCGTTCTCGTTCCGCGGCAACGAGCCGGTGCGCCGGGCGATGCACTCCGTGTTCCTTTACCACGCCATCCCGGCGGGCATGGACATGGGCATCGTCAACGCCGGCCAGCTCGACGTCTACGACGAGATCCCGACGGAGCTGCGGGAGCGGGTGGAGGACGTGATCCTCAACCGCCGGCCCGACGCCACCGACCGGCTGCTGGAAATCGCCGAGCAGTTCAGGGGCGCCGGCGCCCGCAAGCAGGAGGCCGACCTGTCCTGGCGCGAGGCGCCGGTCAACCAGCGGCTGACCCATGCCCTGGTCAACGGCCTCAACGCCTGGATCGAGGAGGACACCGAGGAGGCGCGCCAGCAGGCGTCCCGTCCGCTGGAGGTGATCGAGGGGCCGCTGATGGACGGCATGAACGTGGTCGGCGACCTGTTCGGCGCCGGCAAGATGTTCCTGCCCCAGGTGGTGAAGTCCGCCCGCGTCATGAAGCAGGCGGTCGCCTACCTGCTGCCCTACATCGAGGCCGAGAAGGACGAGGGCGCCCGCGCCAAGGGCAAGGTGCTGCTGGCCACCGTGAAGGGCGACGTGCACGACATCGGCAAGAACATCGTCGGCGTCGTCCTGCAGTGCAACAACTTCGAGGTGCTGGACCTGGGCGTGATGGTGCCGGCGGCGCGGATCCTGGACACCGCGAAGGCCGAGGCGGTCGATATCATCGGCCTTTCGGGCCTGATCACCCCGTCGCTGGAGGAGATGTCCCAGGTGGCGAGGGAGATGACGCGCCAGGGCTTCGAGGTGCCGCTGCTGATCGGCGGCGCCACTACCTCCCGCGTCCACACGGCGGTCAAGATCGCACCCAACTACCACGGACCGACGGTGCACGTGCTCGACGCGTCGCGGGCGGTGGGCGTGGCCAGCACGCTGATCAGCGAGACCAACCGCGAGACCTTCGTCGCGACCCTGGCGGGCGAGTACCAGGAGATTCGCGACAAGCGGGCCGGCAGCAGCAAGGAGGACCGGCTGGTCAGCCTCGACGATGCCCGCGCCAACCGCTACCCCGCCGACTGGACGGCGCACCGGCCGGAACGGCCCAGCTTCCTGGGCACCCGCGTCTTCGACGCCTACGACCTCGCGGAACTGGTCCAGTACATCGACTGGACGCCGTTTTTCCGCACCTGGGAACTGGCGGGGAACTATCCGCGCATCCTGGAGGATCCGGTGGTGGGCGAATCGGCTACGCAACTGTTCGCCGACGCCCGCGCCATGCTGCAGCGGATCGTCGGCGAGCGCTGGCTGACCGCGCGGGCGGTGATCGGCTTCTGGCCCGCCAACGCCGTCGGCGACGACGTGGAACTCTATGCCGACGAGCCACGCCGGGAGGTGCTGGGCACCGTGCACTTCCTCCGCCAGCAGGTGGCCAAGCGCGACGGCCGGTCCGACATGTGTCTGGCCGACTTCGTCGCGCCGAAGGAGTCGGGCGTGGCCGACTGGCTGGGCGGCTTCGCGATCACCGCCGGCATCGGCATCGACGCGCACCTGAAGGTGTTCGAGGCCCGCCACGACGACTATAACGCCATCATGCTCAAGGCGCTCGCCGACCGTCTGGCCGAAGCCTTCGCCGAGCGCATGCACCAGCGGGTGCGCGCCGAATTCTGGGGCTACAGCCCGGGCGAGTCCTTCTCCAACGAGGATCTCATCAAGGAGCGCTACCGCGGCATCCGGCCGGCACCGGGCTATCCGGCCTGCCCGGACCACACGGAGAAGCCGGCGCTGTTCCGCCTGCTCGATGCCACCGACAAGGCCGGGATCAGCCTCACTGAGTCCATGGCCATGCTGCCGACCGCCTCCGTTTCCGGCTACTACCTGTCCCATCCCGAGGCGCAGTATTTCGGCGTCGGCAGGATCGGCCGCGACCAGGTGGCCGACTATGCCAGGCGCAAGGGTGAGAGCGTCGCCTTCGTCGAGCGCTGGCTGGCGTCCAACCTGGCCTATGACCCGGACTGAGACGGGCTGCGGCGACGTCGCCCCCGACACCCCGCCGGACGGTCGTGCGGCTGCGCCAAGCGCTTGATCACATTGACGGTTCGATCCAGCGACGCTGGCGCCCAGCCGCCGGCGCGGCGCCGCTTGCAACGGGCCGTCCGACGGTGGACGGGAGCGTCCCCGGCGAGGTATTCACGTAGTTCTTCGGTGAAATACGATAAGGCGCCAACACTGGCGCCGCGTTACCAGCACGCGTGATGCTTGATCATTACTGCGCCGACAAGGCGTTGGTCTCTCTCACTTTTGAGAACAGGTTTCAAATACTCCTTGTTTTTGCAAGCATTGCCGGGTACCACATATAATGCAGGTGAGCATGTGTCCAGAGTCGTCCGATTGACATCCAATGCACGCTCGGCATGTCGAGCCTGCCAAGGGCTAACGTGAGTGTGCTGAGGACTTTCAATGGCTACTGGTACCGTCAAGTGGTTCAACAAGACCAAGGGCTACGGCTTCATCGCCCCTGACACGGGCGGCAAGGACGTTTTCGTTCACATCACCGCCGTCGAACGGGCGGGGCTGGGGGACCTGCGCGAAGGCCAGAAGGTCGCCTTCGAACTGGTGCCCGGGCGCGACGGACGCACCGCCGCCGACCAGCTTCAGGCCGTCTAGGCCGGCTCCCCGTACCCACCGCCGCCGGGCGTTTCGACGACGAGGACGTCGCCGGGGCCGACCTGCGTCTGCGCGCTCGCCGGCAGGATTTCGGCCGAGCCGTCCCCGCGCTCGACCCGATTGACGCCCGGCAGCCCGCAGCCGCCGCCCGCGAGGCCGAACGGTGCATGGGCGCGGTTGTTGGACAGGATGCCGGCGGTCATCTCCTCCCGGAAGCGTAGCCGGCGGACGACACCGTCGCCGCCCCGCCACCTTCCGTCGCCGCCCGAGCCGCCGCGCACCCGGAACGCCTCGACCACCACCGGATAGCGGAACTCCAGTACCTCCGGGTCGGTGAGCCGGGAGTTGGTCATGTGGGTCTGCACCGCGCTCGCCCCGTCGAAGCCCGGCCCCGCCCCCATGCCGCCCGCCAGGGTTTCATAGTACTGGTGGTGGGCGTTGCCGAAGGTCAGGTTGTTCATGGTGCCCTGTGCCGAGGCGGCCGCGCCGAGCGCGCCGAACAGGGCGTTGACCACGCATTGCGACGTCTCCACGTTGCCCGCCACCACCGCCGCCGGATAGCGCGGGTTGAGCAGGCTGCCTTCGGGCACCCGCAGGTCGATGGGCTTGAGGCAGCCTTCGTTGAGCGGAATGTCGTCGCGCACCAGGCAGCGGAACGCGTAGAGGGTTGCGGCGCGGGTGATGGCGAGCGGCGCGTTGAAATTGTTCGGCTGCTGCGGACTGGTGCCGGTGAAGTCCACCGTCGCCGACCGTGCCTCGCGGTCCACCGTCACTGCGATGGCGATCCGCGCGCCGCAGTCCATCTCCAGTTCGAAGCGGCCGTCCCTCAGCCGGTCGATCACCCGGCGCACCGATTCCTCGGCATTGTCCTGCACGTGGCCCATATAGGCGCGCACCACGTCGAGCCCGAACTGGTCGACCATGCGCAGCAGTTCGCGGGCGCCCTTCTCGTTGGCGGCGACCTGCGCCTTCAGGTCGGCGACGTTCTGGTCCGGGTTGCGGGCCGGCCAGTCGCCGGCGCCCAGCCGGGCGCGGATGTCCTCCTCCAGGAAACGTCCGCCGGCCACCAGCCTGACGTTGTCCAGCAGCACGCCTTCCTGCTCGATGCTGGTCGAGCCGGGCGGCACCGAGCCGGGGGTGATGCCGCCCACGTCGGCGTGATGGCCGCGGGTGGCGGTATAGAACAGCGGCCGTCCGCCCACGAACACCGGCGTGACGACGGTGATGTCCGGCAGGTGGGTGCCGCCATTGTAGGGCGCGTTGGCGACGAACACGTCGCCCGGCGCCACGTCGGGATTGCTCCGGATGACGGTGCGCACCGATTCGCCCATGGATCCCAGATGCACCGGGATATGCGGCGCGTTGGCGATCAGCCCGCCCTCCGGGTCGAACAGCGCGCAGGAGAAGTCCAGCCGCTCCTTCATGTTGACCGAATGGGACGTATTCTCGATCACCACGCCCATCTGCTCGGCGATCGACATGAACAGGTTGTTGAAGATCTCGAGCTGGACCGGGTCGGCCGCCGTGCCGCCGGCCGCCTGGCGTGGAGCGGCGCTGGTCCGCTCCAGCAGCAGGTCGCCGCGCCCGGTGAGGGTGGCGCGCCAGCCCGGCGCC
The DNA here is from genome assembly GCA_016124315.1 of Alphaproteobacteria bacterium. Taxonomy (GTDB): domain Bacteria; phylum Pseudomonadota; class Alphaproteobacteria; order SMXS01; family SMXS01; genus RI-34. The sequence continues at coordinate 29,196 of WGNW01000061.1, forward strand.
ACCAGATTGGTGCCGTGGGGCTCGGCGACGATGGCGGGCCCGTCGAGCGCCGCGCCGGGCGCCAGGGCGGCCCGATCGACGAGCCGCGTGTCGCGCCAGCCGCCGTCCAGGAACACAGGCACCGTCTCCCCGGGCGCCCCCTTCGCCGCCGCCAGCGCGTCGGGCCGGCTGAGGTCCGGCTGCGGCATGTGGCCGACGGCTTCCAGCGTCACCGATTCGATCACCAGCGGCTTGCCGCTCTCGACGAAACCGTAGCGCCGCCGGTGCGCGTCCTCGAAGGCCGCCATCACGCTGTCCATGGAGCCGAACGGCACTTCGAGCGCCGTGTCGGTCCCGGCATAGCGCAGGTGGACACGGCGCAGGGCCTCGGTGCGCTCCGACAGGTCGGCGACGGCGGGCAGCGCCTCGTCCGCCAGCCGCTCGAACACTGGCTCCAGCCCGTCCAGCGCCTCCGCCGAGAACGGCCGCTCCACCGTCTCCTGGCGCAGCTCGCGGGCTTCCGCCAGCCCCATGCCCAGCGCCGAGAGCACGCCCGCCAGCGGATGGATCAGCACCGTCGTCATGCCCAGCGCGTCGGCCACCAGGCAGGCGTGCTGGCCGCCCGCACCGCCGAAGCTGACCAGGGCGTAGCGGGAAACGTCGTGGCCGCGCTCCAGCGAGATGCGCTTGATCGCCCGCGCCATGGTCTCGACCGCCACCTTGAGGAAGCCTTCCGCCGCCTCTTCCGGCGACCGGTCGCCCACCCGAGCCGCCAGTTCGGCGAAACCGGCGCGCACCGCTTCAGCGTCCAGCGGCCGGTCGCCGGTGGGCCCGAAGACGCGGGGAAAGCGCGACGGCTGGATCCTTCCCAGCAGTACGTTGCAGTCGGTCACGGTCAGCGGGCCGTCCCGGCCGTAGCAGGCCGGGCCGGGATCGGCGCCCGCCGACTCCGGGCCGGTGCGGAACCGCTCGCCGTCATAGTGCAGTACCGAGCCGCCGCCCGCCGCCACCGTGTGGATGTACATCATCGGCGCGCGGATGCGGCTGCCGGCCACCACGCTGTCGGTCACCCGTTCGTAGACGCCGTCGAAATGGCAAACGTCGGTGGAGGTGCCGCCCATGTCGAAGCCGATGATCCGCTCGAAGCCAGCCAGCGCCGCCGTGCGCGCCGCGCCGACCACGCCGCCGGCCGGGCCGGACAGGATGGCGTCCTTGCCCTGGAACCGCCGCGCCTCGGCCAGCCCGCCGTTGGACTGCATGAACAGCAGGCGGGCGCCGCCGGCCTCGGCCTCCACCTGGTCGACGTAACGGCGCAACACCGGCGAGAGGTAGGCGTCGGCCACGGTGGTGTCGCCGCGGCCGACCAGCTTCATCAGCGGGCTCGCCTCGTGGCTGGCGGAGACCTGGGTGAAGCCCAACTCGCGGGCGAGGGCGGCGAGCGCCCGCTCGTGCTCGGGCCAGCGCCAGGCGTGCATCAGGCAGATGGCGACGCTGGCGATGCCGTCTTCGAGGGCCGCCGCCATGCCGGCGCGCGCCTCCTCCAGGTCCAGCGGCCGCAGCACGGCGCCGTCGGCGGCCACGCGCTCGTCCACCTCCAGTACTTGCTCGTAGAGCGGCGCGGGCAGGCGGACGTCGAGGTCGAACAGCCGCGGCCGGTTCTGGTAGCCGATGCGCAGCGCATCGGCGAAGCCGGCCGTGGTGACATAGAGAGTGCGCGCGCCGCGCCGTTCCAGCAGGGCGTTCGTCGCCACCGTGGTACCCATCTTGATCGCCGCGACGGCGCTGGCCGGCACCGGCTCGCCGGGCGCCGCGCCCAGCAGGTCCCGGATGCCCTGCACGGCGGCGTCCCGGTAGCGGCCCGGCGCCTCGGAGAGCAGCTTGTGGGTGACGATGCGCCCGTCCGGCCGGCGCGCGACGATGTCGGTGAACGTCCCGCCCCGGTCGATCCAGATCTGCCATCGATCAGCGTGCGTGTCGGTCATGCAGGGCGGCCGCTCCCTCTCCCATCGTCGGTGCGGCGACCACCATAGGCGGATGGCCTGGCATTGACACGAGGAAGTCCGGCGCGGCGCGCAAAAGAAAACGGGCGAGGAAGGATCCTCGCCCGTTCTCCCAGATTTGGCAGCGGATTACCAGATGTGGACGATCCGCCGGCTGCTGCGCTCCACCACGACCGGCTGGCCGTTGACGATGGCGTAGCTGTACATGTCAGGCTGGCTCACATGGATGTCCTGCGGCAGGGCGTGGACCTCCACGTTGTCGGGCAGGACGACGCCGACCTTCGGGGTCATGTCCACGTCCGCCGAGCTGTAGTTCTCGGTGGTCGAGTACTTCTTGATGATCGTGCCGTCCTGCGTGGTCCACGTGGTCGTGGTCGTGGTGGTGCCGGCAAGCGCCGCGCCGGCGCCGGCCACCAGGGCGGAGGCGGTCGCGATCGAGATCAGAAGCTTCTTCATCTCACTTCTCCCGTTGCCGTCCATGAGGGGGATCAGGCCCAGTCGGCGGAACGGCCACGCCGAGTGGGGAACCGCCCGTAAACGACCCGATGGCGAAGCGGTTCCGCGCGTCGCTCCACCGGCGACGCGCTCGATGGCGGAGGAAGCGTCAGCGGATGCGGTGGAATTCCAGCAGCGAACCGTCGCTGTCGGCGACGGAGCGGATGCGCACCAGTTCGCCGTTGCCGGCGTACCACAGGTCCAGATCGATGGGCTTGCCGGTCTCGGCGACCCGGCCGCGCACCTTGTAGTGGGCTGCGTCCACCATGCCGCCGGCGACGTCCACGCTGTCCTGCCCCAGGGGCGTGACGGTGACGTCGCTGGGCGAGCCGAACTGGCTGTTCAGCCAGCGCGCATGCTGGACCGTGCTCGGCCGCCAGTAGCTGGTCGGCGGCAGCGTGTCCGGCAGAATGCGCGTGGTGCCGCCGGCGTCGACACGGAGCTGGCCGTCCTTGCCGGCGCGCGCCGTGACCTGCCACCGCCTGCCGTTTTCCCGGGTCCGGCTGTCCAGCGAGACCAGATGATCGCCGGACCAGACTTCGGTGGATTCGTGGTGGTACCGGTAGACGGTGACGAACAGCAGCCGGACCGTCAGATCGACGGCCGCCCTGACCTCGAGCAGGCCGTCGCGCCGGGTGAACGTCAGGCTGGCGGTGCCCATCTGGTCGCCCTTGCGGGAGACGGTGAAGTCCATCGCCCCCGATGGTGGGACGCCGGCGACCGGTTCGGCTCTTCCCGGCGCCGCCGCCAGCAGGCCGACGGCCAGTACGATCGTCCGGAGTCCCGCGCTCCAGCGCATCGGCGAGTCTTTCGAGTTAGCTACGACGCAAATGCTAGTGCATCCGAAGCGGGAAGCCCCGCGGAAAGTGCCGCGGCTCGGCCGGGCGGACCACGCACCATCCTTGACAAGACGCCCGGCGCGCTTCGACTCTGTCGCCCGCGACAGTCGATGGGGAGAACGCCGCCTTGCAGATCCAAGCGACCTTTCATCACGTGGGCATCACCGTCAGCAATCTGGAGCGGTCGGTGAAGTGGTACCGGGAGGTGTTCGGCCTCGAGCCCGCGTTCGCGCTCGAGGTTTCCGGCCCGGGCGCCGAGCGCAACCTGCGCCTGCCGCCCCACATCCACCGCACCGTGGTGATGCCCATCGGCAATTTCGCCATCGAGCTGCTGGAGTTCGAACCGACGCGCCGGCCCATGGAGCAGCGGCAGGACGACGTCGGCTACGTCTATCTGTGCTTCGCCGTCGACGACATCGAGGAGGTCTACGAGCGGCTGCGTGCCACCGGCCACGACTTCCACACCGAGCCGGTCTACGCGGGCGACGAAGGGCAGATCGCCGGCTCCAAGTTCTGCATCATGCGCGATCCCGACGGCAAGACCATCGAGTTCGTCCAGTGCGGCCCGGGCATGCAGATTCCCGGCCTTCACGCGGCGGCGGCCCGCAAGGAGGTCGATCTCAAGAAGCCGCAAGTGTTCAATGGGTAGCACAAATGGCGTGGGTTTGTGGTGTTGACTGGGTCGCAATTGCTTCACTTCTGAACGCCGCGGCAATCGTTGGAGCTGCGTATCTTGCCAAACAGTCCTTCGAAAAGTGGCAGGTGCAACGTATTGCCACACGGGAGAGCGAAGTGGCTGAAGAGGCATTGTCTTTGGCCTATGAAGGTGAAGAAGTATTTCGGTCGATTAGAAGCCCAATGCAAAGGGTTTCTATAGATGAGAGTGGGAATATTGATACGTTAAAAAATTACATTGAAAGAATGAATAGAAACGAAGAGTATTTTAAAAGATTATTTGAGATATTGCCAAGGATTCGGGCTGTGTTGGGCGAAGAATGTTATATCGCCGTCCGGGTTTTTGTTGAAGTTCGTGGTGATATACTTGGGTCTTTGGAGATGTATGCGGATCTTGGTGAAAGCGGAAAATCTGATAAACTTAGTCAAAATGAGAAAGATTTGCTTAAGAAGTGTAGGGCTGATATTTGGCAGACTTACAACAAAGACGACCCCTTGTGGAAACGCACAATCGATGCTCGGCTATCCTTAGAGAGGATTCTCTTAGATCGCGTAAGGGGCCGCCCGTGAAGGCTTGGCGCACATATGGCTACGGCGACATGCGGCTCGACGAGGTGCCCGAGCCGGCGCCGAAGCCGGGTTGGGTGAAGCTCCGCATCCGCACCGTCCAGCCCAGCATCACCGAGTGCCTGCTGCTGGGCGGCGCGCGAACCTACGGCTTCGCCCTGGTCGAGAAGGCGCTTGCCGGAGGGCCGGCGCAGCTGTTCGGCCATGAGTTCTCCGGCGAGGTCGTGGAGACCGGCGAGGGCGTCGAGAGCCTGAAGCCGGGCATGCGGGTGGCCGCCCGCGGCTCCCATCCCGAGGGCATCGTCGGCTTCGACTATCCCGGCGCACTGGCGGAGTACGGGGTGTTTCCCGAAAGCCTGCTGGCGCCGCTGCCCGATCACGTCAGCGACAGCGAGGGCGCCGCGATCCAGCCGCTCACCGACGCTGCCGCCGCGGTGGATGCGGCCGCGATCAGGCTGGGAGAGGTCGCCGTGGTCATCGGCCAGGGCTCCATGGGCCTCGCCTGCCTGCAGGTGGCGCGGGCGGCCGGCGCCGGGCTCACCGTGGCGGTCGCCCGCCGGGACGAGGTGCTCGCCCTGTCCCGCGACCTGGGTGCCGACGTCACGGTCAACGCCACGAAGCAGGACCCGGTCGATGCCGTGCGCGCGCTCACCGGCGGGCGCGGCGCCGACGTGGTGTTCGAGACCGCGGGCGGCCCGCCCGAGCAGGGGCTCGCCGGCAACGCCACCCTGATCCAGGCGGCGGCGATGTGCCGCGACAACGGCCGGGTCGTCGGGATCGCCTTCGACGGCGACGCGGCGGTGCTGCCCTATGCCAGCTTCCGGCCGCGCAGCATCCGCTACCTGTTCCCGTCGATGCTCGATCGCCGCCTGTTCGAGGCCACGGTGCACCTGGTCGCCTCGGGCCAGGTGCGCCTGAAGCCGGTGATCACCCGCGTGCTGGACGGCATCGAGGCGGTGCCCGAGGCCTTCGCCCTGACCGCCGAGAAGGCGAAGCACGGGCTGATCAACCCCGCCCAGGTGGCGATATCCCGCTGACAACCGGAGGAGCGCGCATGTCCGCCAAGCAACTGGCCTACGAGCTGCTGCAATCGACCTATTACGACGGCATCGACGCCGGCGACATGGCGAAGGCCGCCTCGGCTCTGCACGAGGAGGTGGAATGGTCGCACGCGCAGGTCTGGGCGCACCACGAGTTCGAGCGCGGCGAGCCGTCGGCGCTGCACGGCCGGCGGGCGGTGCAGGACTTCCTGGGTGCGCGGGTCGGCCAGCTTGCCCAGGCCCGCATCCGGCACAAGGTGCGCGACATGGCTTGCGAGGGCGACAAGGGCGCCATCCTGGGCTACGTGCGCGGGCCGGACGGCACCGAGAAGGATTTCATGGTCTGGTTCGAGATCCGGGACGGCAAGATCGCCCGCTACGTGCTGCGGCCGCTCTAGCCGGCCGGACGCAGGAGGATGGCCGGCTGCCGTCGCCGGTTCCGGCGGCCCAGCCTGCGGCCGAGGCTTGCCTGTGCCCGGCTCGTCAGCGCGCCCAGGTCCGCGGCTTCCTGCAGCAGGGCTTGCCGCGCCGGCGGAGACAGCGACAGCCAGTCGGACGGCAAGCGGAGGCGGCGCACCGCCGCGTCCAGCGTCATCAGGACGCAATCCTGGAGTGGGGGCCGGAACGGGATCCGTTCGCCCAGCGCGGCCCGGGCGGCCAGTTCGACGAAATTGGCCCCGGCGGCGCCGGCCAGATTGAGGGTGCCCCAATATCTGGTGTTGCATTCCATGAAATGAGGCCGCCCGGAATCGTCGGCCCGCATGTCGAAGTTCACCGGACCATCGATGCCGAGGCGTTCGATCGCCCGGCGGGCCATCTGTTCGGCCTGCGGGTGGGGCGCATAGCGCAGCACGCCGGGGGCGAGCCAGTGGTGGACGCTCATGCCCATCACCTCGCCTGCGTGCACTACCGCGCTCACGCTGAATTCGGCGCCCGGCAGGAATCGCTGCACGGCGAGCGGCCACCAGGTGCTGCGGGCCCGCGCCGCGTAGGCGCGCATATCGTCGTCGCATCGCAGGATGGTCGCCCCGAAGCCGCCCTCGCCGACGGCCGGTTTGACCACCAGCGGGTAGCCCCGCCGGGCGCAGAGCGCCACCAGTCGGTCGGCGTCCTCGGCGGGCTCCGTGTCGGGCTCGGGCAGCCCGTCGCGCCGCAGCGCGCCGGCGAAGCGCACCTTGTCGCTCAGGGCGTCGAGCCGCTCATCGTCCATGGCGGCGGTATAGGCGAGGGCCGGCCGTCTGCGCCGCACCGCGTTCGCCAGCTTGGTTCCCCCGACGTCGACGCCGAGCACCACCTCGACCCGTTGCCGGTCACAGAGTGCAGTTACCGCGTCTACGGACGTCGCATCGGGAAAACCGCCGTCGAACGACGGCAGCGGGCAGGGGTGGTGGACCCGCCAGCTGCCGAGAAAGATCCTGGCGCTTGGCGGGGCGGCGGCGATGGGATGCGCCCAGGACCGGCAGCAATAGGCGACATTGAGCCCGTAGTTGCCGACGAGCAGCAAGCGGAGCAACGGATCCCTCCCCATGCCGATGCGCTACGGCGTCGACAAGGTCTGGGCGATCGTCCGTTTCAGCATGAGCATCTGCCGCTCGGCCGGCCAGTCGTCCGGATCGAAACCGACCTGCACGGCCAGGCCGTTGATCAGCGTCAGGAACTGGCGCGCCGCGAGGTCCGGGTCGAAATCGCCGTTCGGCGGCAGCTTGCCGCTGGCGCTCATGGCGCGCAGCACCCGTACCAGCATCCGCCGGCTCCCGGCCATGCGCCGCCGCTGCTCGGCGGCGAACTCCGCGTCGCCGATGGCCATGCCCCAGAACGCGAACCACACCTGCCATTCCCGCCGCCGCTCCTCGTCCAGGGGCAGCAGGGCGGTCAGGCAGCCTTCCAGATCGTCGGGCGACCGGCCGAGGACCGCGTCTACCCGCTCCTGCGCGCTCTGCGCTGCCGCCTGATAGGTGAACAGCAGCAGCTGGCGCTTGTCGGCGAAGTAGTGGCTGACGATGGCGGTGCTGTAGCCCGCCGCCCGCGCCAGCTCCCGCACGGTGACGCGCTCCACGCCGACCTGGGCGATCAGCTTGGCGGCGATCAGCGAAACTTCCTGGCGGCGGGCGTCGTGGTCGACCTGGCGGGGCATTGACTTCCGTGGACGGGGTTGAACTATAACGAGCGTCACATCTGGTTTGGCCGTCATCGGGGATGGTCGATCACCGGCTCAAGGGGCGCCTATAGCATGGAGGTTCCGGAAGCGGAAGCAAGGGGAAGCGTGCCGCGGCGCACGCGAACCGTCCCTGTCGCTCACGCGGAACCGGGATTCGGCGCCGCGTCCCACTACATCATGACCACCGGGACAGCGGGTCCCGAAGGATGCCAGACCGGAGGATACCGACATGAAAGCCCACCTGATTGCGCTCGCCCTCGTCCTGCCGGCGGCGGGAAGCGCCGCCGCCGCGCCGGTGAGCTTCAGCCACGACGTGGTGCCGATCCTCAGGCAACGCTGCGTGATGTGCCATCTTTCGGGCAGCGAGCCGGGCGGCCTGTCGCTGGTGCCGAAGGCCGCCTACGCGAACCTGGTCGGCGCGGCGTCCCAGGAGGCGCCCCTCAAGCGGGTGGAACCGGGCAAGCCCGACGATAGCTACCTGATCCACAAGCTGGAGGGGACCCAGAAGGACGTGGGCGGCAAGGGGGCGCGGATGCCGTTCAGCGGCCCGCCGCTGGACAAGGACCAGATGGCGCTGCTGCGGCAGTGGATCGAGGAAGGTGCACCCGACAATTGACGAGGCGCAATGATCGGGCCTGCCGGGGGGCCGAGATTCACCGATAGGATCGGGCGGAGCGGGGAGAGGGACGATGGCGCGGGAACATGATTTCGACGTGATCGTGGTGGGCGGCGGCGGTGCCGGCATGTCGGCGGCGATCAGCGCGGCGGACGCGGGCGGCTCGGTGCTGCTGCTCGAGGCCGACGACAAGCTGGGCGGTTCCACCGCCCTGTCCGGCGGCGTCTACTACGCGGCCGGCACCAGCGTGCAGCGGGCAAAGGGCATCGAGGGCGACAGCGCCGACGCCATGTTCGAGTACTACATGACCCTCAACCAGTACCGGGTGGAGGCCGCGCTGGCGCGCACCCTGTGCGACCACGCGGCCGAAGGCCTGGAATGGCTGATCGGCATGGGCGTCGAGTTCCGGCCGGAGGATCTCTATTCCTCGGGCGTCGAGAGCATCGAGCGGGGCCACGCCGCCCACGGCAACGGCGCCGCCATCGCCGCGGCGCTCGACCGGGAGGTCAGCAGGCGGCCCATCGACGTGGCGTTGAAGACGCGGGTGCAGTGGCTGCTCACCGACACCGGGACAGGCCGCGTCACCGGCGTCCACGCCGGTGGCCAGAACGTGCACGCGGGCGCCGTGGTGCTCACCACCGGCGGCTTCGGCGCCAACCCGCACTTCCTGCACAAATATTATCCCGAAGCTGCCGCGATGGGCGACTGGGCCTGGTACATCGGCAACCGGCACTGCGTCGGCGACGGCATCGTCCTCGGCCAGCAGGCCGGCGCCGACGTCGTCGGTCACAACCGCGGCCTGCTGCTCACCACGCCCAATTTCCGCAAGGAGCTGGAGGTGTTCGTGCCCGGCTGGCTGGTCTACGTCAACCGGGAGGGCCGCCGCTTCGTCAAGGAGACGGCGGAATACGCGGTGATGTCGGGCGTGGTGAAGGCGCAGACCGGCGGCTCGTGCTTCGCCATCTTCGACGACGCGGCCAAGCGCACCGCCAAGCCGATCCCGAAATATGCCGACGCGTTCGCCTCGGGCGCCCTGCCGCTCAACTGGGTCGCCGACGAACTGGAGGCCCAGGTGAAGACCGGCAAGGTCGTCAAGGCCGATTCGCTGGACGACCTGGCGGTGACCTGCGGCATCCGTCCCCAGTCCCTGGGCGCCACGGTCGAGCGCTACAACGCCGACGCCGACGCCGGCGCCGACACCATGTTCTTCAAGGACCCGGCCGAGATGAAGCCGATCCGCACCGGCCCGTTCTATGCGGTGGAGATCAGGCCGGCCATAGTCTGCCTGACGTCGACCGGCGTGCGCATCGACCGGACGGCGCAGGTGCTGGACGAGCGGGACCGGCCGGTGCGCGGCCTGTTCGCCGGCGGCGAGACCACCGGCGGCGTGCTGGGCGAGCGCTACATCGGCGGCGGCAACTCCATCGCCAACGCCATCGTGTTCGGGCGGATCGCCGGCCACAGCGCCGCCGCCGAGGCGCGGCGCAACGCCTGAGCGTCTGTGCCAGTTGCACGGCCCGGCGGTTGATGCCAATCTAGCGCTGCAGAGGATCAACTTCCCGTGAGGCCGGGACAGTTCGATGCCGCTGCGAGGGTCGGTGGGGAGCGCCGCCCCGGCGGGGTCAACAACAGGCGGCGAATGAGGCGCGGACGGCGCTGGCCGCGACAGGCAAGGGCGGGGGGTCCATGTACAAGGTAATGACGCTTTCGGCGATCGTGCTCGCGATCGCCCTTCTGATGGCCATGTCAGTTCCGAGCATCCAGCCCCAGGTGGCGGCCGTCACCCAGACGCTGCAGCCGATCATGGACGTCCTGAAGGGGCTGATGGGCAAGCTGGGCATTCTCTAGCGCTTTTCCGCTCGCCGCGGTCGGGACCCGGCGGCTGGCCGGCCGTTCCGGCCGGGGCCGGGCGGCCATCCGCAGCATGTCCGCGAAAATCGGGGGCTGCCGGTCACGCGGAACGGTGGTAGTAACGGCGTCCGAACGGACAGGCCGGTCATGACCATCTGGAGGACACTCATCGGCGGGGCGGCTGGGCTCGCCCTGGGCGGACCGATCGGCGCCCTGATCGGCGCCGTGGCCGGCCACGCGTCCGGCCGGGAACCGGATGACGAGTCCCCCGACGGCACCCGCAGCATCACCTTCACCATCGGCGTGATCGTGCTGGGCGCCAAGATGGCCAAGGCCGACGGCCATGTCAGCCTCGCCGAGGTGACGGCGTTCCGCGAGGTGTTCCGAATTCCCGAGGGCGAACTGCAGAACGTCTCGCGCGTGTTCGACCGCGCCAAGCGCGAGGCCTCCGGGTTCGAGCCCTATGCCCGCCAGCTGGCGCGCCTGTTCCGGGACGATCCCGGTGTGCTCGAGGAACTGCTCGACGCGCTGTTCCACATCGCCAAGGCCGATGGCGGCCTGCATCCGGCCGAGGACGACTTCCTCTACACGCTCGCCGCCATCTTCGGCTTCGACGAGGCGGCCTACCGGCGCATCCGGGCGGGCCACGTCGCCGAAGGCGACGCCGATCCCTATGCGGTTCTCGGCGTCCCGCGCACCGCCTCCGACGAGGAGATCAAGGCCCGCTACCGCCGCCTGGTGCGCGAGCACCATCCGGACACGCTCGTCGCCCAGGGGCTGCCGGCGGAATTCGTCGGCCTGGCCAACGCCAAGGTCGCCGCCCTCAACGACGCCTACGACCGGATCCGCCAGCATCGGGGGCGGGCCTGATGAGCCTGCGCCACCTGCTCCTGGCGCTGGTGGTCACGCTGATCTGGGGCTTCAACGTCGTCGTGACGAAATGGGGGGTGGACGCCATCCCGCCCGTGTTCTTCGCCGGGCTGCGCTTCCTCGTGGTGGCGGTGCTGCTGGCGCCCTGGCTGCGGCCGGTGCGCGGCCAGATGGGCCGCGTGGTCGCCATCGGCCTCACTTCCGGCGCGCTGCATTTCGGCCTGATCCTGGTCGGCTATTCCCTCACCGCGCACGTCGCGCCGGTGGCCGTCGCGATCCAGGTCAACATTCCCTTCATGGTGCTGCTGGCGGTGCTCTTCCTGGGCGAGACGGTCGGCGCCTGGCGGCTCGCCGGCATGGCCATCGCGTTCGCCGGGGTGATGGTGCTGGGCTTCGATCCCGTGGCGTTCGAGGATCCGCTGGCGCTTGTCGTGGTCTGCACCGGCGCCTGCTCGTTCGCCGTCTCGGTGATCCTGATGCGCGGCGTCCGGGGCGTCGAGCCCATGCAGATGCAGGCGTGGATCGCCGCGGTCAGCTTTCCGGCGCTGCTCGCCATGTCGTTCCTCACCGAGGGCGGGCAGGTCGCCGCCACCCGGGCGGCGGGATGGTACGGCGCCGCGCTGGTGCTCTACACCGGGATCGGCGCCTCGATCATCGGCCATGGCGGCATGTTCTACCTGCTGCAGCGCTACCCGGTGACCTACCTGGTGCCGTTCATGATCGCGCCTCCCATGCTGGGCGTGTTCTTCGGCATCTGGCTGCACGACGATCCGGTGACAGCGAAACTGGCCATCGGCGGGTTGATGACCATGTCCGGTGTCGCCATTATCCAGGTCCGCGAAGCGCTCAGGGCGCGCCGCCAACGCCTAACGGGGAGTACCGTATGATCACCGACCGGCAGTCGCCGAACTTCTCCGCCCGTCCGCCCGGATTCGACATCGACCTGCTGATCCTGCACTACACCGGCATGGAGTCCTGCACGGCGGCCATCGAGCGGCTGTGCGACCCGGAGGCCAAGGTCAGCGCCCACTACCTGATCGACGAGGACGGCGCCGTCCATTGCCTGGTGACCGAGGACAAGACCGCCTGGCACGCCGGCCAGTCCTGCTGGGAAGGCAAGATCGGCATGAACCAACGCTCCGTCGGTATCGAACTGGTCAATCCGGGGCATGAGAACGGCTACCGGGACTTCCCCGAAGCGCAGCTCGCGGCGCTGGAATCCCTGGCGCTCGAGATCCTGGGCCGGCATCCGATCCCCAAGCGAATGGTGCTCGGCCATTCCGACATCGCGCCGATGCGCAAGGAGGATCCGGGCGAGCTGTTCCCCTGGCAGCGGCTGGCCGAAAAGGGCATCGGATTGTGGCCCAGGCAGGTCGACGTGGAGCCGGTGGCGGGCACCGTGCGCGAGGTGCAGAGCGCGCTGCGGGCGATCGGCTACTGCATTCCGGTCGACGGCCAGGATTCGCCGGTCTACCGGGCGATCCTCAAGGCATTCCAGCGCCACTGGCGGCCGAAGAAGGCCGACGGCAGCGCCGACAAGGAAACCCGGACGATGATCGCGGCGGTGCAGGTGGCGGTGCAGGCCGACCTGGCGGCCTCGCCGCCCAAGGGAGATCATTGCTAGAGCGCTGTCGCGACGGCAGGAATCGGAGAGACGGCGGCCCATTACGTGCTGAGTAATGGACAGCGCGACGTCTTTGCCGGACGCTGTTCGATGCACTGCGAAGGAGGACGGCCATGTCCCGAACCGCTATACGCACAGTGCTCGCAGCTTTAGTCGCCCTGATCGCTTCTCCCGCGCTCGCCGCCAGCAGTGTGACCGTCAGCAATGGCTGGAGCCGTTCGGTCAACGTCGCGGTGTTCGACGGCGCGGAGAGCCGGTGCCAGCTGCGGGACGCAGGGAGCAAGGCAACCGTTCCGGCAGGCAAGTCCAAGGCCTTCGCCTGCAAGGATCAGGGCAAGAACCGCTGCAGGGTGACGATACTGGAGCCCGGCACGAGCGGCCGGTATTGCCAGGATGTCTCCAAGGGTTGCAAGGGCAAGGCCGTGACGGTCGCGGACGGCGGAAGGATCAGCCTGTCCGGCAGCGGCGAGACGCCCAAATGCGCCATCGGCAATGACAGCAGGCAAGTACGGCGCTTTTAGCTGATGGTGCGGTTTGCACGGCGGCGCGCTATGGCGCCGCGTGCAGATCCTCATCGCTGCGCCTGGCGTTGGCGCTGTCGGGGGGAATGGCGCCGGTCGGCTTGTAGATCGGCCGGTCGTCGTGCTTCTTGGCCTCTTCCTTCTGCTTCAGTTCCTTGCTGGCGTGCTCGCCCCCGCGGAACGGGTTGAGCTTGTTGAGCGTCTGGCAGCCGCCGAGCAGCAGCGACGCAGCCATCGCGGCCAGAACCACCGATTTCGCAGGGCTGATTTTGATCATTACCACCGAGTCCATGGAAGGGCGGCCATCTTCCGCAAAAGCCCAAGGCCATGCAAGGCCTTCTTGACCGCGCGCGCGGTCGGTCCCATGTTCGGCCCGCCAGATGGCCGGATGGCCGCCGCCTGCAGGGTAACCGGCAGGGGGAGGAAAGTCCGGGCTCCACGGAAATACGGTGCCGGGTAACGCCCGGCGGGGGCGACCCCAGGGAAAGTGCCACAGAAAGCAAACCGCCCGGCGTTCGCGACGGGCAAGGGTGAAAGGGTGCGGTAAGAGCGCACCGCGGTCCCGGCAACGGGAACGGCATGGTAAACCCCACCGGGAGCAAGACCGAATAGGGGCGGCTCACGCGGCATTTCCGCCGCGCCGCCCGGGTAGGTTGCTGGAGCGCGTCGGCGACGGCGCGCCTAGAGGAATGGTCATCGCCCGCTCGCGGGTACAGAACCCGGCTTACAGGCCATCTGGCATTCGTCCCGTTCTTCCCTACACTCGGGGCAGCAACGGGGGAGAAGTTCATGACCGTCGAACCATTCCAGGTGGCCGTGCCGCAGGCGCGCGTCGAGGATCTGCACCGCCGGCTCCGGGCCACGAACTGGCCCCACGACATGGCCAATGACGACTGGCGCTACGGCGCCAACGGCGACTACATGCGCCGCCTGGTGGACTACTGGCTGAACGGCTACGACTGGCGGGCGCAGGAGGCCGCCATCAACGGCTTCAGCCACTACCGGACCGAGGTCGACGGCGTTCCCCTCCACTTCATCCGCGAGCCCGGCAAGGGGCCGAACCCGGTCCCGCTGGTGATGACCCATGGCTGGCCGTGGACGTTCTGGGACTATCACGAGCTGATCCGGCCGCTGGCCGACCCGGCGGCCTTCGGCGGCGACCCGGCGGACGCGTTCGAGGTCATCGTCATGTCCATGCCCGGCTTCGGCTTTTCGTCGCCGCTGAAGCGGGCGGGAATGAATGCGTGGCGCGCGGCCGATCCCATCCACCGGCTGATGACCCAGGTGCTGGGCTTCGAGCGCTACGGCGCCCAAGGCGGCGACTGGGGTGCCACGACGACGGCACAGCTCGGCCACAGGTACGCAGACAGCGTCATCGGCATCCACCTCACCAGCACGCCCCGGCTCGACTACTGGAACAACCAGCGGCCGTGGGACGTGACCGCCGGCAAGCTGGTGCCCGACGACCTGCCGGCGGAGACGCGGGCGAAGTATCTGGACATCCAGCGCCGGATCGCCAGCCACGTCGCCGTGCACATGCTGGACCCGCAGACCCTGGCCTACGCGCTGCACGATTCGCCGGTCGGACTGCTGGCCTGGCTGGTGGAGCGGCGCCGCGCCTGGAGCGCCAACGACGGTGACGTGGAGCAGGCGTTCAGCCGCGACTTCCTGCTGACCACGACCTCGATCTACTGGTTCACCGATACTTTCGTGACCTCGGCGCGGCTCTACGCCGAGGCGGGCAAGGACCCGTGGCAGCCCTCCCATTCGGGGAGGCCGCTGGTCCCGGTGCCGACCGGGCTTACCTACATGGCCCACGACGTGGGCCGCAGCCTGTCCGCCGAGGCGGAGAAGCAGTTCGACGTCCGCTACCGGAAGGAGCATCCCATGGGCGGGCATTTCGCCGCCGCCGAGGAACCGGAAGCGGTGGTGGAGGATATCAGGGCGACATTTCGGCCCTTGCGATAGGAGACAGCGATGACCGACGAGCCCGTGCTGCTGCGGACCGACACGCCCGAAGGCGTGACCACCCTGACCCTCAACCGCCCCCAGGCGCGCAACGCCCTCAGCATGGAGCTGATGGCGGCGATGATCGACGCGCTGACCGCCATCGGCGAGGACGACGGCGTGCGTGTGGTCGTGATCGCCGGGGCCGGGCCGGCGTTCTGCGCCGGGCACGACCTGCGCGAGATGCGCGCCCACAACGAGCCCGACTTCATCCGGCTGACCTTCGAGAGCTGTTCCCAGCTCATGCAGGCGGTGGTTGCGCTGCCCCAGCCGGCGATCGCCCGGGTGCACGGCGTCGCCACGGCGGCAGGCTGCCAGCTCGTCGCCTCGTGCGACCTGGCGGTGGCGGCCGAGAATTCCCGCTTCGCAACGCCGGGCGTCAACATCGGCCTGTTCTGCTCCACGCCGATGGTCGCGCTTACG
>WGNW01000107.1 GCA_016124315.1 Alphaproteobacteria bacterium
GATCATCGGCTATGTCGGCTCGACCGGCCTGTCGACCGGGCCGCACGTCCACTTCGAGATCCGCATCAACCGCCAGCCGGTCGACCCGCTGCGCATCCGCCTGCCGCGCGGCCGCGTCCTCCAGGGCGAGTACCTCGCCTCGTTCGAGCGCGAGCGCAACCGCATCGACGCGCTCCTCGACAGCCAGCAGCAGCTGCCGACCAAGACCACGGCCACCACCGCTGCCCTGACCAACGGCCGCCCGTCGGCGGTCGCGGCCGGCGCGTCCAAGGTCGGCTTCGACACGACGGCCGCGGCCGGTGCCCGGACGACGGCGATCGCCTATACCGACGGCACCGCCGGCGAAGCGGCGGGCAGCGGGGCGTTCGACGCGGTGGTCACAAGCGCCGCCAGGCCCCTCGTCCCCGACATCGACCCCCTGCACGCCTGGGTGAACGACCCGCTGCCGGCCAGCGTGCATTCGCCCAAGCAGGTCAAGTGCCTTACCTCGGCGATCTACTTCGAGGCGCGCGGCGAGCCCGTGCGCGGACAGATCGCCGTCGCCCAGGTGGTGCTCAACCGCCTGAAGGACCCTGCCTTCCCCGACACCATCTGCGCCGTCGTCTACCAGAACGACAACGTCCGCGACGGCTGCCAGTTCTCCTTCGCCTGCGATGGCATTCCCGACCTGGTCGCCGACGACCGCGCCTGGGCGGCCGCCAAGGCGCTCGCTCTCAAGATCCTCGACGACAAGCGCGAGATGTTCCTGCCGGCCGTCGGGGCGGCGACCCACTACCACGCCAACTACGTGCAGCCGAGCTGGGCGCAGAAGATGAAGCGGGTCGACAAGATCGGCCGCAACATCTTCTACACGACGCCCGACGGCGGCTGGAGCTAGCGCCGGTCAGCGGTTTTCAGGCGCCAGGGGCCCGGCAATCCTGCCGGGCCCTTCGCATTTCCGTGTCGGCCGGCCTTACGCCGCCCGCTCGGCCTTGCCGCCGGTGACCCGCGGCAGGAAGAGCAGCTTGTCGGTGCCGCCGGTGATCTTGACCCGCGCCCCGTCCGGGATATCGCCGGCCAGGATCTTGTCGGCGAGCGGGTCCTGCACCTCGCGCTGGATCACCCGCTTCAGCGGCCGCGCCCCGTAGACCGGGTCGTAGCCTTTGGCGGCCAGCCAGTCGCGCGCCGACTGGTCGAGGTCGAGCGTCACCTTGCGCTCGTCGAGCAGCTTCTGCAGCCGGGCGAGCTGGATGTCGACGATCTGGCCCATGTCGTTCCGCCGCAGGCGGTGGAACAGGATGATGTCGTCGAGCCGGTTGAGGAACTCGGGGCGGAAGTGGGCGCGCACCGCGTCCATCACCGGCGCCCGCACCGAATCGACGTCCTCGGCCTCGCCGAGATTGGCGAGGAACTCGCTGCCGAGGTTGGAGGTCATCACGATCAGCGTGTTGCGGAAGTCGACCGTGCGGCCCTGGCCGTCGGTCAGCCGGCCGTCATCGAGCACCTGCAGGAGCACGTTGAAGACGTCGGCGTGCGCCTTCTCGATCTCGTCGAACAGGATCACCTGATAGGGCCGCCGGCGCACCGCTTCGGTCAGCGCCCCGCCCTCCTCGTAGCCGACATAGCCGGGCGGCGCGCCGATCAGGCGGGCGACCGAGTGCTTCTCCATGTACTCGGACATGTCGATCCTGACCATCGCGGTCTCGTCGTCGAACAGGAACGCCGCCACCGCCTTGGTGAGCTCGGTCTTGCCGACGCCGGTCGGACCCAGGAACATGAACGAGCCGATCGGCCGGTTGGGATCCTGCAGGCCGGCGCGCGCCCGCCTGACCGCGGTCGACACGGCATGCACCGCCTCGGCCTGACCGACGACGCGCTTGGCGAGCTCATCCTCCATGCGCAGCAGCTTCTCGCGCTCGCCCTCAAGCATCCGGTCGACCGGAATGCCGGTCCAGCGCGACACCACCTGGGCGATGTGGTCGGGCGTCACCGCCTCTTCGACCATGTCGCCGGCGGCGCGCACGCGCTCCTCGGCGGCCCTGAGCTGCTTCTCCAGATCGGGGATCGTGCCGTAGGCGAGCTGGCCGGCCTTGGCGAGGTCGCCCACCCGCTGGGCGCGGTCGAGGTCGATGCGCGCCTGGTCGAGCTGCTCCTTGACCTTGGTCGACGACGCCAGCTTCTCCTTCTCGGCCATCCAGCGCTGGGTGAGCGCGCCCGACTGCTCCTCGAGGTCGGCAAGCTCCTTCTCCAGCCGGCCGAGCCGGTCCTTCGAGGCCTGATCGGTCTCCTTCTTCAGGGCCTCGCGCTCGATCTTGAGCTGGATGACGCGGCGGTCGAGCTCGTCGAGCGCCTCGGGCTTGGAATCGACCTGCATGCGGAGCCGCGACGCCGCCTCGTCGACCAGGTCGATCGCCTTGTCGGGCAGAAAGCGGTCGGCGATGTAGCGGTTGGACAGCGCGGCGGCCGAGACAAGCGCCGAATCGGTGATGCGCACGCCGTGGTGCAGCTCGTACTTCTCCTTGAGGCCGCGCAGGATCGAGACGGTATCCTCGACCGTCGGCTCGTCGACGTAGACCGGCTGGAAGCGGCGGGCGAGCGCCGCGTCCTTCTCGACGTACTTGCGGTACTCGTCGAGGGTGGTGGCGCCGACGCAGTGGAGATCGCCGCGCGCCAGCGCCGGCTTGAGCAGGTTGGAGGCGTCCATCGACCCCTCGGCCTTGCCGGCGCCGACCAGCGTATGCATCTCGTCGACGAACAGGATGACGCCGCCCTCCGCCGCCTGGATCTCGCCGAGCACGCCCTTGAGGCGCTCCTCGAACTCGCCGCGGTACTTGGCGCCGGCGATGAGCGCGCCCATGTCGAGCGCCAGCAGCTTCTTGTTCTTGAGGCTCTCCGGCACGTCGCCGTTGACGATCCTCAGCGCCAGGCCTTCGGCGATGGCGGTCTTGCCGACGCCGGGCTCGCCGATCAGCACGGGGTTGTTCTTGGTGCGCCGCGCCAGCACCTGGATGGTGCGGCGGATCTCCTCGTCGCGGCCGATCACCGGATCGAGCTTGCCGTCGCGCGCCGCCTGGGTGAGATCCTGGGCGTACTTCTTCAGCGCCTCATAGGCGTTCTCGGCCGAGGCGGAATGGGCGCCGCGGCCCTTGCGGACCTCGTTGATCGCCTGGTTCAGCGCCTGCGGCGTGACGCCCGCCTTCTGCAGGGCCTCGGCCGCCTTGGTGCCCGAGGCCATGGCCAGCGCCTGCAGCATGCGCTCGACGGTCACGAAGCTGTCGCCCGCCTTCTTGGCGAGGTCCTCGGCGCTCTGGAACAGGCGCGCCATGGCCGGCGCCATGTAGAGCTGGCCGGCGCCGCTGCCCTCGACCTGGGGCAGCTTGCCCAGTTCGCCGTCGACCAGCAGCAGCACCTGCTTGGGATCGCCGCCGGCCGCCGAGATCAGGTTGGCGGCAAGCCCTTCCTCGTCCTCGATGATCACCTTGAGCAGGTGCTCGGGCGTGAACTGCTGGTGGTTCATCCGCTGCGCAAGGAACTGCGCGGACTGGATGAAGCCCTTCGAGCGATCCGTATATTTTTCGATTTCCATGATGTCCCCACGAGATGCGGATTCAGCGTTTTCCAGCCTCCCATATGGTGTTGCAAAGCAGCAACACAAGAGGCGGAAACCCTCGCGGGGATGGAAAGCGGCGCGGGACCGCCGAAGCGGTCCCGGGCACCCGCCCCTATTCGGACTCGGTCCCCGCCGGCTCCTTGCCGGCGTCCTGTTCGGCCTTGGCTTCCTCGCGCTGGGCCGCGGTGCGGCGCGGGCGCCGCGTCCGGGTGGCGCGCGGGGTCGGCGTGCTGGCCGCCACCGGCACCTCGACGGTCACGTCGTCGGCGATATCCGGCTGGTCGTCCCCGCCGGCCACCTGCGACTGCGCTGCCCGACGCTGCGGCTCCTGCTGCTGCTGGGAGTCCGACTGCTGCGCCTGGGGCTTGCCGCCGCCGTTGCCGCCACTGCCGCCGTTGACCGGAGCATGGCCGCTGCCGCCGTTGTTCTGGCGGCCGCTGCCGAAATTGTCGAGATCGTCGCCCGCATCGTCGTCGTCGCTGCCCTCGGGCTCGATGCCCTGGGCAATCATGATCTCGTTCAGGATCCGCTGGTAGTGCTCGGCGTGCTGGAGGAAGTTCTCCACCAGCACCCGGTCGCGGCCCACGCGGGCGTCGCGGGCCAACGCGACGTACTTCTCGACCAGTTGTGCCGCGGTACCCCGCAGCTTGCCCGCGGGCCCGTTGCTGTCGTAGGCGCGGTTGATGTTCTGCTGGGGCGAGGGCCTTCTGCCCGAGCGGCCCCGGGAGCGCTTGCCGTTGCTGTGTCTCATTTAAGGTTCACTGTTTCGTTTTCTCATTTCGGTTTCGCGGCTGTCGCCACCCGACAATCATCCGTACTCGGGGCCACCGGCCCTAGAGGACCCACGTCATGCGGCCACGAGACTGCATGCGGCGGATTCGCTTCTGGATGACTTCGACAGAGCCGGAGCAACATTCACCATGGCTCTCTCAAAGCGGACCCTAACCACACCCGCGGCATTTTCCAACAGCAAATTTGCGGTTTGCGTCCGCCGGTTCAAAATTCCGCCGCCAGGACGCGCACCCGCCCGGCCAGATCGGCGTGCCGCCGCACGGTCACGGCGCCGCCCTTCAGCAGCAGGGTGTAAACCGCGTTTTCCTGGCCCGCGCCGATCTCCAGGAACGCCGCGCCGCCCGGCCGGGTCACCCGGCGCAGATCCCGGGACAGCGCCCGGTAGGCATCGAGCCCGTCGCCGCCGCCATCGAGGGCGGCCGCCGGATCGAACAGCCGCACCTCGGGTTCCAGCGCCGCCAGGTCGGCGTGGGCGATGTAGGGCGGATTGGCGACGACCAGATCGGCCACGCCGTCACCCACCGCGTCCAGCCAGTCGCCGGCGGCAAAGACGGCCCGGCCGCCGAGGCCGAGCGATGCGGCGTTGCGCCGCGCCACGCCCAGCGCCGCCGGGCTGACGTCGATGCCCGCGCCCGTGTCTTCCGGCCGCTCGTGCAGCAGCGCCAGGAGGATGCAGCCGCTTCCCGTCCCCAAGTCGAGGATCCGCGACGGCCCGCGCGGCACCAGCCAGTCGAGCGCGGCCCGCACCAGCGTCTCCGTGTCGGGCCGGGGATCCAGCACCGCCTCTCCCAGGGCGAAGTCGAGGCTCCAGAATTCCCGCCGGCCAAGGATGCGCGACACCGGCTCGCGGGCCGCCCGGCGCTCGACCAGCGCGGTGTAGGCCACCGCCCGGCCGTCGTCCACGGCATGCTCGGGATAGGCCATGACGGTTTCGCGCCGCACTTGCGCCGCGTGGCAGAGCAGCAGCGTCGCGTCGAGGGCGGCGGACGGGATGCCGGCCGCGACCAGCCGCTCGCGCCCCGACCGCTGCAGCTCGCCCAGGGTCACTAGAAGCCTCCGGCGGTCTCCAGGGCCGCCAGCCGCTCGGCCTGGTCCTCGGCGACGAGGGCGTCGATCATCTCGTCAAGCCCCTCGCCCTGGATGATCAGGTCGAGCTTGTAGAGGGTCAGGTTGATGCGGTGATCCGTCACCCGGTTCTGCGGGAAGTTGTAGGTGCGGATGCGCTCGGAGCGGTCGCCGCTGCCCACCTGGCTGCGCCGCGCGTCCGACCGTTCCGCGTCGCGCTGCTCGCGCTCGTGCTCGTAAAGCCGGGCGCGCAGGATCTTGAGCGCCTTCGCCCGGTTCTTGTGCTGCGACTTCTCGTCCTGCTGGGACACCATGATGCCGGTGGGCAGGTGGGTGATGCGCACCGCGCTCTCGGTGGTGTTGACGTGCTGCCCGCCGGCGCCCGAGGCGCGGAACACGTCGATGCGCAGGTCCTTGTCCTCGATCTGCACGTCCACCTCCTCGGCCTCGGGCAGCACCGCCACGGTGGCCGCCGAGGTGTGGATGCGCCCGCCGGCCTCGGTCACCGGCACCCGCTGCACCCGGTGGACGCCGGATTCGAACTTCAGCCGCGAATAGACGCCCTTGCCGGAGACGGAGGCGATCACCTCCTTGAAGCCGCCGACGCTGGAGTCGCTGGCCGACATGATCTCCACCTTCCAGCCATGCAGGTCGGCGTGGCGCTGATACATGCGGAACAGGTCGCCAGCGAACAGGGCCGCCTCGTCGCCGCCGGTGCCGGCGCGGATCTCCAGGATGACGCTGCGCTCGTCGGCGGCGTCCTTGGGCAGCAGGCGAAGCTGCAGGTCGCGTTCCACCTCGGGCAGCCGGTCCTTGAGCTCTTCCATCTCTTCCGCCGCCAGCGCGCGCATCTCGGCGTCGCTGTCCGGGTCGGCGACAATTTCGCCCAGCGAGTCGATCTCCCGGCGGATGCGGCGCAGCTCCCGCGCCCCCGCCACCACGTCGGTCAGCTCGGCATATTCCTTGGACAGCCTGGCGAATTCCTCGCCGGACAGGTTGGCGGAGTCCGCCATCTGCGCCTCCAGCCCCTCGAACCGGTCGATGAGCTGCCTGATCCGCTCCTGGGAGAAGCCGGCCACCTCAGGCCCCGCGCAGACGGGCCACGACAGCCTCGCGCGGCACCTCGGCCTGCTCGCCCGTATCGAGATCGCGCACGCTGACGACGCCGCGCGCCAGCTCGTCGCCGCCCACCAGCACGGCGGCCCGCGCATCGGCCTTGTTGGCCTGCTTCATGCGCTTGCCCAGATTGCCGCGGAACGCCATCTCGGCCTTGACGCCGGCGAGGCGCAGCTCCTGGGTCAGCACCAGCGCCGGAACCTCCCCTTCGGCGCCCACCGGGATGACCGCGATCGGCCGCTCTGGCTTCGGCGGTTCGTCGAGCAGCATCACCAGCCGCTCGATGCCGCAGCCCCAGCCGATGCCGGCGGTGGGCGGCCCGCCCATGAACTCGATCAGATTGTCGTAGCGGCCGCCGCCGATGACGGCGCTCTGGGCGCCCAGCAGCGTGGTGGTGAACTCGAAGGCAGTGTGGGTGTAATAGTCGAAGCCGCGCACCAGCCGGTCGTTGACGGTGTAGGAGAGGCCGAGCGCATCGAGGCCCTCGCGCACCCTGGCGAAGAACTCCCGCGATGCCTCGTTGAGCGACTCTCCCATCTTCGGTGCGCCCTCGATGATCCGCCGGTCGCGCTCGTCCTTGGAATCAAGGATGCGCAGGGGATTGCGCTGCAGCCGCATGCGGCTGTCCTCGCTGAGCAGGCCCTCGTGATCCGAGAAGTAATCCACCAGCAGGTGGCGGTAGGCGACGCGGCTGTCGGTGTCGCCCAGCGTGTTGAGCTCCAGCGTCACCTTGTCGCGCACGCCCAGCGTCTCCAGTAGGTGGGCGCCGAGGGCGATGACCTCGATGTCGGCCTGGGGCTCGGGCACGCCAAGCACCTCGATGTCCAGCTGGTGGAACTGGCGCAGCCGGCCCTTCTGCGGGCGCTCGTGCCGGAACATGGGCCCATAGGCGTAGAACTTCAGCGGCAGCAGCTGGGCGAGCCCGCCGGAGATGAAGGCGCGGGCGATGCCGGCGGTGGGCTCGGGCCGCAGCGACAGGCTGTCGCCGCCCCGGTCCTCGAACGTGTACATCTCCTTGGTCACCACGTCGGTGGTCTCACCCAGCGAGCGGTCGAACACCTCGGTGAACTCGAAGATCGGCGTCTCGATCTGGCCGTAGCCGTAGCGCTCGGCCAGGTCGCGGAAGACGTCGATGACATGGTGGTGACGGCGCGCCTCGTCGGGCAACAGGTCACGTGTGCCCCGGACGGGCTGCAGCTTGGCCACGACGGGCTCCTGTGTCGCTAGGAGGCTTCCGCAAGCGCGGCGCGCTCGCGATCCGCCTTGAGTTGCGCCGCCTTCTTCTCGACCAGCTCGACGATGTGGTCGATCATGGTCTCGTCCTTGATCTTGTGATCGGTGACGCCCGACAGGTAGACCATGTGGTTGCCGTTGCCGCCGCCGGTGAGGCCGATGTCGGTCTCCCGCGCCTCGCCGGGACCGTTCACCACGCAGCCGATGATCGACAGGGTAAGCGGCGTGTCGATGTGGGCGAGGCGCTGCTCCAGCGTCTCCACGGTCTTGATCACCTGGAAGGCCTGGCGCGCGCAGGACGGACAGGAGACGATGGAAACGCCACGGTGGCGCAGCCCGAGGCTCTTGAGCATCTCGAAGCCCACCTTCACCTCCTCCACCGGGTCGGCGGACAGGGAGACGCGGATGGTGTCGCCGATGCCGGACCACAGCAGCATGCCCATGCCGATCGACGACTTGACGGTGCCCGTCATCAGGCCGCCGGCCTCGGTGATGCCCAGGTGCAGCGGATAGTCGCAGGCGTCGGCCAGGCCCTGGTAGGCGGCGACGGCCAGGAACACGTCGGACGCCTTCACGCTGATCTTGAACTCGCGGAAGTCGCAGTCCTCGAGCACCTTGGCGTGGTTGAGGGCGCTCTCGATCATCGCCTCGGGGCAGGGTTCGCCGTAGCGTTCCAGCAGCTCGCGCTCCAGCGAGCCGGCATTGACGCCGATGCGCATGGAGCAGCCGTGGTCGCGCGCCGCCTTCACCACCTCGCGGACCCGCTGCATGGAGCCGATGTTGCCCGGGTTGATGCGCAGGCACGACGCACCGGCCTCCGCCGCCTCGATGGCCCGCTTGTAGTGGAAGTGGATGTCCGCGACGATGGGGACGTTCACCGCCTTGATGACGTGCTTGAGAGCCGCCGTGGACTCCTCGTCAGGGCAGGAGATCCGGACGATGTCGGCGCCCGCCCGCTCGAGCGAGAGCACCTGGTCGATGGTGCCCTGCACGTCGGTGGTGCGGGTGTTGGTCATCGACTGGACGGCAATGGGCGCGTCGCCACCGATCGGCACGGGGCCGACATGGATCTGGCGGGATTTACGGCGATCGATCTGTCTGTACGGGCGAACGGTCATTGAGTCTCGCTGAGTCTCGCAGTCGGGTCTTATCTGCCGGGCTTATACCGCATCGGCTGGATGGTGTCAGCCCGACACTTGGGCCGCCAAGGGAAGAAGTCCAGACTTCCCGGGCGTCCGCCTACCGGTCGCGGCTGATCGCCAGCAGCTGGCTCTGGTAGGTGCCCGCCGACTGGGACGGCTTGGCGAACGATGGATCCTGCCACAGTTCCCAGGCCACGCAAACGCCGATGGCGAGCATCACCGCGACGATCAGCAGCGACAGCTTGGGCGCGCTGCGCTCGTCGGAAAGGCCCCATTTCCCCTCCGGCGTCCCTTCCGCGCGCCGGCAGAAGTGACGGACGCGGGACACCGCCTCGTAGACGTCGAGACCGAGCGTCGGCCCGCCCAGATAGTCGGCGTAGGACCTCAGGAACCCCAAGGCGTAGGTCGCGGGCATCTCGCTGACGTCGCCCCGCTCCAGCTTCTCGACATAGTCCGCGCGCAGCTTGAGGACGCGCGAGATGTCGTCGATGGTCAGGCCGCGCGCCTCCCGGGCGCGCCGCAGCCGCTCGCCGAGGTCCTCCGCCGCGCTGATAGCAGAGGGCGCGCGGCTCCGGATCGAGACCACGTTGCTCGCATAGGGTCGAAGCTCAGGCACGGCCTCGCCCTGCTCATCGATGACCAGAAGCCCCCGTCCCTTCTCTTCGACTTCAATTTCCGGCACTGGATCTGCTTTGTGTGCAGATTGAGTCAGCTTTGACACCGCGTTCGCACCACCTTGTTCGCGCTGTAACCGGGAAATCACAGTCAAGAAGATTCGTTGCCGAAAATGGTAACGATTCAAAGAGGTGGATTCAATCTCGTTGGGGCGCAAAGACTACAATTCCACACCATGGTCGCGGGCGAAATTGGTGAGCTTGCCGCGCAGGCTCTGATCCGGCAGCGTCAGCAGCGTCGAGAGATAGGCCCGCAGCTTCCCGACGTCGAGGCTGCGGATCATCTCCTTCACCGGACCGATGGACGACGGCGTCATGGACAGGCTGCGCAAACCGAGGCCGATCAGCGTCATCGCTTCCAACGGCTTGCCCGCCGCCTCGCCGCACAGCGAGACCGGCACCCCGGCGCCGTGGAGCTTGGCGATGATCATGGAAAGGAACGACAGCGCCGGCGGCGACAGGATGTCGTAGCGGTCCGTCAGCATGGTGTTGCCCCGATCGGCGGCGAACAGGTACTGCATCAGGTCGTTGCTGCCGATCGACACGAAGTCCACGGAAGGGATCAGCGCATCCAGCTGCCAGGCCAGGGCCGGCACCTCGAGCATGGTGCCCACCAGCAGCCGGCTGGGCGGCTGCCGGCCGACCCGGACATGGCGCCGCATCTCCTTGTCCAGAATGGACTTGGCGGCGAGGAACTCGGCCACGTTGGCGACCAGCGGGAACATCACCCGCAGCTCGCGGCCGGGCGTGGCGGCGAGCAGCGCGCGAAGCTGGTAGCGCAGCAGCGCCGGCCGGTCGAGGCCCATACGGATCGCCCGCCATCCCAGCGCCGGGTTCTCCTCCCGCGGCCGGTCCATGAACGGCACCACCTTGTCGCTGCCGATGTCGAGGGTGCGGAACACCACCGGCCTGTCGCCGGCCGCGTCGAGCACCCGGCTGTAGAGCTCGCGCTGGGCCTCGTGGCGCGGGAAGGTGGCGCCCACCATGAACTGGAACTCGGTGCGGAACAGGCCGATGCCATGCGCGCCGCTCTCCTCCAGATGGGGCAGGTCGACCAGCAGTCCGGCGTTGATGAGCAGCGCGATGTCGACGCCGTCGCGGGTCACTGCCGGCAGGTGACGGTGCTGGGCGTAGGCGAGGCGCCGCTGCTCGCGCAGCGCCAGCGCCTCCTCGTACAGCTCCACCACGTCCTGGGTCGGCAGCAGGAACACCTGGGCGGTCATGGCGTCGACGATGATCTGGTCGCCCGGATCCACCCGACCGACGATGCCCTCCACCTGCCCGATGACCGGAATGCCCAGCGCCTTGGCGATGATCGCCACGTGGGAGCTGGGCGTGCCCTCGGCCAGGATCAGGCCCCGCAGCCTGGTGCGGTCGTAGTCCAGCAGCTCGGTCGGGCCCAGGTTGCGCGCCACGACCACGGTGTGCTCCGGCATGTCCGGGCCGCCGCCCGAATGCAGCCCCATCAGGTGGCGGATCAGCCGGTTGGCCAGGTCGTCCAGGTCGCTGAGGCGCTCCCGCAGATAGGTGTCGGAAACCTTGGCCATGCGCACCCGGTTGTCCACCTGGACGCGCTGCACCGCCGCCTCGGCGGTCAGGCCGCCGCGGATCGCGTCGCGGATCTTCTCGATCCAGCCCCGGTCGTTGGCAAACATGCGGTAGGTTTCGAGGACCTCGAAATGGTCGCCCTCGATCCCCAGGTCGGAGATGTCGAGGAGGTTGTCGAGGGACGAGCGCAACTCGCCGAGCGCGGCATCGAGACGGCGCCCCTCCTCGGCCTCGTCCTCGGCGATGAGGCGGGTGACCTGGACGCGCGGCTCGTGCAGCACGACCTGGCCGATGGCGATGCCGTCGGCGAGCACGACGCCATCGATCTTGGGCGGATGGCCCTGGGCGAAGGTGCCCTCGTGGACCTCGCTCGGGTCGATCAGCTCTCCCGATCCCACCAGCTCGGCCAGCACCATGGCCACCGTCTGCATCGCCTCCACCTCTTCCTCGGTATATAGGCGCTGCGTGACGTTCTGCACGGCGAGCACGCCGAGAACCCGGCCCCCGCGGATCACCGGCACGCCCATCAGGGAATGGTAGATGTCCTCGCCGGTTTCGGGGCGGTAGGCGAAGTTGGGATGGGACTGGGCGTCGGCCAGGTTCAGCGGCACGCCGCGGGCGGCGATCTCGCCGATCAGGCCCTCGCCCACCCGCAGGTTGGTCTTGTGCACCGCTTCGGGATTGAGGCCGACGGTGGCGAACAGCTCCAGGATGTCGCCCGCGCGCACCAGGTAGATGGAGCACACCTCGGCGACCATGTTGTTGGCGATCACCCGCACCATCTGGTCGAGCTTCTGCTGCGGCGGCTGCGGCGAGGCCATCACCTCGCGCATGCGCCTCAGCAGGAGCCGAGGGCCAGCGGGATTGATGGGTGTCGCCGCCATCGGCCTACCTGCCCGACAGGGCGCTGGACGCCTGCTCCACCAGCTCGGCGATGATCGCCGCCGTCGGCTGCTCGGCAGTCACCATGCCGACGCTCTGGCCGGCCATGAGCGAGCCGTTCTCCACGTCGCCGTCGACCACCGCACGGCGCAGTGCGCCCGCCCAGAAGTGCTCGATCTCCAGCTGGGCGGCCTGCTGGTCCAGCTCGCCGCTCTGGAACCTCGCGACCACGGACCGCTGGGTCTCCAGGAATTGCTCGGTCGCGGCGTTGGCCAGCGCGCGCACCGGGATCACCGGGAACCGGCGGTCGAGCTGGACCGAGGGCATGGCGTCGCGCGCGTGGGCGCGGATGAAGGCCTTCTTGAACGACGCATGGGCGATGGATTCGGTGGCGCAGACGAACCGCGTGCCGAGCTGGACGCCGCTGGCGCCCATCTCAAGATACATGGCGATGGCCTCGCCGCGGCCGATGCCGCCGGCGACGAAGACCGGCACGTCGGTGATGTGCGGCAGGATCTCCTGGGCGAGAACCGCCGTGCTCACCGGCCCGATGTGGCCGCCCGCCTCGCTGCCCTCGATGACCAGCGCGTCGACGCCGCTGCGCACCAGCTTCTTCGCCAGCACCAGCGCGGGGGCAAAGCACACCAGCCTGGCGCCGTAGGCCTTGACCGCTTCGATCGCCTTGCCGCCGGGCACGCCGCCCGCCAGCACCACATGGCCGACATTGCGGGCACGGCAGATGTCGATGAGATCGTCCAGCTGGGGATGCAGGGTGATGAGGTTGACGCCGAAGGGCTTGTCGGTCAGCGCGCGCGTCGCCTCGATCTCCCGGTCGAGCAGTTCCGGGCCCATGGAGCCGCAGGCGATGACGCCGAAACCGCCGGCATTGGAGATGGCCGACACCAGATTGCGCTCGGAGACCCAGGTCATCGCCCCGCCCATGATGGCATAGCGGACGCCAAGGAAGTCGCACCCCCGGCGCCACAGCTCGTCGAGACGTGCCCTCCCCCTCTCCAGCGTCATGGCATCAGGGCGTGTCGAGCTGGTAGGCCGAATGCAGGGCGCGCAGCGCCAGCTCGGTATACCGGGAGGCGATCAGCACGCTGATCTTGATTTCCGAGGTGGAGATCACCTGGATGTTGATGCCCTCGTTGGCCAGCGCCGCGAACATCCGGCTGGCGATGCCCGCGTGGCTGCGCATGCCGACACCGATCACCGAGACCTTCACCACATCGGGATCGGTGGTGACGTCGGCGTAGCCCAGATGTTCCTTCAGCTCGGAGAGGACCTTGACCGACCGGGCCAGGTCGGCGTGGGGGACGGTGAAGGTCAGGTCGGTCTTGGTGCCGTCGGCGCTGACGTTCTGGACGATCATGTCGACATTGATGTTCGCCTCGGCGAGCGGACCGAAGATGCCGGCCGAGACGCCGGGCCGGTCGGCCACGCCCTGAACCGTGATCTTCGCCTCGTCGCTGGTGTAGGCAATGCCGCTGATGTCTGCTTGTTCCACGATCTGTTCCTCGTCGACAACCATCGTGCCGGGTTCGTCGGTGAAGCTGGAGCGCACCTGCACGGGCACCTTGAAGCGCATCGCGAGCTCCACGGAGCGCGTCTGCAGCACCTTGGCGCCCAGGGACGCCATTTCCAGCATTTCCTCGTATGTAATCTTATCGAGCTTGCGGGCCTTCGCAACGATCCGCGGATCGGTGGTGTAGACCCCGTCCACGTCCGTATAGATATCGCAACGATCGGCCTGCAGGGCCGCGGCGAACGCCACCGCGGTGGTATCGGAACCGCCGCGGCCGAGGGTGGCGATCCGGCCGTCGGCGGCGATGCCCTGGAAGCCGGCGATGACCACCACCTCGTCCGAATCCAGCCGGCGGATCAGCTCGTCGGTCTCGATCTCCTGGATGCGCGCCGACCCGTGCGCCGCAGAGGTGCGCACCGGCACCTGCCACCCGAGCCAGGACCGCGCGCCGACGCCCATGTTCTGCAGCGTCAGCGCCAGCAGGCCGCTGGTCACCTGCTCGCCGGTGGCGACGACGGAATCGTATTCCCGGGCGTCGTAGAGCGTCGACGCCTCCGAAACCCAGGCCACCAGCTGGTTGGTCACGCCGGCCATGGCCGAGACAACGACCGCAACCTGATTGCCGTCATCGACCTCGCGCTTGACCTTGTTTGCCACGTTGCGGATGCGGTCCATGTCCGCCACGGACGTTCCGCCGAATTTCATGACGATCCGCGCCATCGTCCCTCGCGCTTGAGTATTGACAGTAACCTAGAGGCCGACGCGCCGCTTTGCGGGGATGCCGCTTGCCCTCACCAAGGCGGCCCCTACATACTCGGTCGCCCACGGCAGTGCAAGCGGCGCAAGGAGACGGAATCCTTGGAAAACAACCTTCATTCCAGTGTCGACGCCGACGAGGTGGCGCGGTTCGAAGCGCTGGCGGAGACCTGGTGGGATCCGACCGGACCCTTCCGGCCGCTGCATCGGCTCAACCCGACGCGGCTGCAGTTCGTGAGAGACCGGGCCGTCGCGCATTTCGACCGGCCGGCGGACACGGTCCGGCCCCTGGAGGGGCTGTCGGCGGTCGACATCGGCTGCGGCGGCGGGCTGATCAGCGAGCCGCTGGCGCGCATGGGCGCCGCCGTGACCGGCATCGACCCGTCGGAGAAGAACATCGGCATCGCCCGCGCCCATGCGCTCCATTCGGACGCCGGGGTGGACTACCGGGCGACCACCGCCGGCGAGCTTGCGGCGACCGGCGCCCGCTTCGATCTGGTGCTCAATCTGGAGGTTGTCGAGCATGTGCCCGACGTCGACGCCTTCATCGCCGACTCCGCCCTGCTGCTCCAGCCCAGCGGGCTGATGGTCTGCGCCACCCTCAACCGCACCCTCAAGAGTCTGGCCCTTGCCAAGATCGGCGCCGAATACGTGCTGCGCTGGCTGCCCCGGGGCACCCACGACTGGCGCCGCTTCCTGACGCCGGCGGAGCTGGCCGGATCGATTCGCCGGGCCGGCCTCGCCGTCACCGGACTGCAGGGCGTGGGCTATGCGCCGCTGCGCGACGCCTGGCATCTGACGGCCGACACCGCCGTGAACTACATGATGGTGGCTGTCAGGCCGTCGGCCTGAGCCTGCGTCTCAGGCGTCGCTGCGCGGCAACCAAGGGATCGCGACCACCTCGATCCCCTCCTCCCGCAGGTCATCCGCCTCGTCGGCGGTGGCTTCGCCGAAAATGCCCCGCTCTTCCGCCTCGCCGGCATGGATCCGCCGCGCCTCCTCCGCGAAGGCGTCGCCCACATAGTCGCAGTTCTCCTCCACCTGGCGGCGAACGGCCATCAGCATGCGCCGCAATTCGGCGGCCATCTGCGCCCGCGACGGCGTCGCGCCTTCCCGCCGCACGGCGATGTTGGGCGCCATGATCGCCTTGCCCACGTCCGCCCCGGCGCAGACCGGGCACAGCAGCTCCCCCGCCGCCGACTGCTCGTCGTAGGCGGCACTGTCGGCGAACCAGCCCTCGAACTGGTGCTCACACTCGCGGCATTTCAACTCGTACTTGATCATCGGTCTTCCGGACGCGGCCTGCGACTGTAACGGACCCGCGGAAGATGTTCGTCGGACCGTCGAAGTTCAATGGTATCGGGTGGACGCGCGGGAGGGCAGTCATTTCGTGGCGACTGCGCGGACCCGCAGCGCGATGTTCACCGGCCTGAGGCGCGCCAGGTCAAGACCGGCCCAGCGGCGCCCTCGGTCCACAAGCCATTCGAGCGCAACGGGCGCCGGGTTGCGGAACACCAGGGCGCCGGCGACGCTGACCTGGAACCGCACCCGGCGAAAGCCGGCGTCGAGCATCATCCCGCGCAGCTCGGCGGCGGTGTATTCCTTGAGGTGGAAGCCGCGGGCGACGCCGTCGAACAGGCCGGAGATATCGTGCGGCCCGGTCAGGCGGTTGGGCGTGGAGCAGACGTAGACGCCGTCCGGCTTCAGCGCGGTGCGGATGTTGACGAGCTGCTCGGCCGCGTCGCCGGGATGCAGGTGCTCCATCAGGTCGGCGGAATAGGCGACGTCCACGCTGCCCTCGGGCACCGGAATGCTCGTGCCGTCGGAGAGAACGTGGGCGAAGTTGCCGGGCGCTGCGGCCAGGTCGGCAACCTTGTCGGAGACGTCGACGGCGACCACGGAGCGGCACACCGACGCGGCACGGAACGACAGGTGACAGTCGCCGGCGCCCACCTCGAGGAACACCTTGTCCGGCCCGAGGAAGCCGCGCAGCGACCGGAACTGGCGGTCGACCCGGGTCTTGTCCGCGTCGGCCCGCTTCCGGAACTGGGAGTGATGCGGCATCTTGGCGTAGAGTTCGTCGTAGACGGCGCCGTACAGCCGGCCGCGCTCCGCCTTCGGCGCGTGGCGCAGGCGGTCCGCGAGGGCGACCTCGAGGTCGTATTGGGCGATCTGTTGCTCCAGGGGCCGCGGATCCCGCTTGCGTCGCGGGCGGATCCTGCGGCCGTCGGGCGCAATCTGCAGCGGTGCCGGCACGTCAGCGAACCCCAAAGCCGTTGCCTTTGCTCTCGCGGCAGAATAAACGGCCGGAACACTTGGCGCCAGCCTGGCCCAGCGCATGCCGAAAGCGACGACATGGACGATCAGCCCCACGCCACCGCCGAACCCAGCCCCTTCGTGGCCGCGCACGCGGGCCGCATCGCCGCCGGCGGCACCGTGCTCGACCTCGCCTGCGGCGCGGGACGGCACACCCGCTTGCTGCTCGGCAAGGGGCTGCGGGTGATGGCGGTCGACATCAATCTCGCGGGCCTCGCCGACCTGGCGGGCACGCCGGGCCTCGCGATGCTCGAGGCCGACCTGGAGAACGGGCCGTGGCCGCTGGGCAACGCCAACTTCGACGGGGTGGTCGTCACCAACTACCTGTGGCGGCTGCTGTTCCCGCGACTGCGGGAGGCGGTGGCGCCCGGCGGCGTGCTGATCTACGAGACCTTCGCCGAGGGCAACGAGGCGTTCGGCAAGCCGTCGAATCCGGATTTTCTGCTGAAGCGGGACGAGCTGCTCGACTGGTTCGGCGACTGGCAGGTGGCGGCCTACGAGCAACTCGTGGTGGAGACGCCGAAGCCGGCGGTGATCCAGCACATCTGCGCCGTCAGGCCGCCGGCCTGAGCCGCCTCAGCAGCCGGAGAATTCGCGGTCGTTGTCGATCGACGGCACCCGGCTGCGGGCGTCCTGCACCGCCGCGGGATCGATGCGGGCGGTGATGAAGCCCACCTCCTCGCCGCCGTCGGCCAGCACCTCGCCCCAGGGGGCGACGATCAGCGAATGGCCGTAGGTCTGGCGGCCGTCCTCGTGGGTGCCGGTCTGGGCGGCGGCGAAGACGAAGCAGCCGTTTTCGATGGCGCGGGCGCGCAGCAGCACGTGCCAGTGGGCCTGGCCGGTGGTCTTGGTGAAGGCGGCCGGCACGCACAGGAAGTCCGCCCCGGCCTTGGCGAGGGTGCGGTAGAGCTGCGGGAAGCGCAGGTCGTAGCAGATCGACAGGCCCAGCCGCCCCCAGGGAAGGTCGGCCACGACGGCGCGGCCGCCCGGCTGGTAGTTCTTCGATTCCCGGTAGGTCTCGCCATTGGGCAGGTCGACGTCGAACATGTGGATCTTGTCGTAGGTCGCCCGGATCTTGCCCGCCGGATCGATCAGGAACGACCGGTTGGCGATCTTGGTATCCGACAGGCGGATCGGCAGCGACCCGGTATGCAGCCAGATGCCCAGTTCGTGGGCGAGGCCGCGGAAGGCCCGCAGCGCCTCGTCCTCGTCCTCGGGGCGCACCCGCTCGAAGATCAGCTTGCTGCGCCGCTCCATCAGCGACACCACTTCGGGCAGCATCCCCAGCGCGACGCCGGCCTTCTTGGCGTCGGTCACCACCTCGCTGACATGGAGCACGTTGGGACCGATCTCGGCTCCCGAATTGGTCTGGACGCAGGCGACGGTGAAGGGCGAGCCGCTCATGCCACGAGCATCCCGTCCAGTTCGCCGCGCGCATCGAGCGCGTGCAGTTCGTCGCAGCCGCCCACATGGGTGCCGTTGATGAAGATTTGCGGCACCGTGTAGGCGCCGCGCGCCTTCTGCTGCATCTCAGCCCGCAGGTCGGGGTTCATGTCGACGCCGATCTCCTGGTAGTCGACCCCCTTTTCCCGCAGCAGCCGCTTGGCGCGGGCGCAATAGCCGCAGAACGCGGACGTGTAGATGACGACTTCGGCCATGGCATCAACTCCTGCTGAGCGACCTATATAGTCGCTTGGTCGGGCAGCGCAACACGCGCCAGCGTCAGCACGTCGACCCGAACCGCGCCGGCGCGCAGCAGCACCTTGGCGCAATTGTCCGCGGTGGCGCCCGTGGTGAGCACATCGTCGACCAGGACGACGGCGCGGCCGGCGATCTGCCCGGCGTACCGCTGGGAAACGGCGAAGGCGCCCCTGACGTTCCCGGCGCGCTCCTTGCGGCCGAGGGTTCCCTGGCTCGGCGTCCGGCGCATCCGCTGCAGCAGGTCGGGCACGCAGGGCCTGCCGGCCTGCGCCGCGACGTGACGCGCCAGCACCGCCGACTGGTTGTAGCGGCGCGCCACCAGCCGGCTCCAGTGCAGCGGGACCGGCGCCACCATATCGGCCTCCCGCAGCAGCGCGCCGCCGGCGCGGGCCATCCAGCGGGAGAAGGCACGGGCCGGGTCGAGGCGGTCGCCGTTCTTGAACTTCAGTACGAGGCCGCGGCTGAACGCGTCGTAGAGCAGCACCGCACGGGCCCGGGCGAAAGCCGGCGGTGCGGCGAGGCAGCGCAGGCACAGCGTGCCCTCTCCACCCTCGAACTCGAGCGGGATGCCGCAACAGGCGCACATCGGCTCGCCGATGAACCGCAGCCGGCTCCAGCAGTCGGCACAGAGCTGCGCATGCTCGCGGACGATCGCCTCGCAGGACGGACACTGGGGCGGAAACACCGCGTCCACCACCAGACGGCCGAGTTCGGAAATCGACTGAAGCATGGCCTCATCCTATCAGACTTTCCGGCGGCCGGGAGGCGTGCCATATACCGTCTATGAGCACCGTCTCCGCCATGGAAATCTTCGACCGCGGGCTGGTGCGCCGGCGGCGTGAGCGGCGCGCGGCCGGCTTCGGCGGCTTCGATTTCCTGAAGGAAGAGGTGGCCGCCCGGCTGGCCGACCGGCTGCTCGACATCAACCGGTCGTTTCCCGTCGCGCTCGACCTGGGCTGCCATACCGGCGCGCTCGGCAGGCTGCTGCTGGAGCGGCCGGACGTGGAGACCCTCGTGTCGGCCGACCTGTCGGAGCGGATGGCGGCGCGGGCGCCCGGACGCCGCGTCGCCGCCGACGAGGAGTTCCTGCCGTTTGCCGATGGCAGCCTCAACCTAGTGGTCTCCGCCCTCTCCCTCCACTGGGTCAACGACCTGCCGGGCGCGCTCATCCAGATCAACCGCGCCCTCCGGCCCGACGGTTTGCTGCTCGCCGCCATGTTCGGCGGCGACACGCTCACGGAACTCCGCCAAGCCCTGCTCCAGGCCGAACTGGCGGTCTCGGACGGCGCCGGGCCGCGGGTGTCACCGTTCGCCGACGTGCGCGATGCCGGCAGCCTGTTGCAGCGGGCGGGGTTCGCCCTGCCGGTGACGGATTTCGAAAGAATTACAGTGGATTACGCCGACGCCTTCGCCCTGATGCGCGATCTGAGGGGCATGGCGGAGGCCAATGCGGTGATCGAGCGCCACAAGGCGCCGCTGAGCCGCCGCACGCTGCTTGCCGCCATGGAGGCCTATCACGACCTGCATGCACGGGCGGACGGCCGGATTCCCGCCACCTTCGACGTGGTCTACCTGACCGGCTGGGCGCCGCACGAGAGTCAGCAGAAGCCGCTGGCGCCGGGGAGTGCTAAGATGAGACTGGCCCAGGCTCTGGGCACCCGGGAACGGTCCGCCGGCGAGAAGGCCGTCCCGGGACTTGGAAACGCCCCTGACGGAACCGATGTAAGATAAAGGAACAACGGCAAAGGGTTAGGTGCGATGCTTGGAAAGA
Source organism: Alphaproteobacteria bacterium (assembly GCA_016124315.1). GTDB lineage: Bacteria > Pseudomonadota > Alphaproteobacteria > SMXS01 > SMXS01 > RI-34. The sequence goes on from WGNW01000107.1 coordinate 20,114, forward strand.
AGGTCAAATCCTGGGTGGCCATCGCCGATGGCGCCAAGGCACGAATCTACAGCAATTACGGACCGCGACTCCGCCTGAAGCTGGAGTCGGAGCTGGATTCGGAATCCGCCCGCCACGCCACCCACGAACTGGTCAGCGACCGCGAAGGCCGGAGCTTTTCGAGCGCGTCGCCGCGCCGCGCCGGCATGGAGGCGCCGACCGACCCGCAGACGGTGGAAAAACAGAAGTTCATCAAGGAGTTGGCTGATTATCTCGATGCGGCGGCACAGCGCGGCAGGTTCGAAGAGCTATTCCTGGTCGCGGCCCCGCGCACCCTGGGCGAACTGCGCAAGCGCCTCAACGGGCATGCGGGCGGCCTCGTCAAGGCCGAGCTGGACAAGGACCTGACCAACATTCCCGAACCGGAACTCGCCAAGCACCTGGAGCCGTTGGAGATCGGCAAGCCGCCCCTGTCATGAGCCGCGGCGGCGCATGACGCCCCAGGGCAGCGGCGACCACAGAGCCGCGCGCAGGCCGGCCGAGCGCAGCGCGCGGTTCACCCACTCGTTGCACGTCACGAACGGGCTGTAAGTGCCCGACGCCACGTAGAAATCGTCGGCGGCTCCGTAGCCCTTGCCGGGCAGCAGCCGGGGCTGTCCCACGGTGCGCCGGATGTAGCCGGACAGGCGACGGTACTGGACCGGGGTCAGGGCGAGGCGGCTGGTATCGCCGGCGGGAGCGGCGCGCAGTTCGGTGACGTGCATCAGCACGTCTGACTGCCAGAGCAACGCCTCCAGCCCGAGCAGCGGGTCGAAGTCGGCCCAGGTGGGCGTATTGAGGAAGAAGTCGCGCTCGCCCCAGCTCAGCGCGAGGTAGCGGGTGGCGGGACGGCGGACCAGCCCGGCGGCGCGCCAGTCCGCCACGGCAGTCGCGACCGGCACCACCAGATCGACATGGATGCCGTTCGAGACGAGGAAAACGTCAATATTTCCAGTGTCCTGTGGCATGTTTCTGCCACTCGTCAGGAACATGCAGACGGCGGCGCTCATCCAGTAGATGAACAAGGCGCAGGCCGCCGCCCCCAGGGGACGCAGCAGCCAGCGCCGCAGAGTCACAAGAGATCCCTGAGCATCGCCACCAGCGGCACATCGGCCGCCGGCATGGGATAGTCGCCCAAGCGGGCGGGAAATACCCATTTCAGCGCCGCGTGCTCGCGAGCGGCGGGCGTTCCCTGCCACTTGCGGCAGACGAAGAGCGGCATGAGCAGGTGGAAGCCGTCGTAGGTGTGGGACGCGAAGGTGAAGGGGGCCAGGCAACTCGCCCAGGTGTCGATGCCCAGTTCTTCCTGCAACTCGCGGATCAGGGCCGCCTCGGGTGTCTCTCCCGGCTCGACCTTGCCGCCGGGGAACTCCCACAGCCCGGCCATGGACCGGCCCTCGGGCCGCTGCGCGATCAGCACCCGGCCGTCCACGTCGACCAGGGCAACGGCGACCACCAGCACCACGGGTTTGGCATCCGTCATGGTCTCAGCTCCAGACGCCCGGCTCGAGCCGGTAGTAGAGCACGTCGCCCTCGCCGTGGCGCAGCCGGTAGCGGCGCATGCCCTTCCATTCGAAGCCGGCCTTCTGCAGCACGTTGCAGGACCGCTCGTTGCCCTGCATGACGCCGGCCCACAGGTGGTCGAGGCCGAAATTGGCGAAGGCGTAGCCGGCGATGGCGCGGACCGCCTCGGTTGCATAGCCCTGTCCCCAGTAGGGCTGGCCCAGCCAGTAGCCGATCTCGTTGTCGTCGAAGCTGACGCCGATGCCGCCCATTACCGCGCCGTCGTCGCGGCGCACGATCACATAGGGCAGCCCGCGGCGCCACCAGCGGATGCGGCGCGACAGGCCGAGCCAGTGCCGGGCGTCGGCGTCGGTGTATGGATAGGGCGCCCGCGACAGCCACCGCGCCACCTCCCAGTCGCCGATCAGCGCCGGGACATGGGGCAGGTCGGTGCGCTTGTAGGGCCGCAGGACGAGTCGCGCCGTCTCGATCCGGCGAAAGATCGGGATCAACTTCGATAGTCGGCGTTGATGGCGATGTAGCCGTGGGTCAGGTCGCAGGTCCAGACGGTGGCGCGGCCGCCGCCGACGCCCAGATCCACTGCGATGTCGATCTCGCTGCCCTTCAGGTGCCCGGTCAGCGCCGCCTCGTCGTAGCCCGTGCGCACGCGGCCGTTCTCGGTGACCCGCTGGCCGCCGAACACGACGCTCAGCTTCGTCGGGTCGACCTTCTCGTAGGTCTTGCCGACGGCCATCACGATGCGGCCCCAGTTGGCGTCCTCGCCGGCGATGGCGGTCTTGACCAGCGGCGAGTTGGCGATCGACTTGGCGACCTTCTTGGCCGCGGCATCGTCCTCGGCACCGGTGACCGTGACGGTAATGAACTTGGTGGCGCCCTCGCCGTCGCGCACCACCTGACGCGCCAGGTCGCCCATCACCCCTTCCAGGCGATCGCGGAAGTCGTCGAGCCGCGGGTCGTCCGCGTCCTCGATGCGGGCGTGGCCGGCGGCGCCGGTGGCGAACAGCAGCACCGTGTCGGAGGCGGAGGTGTCGCTGTCGACGGTGGTGGGGGTGGAGCTGCGGGCGGTGACGTCGCGCAGCAGCCGGTCGAGAGCCGGCGCGGCGATGGCCGCGTCGGTCACCACATAGGCGAGCATCGTGGCCATGTTGGGCTCGATCATGCCCGACCCCTTGGCGATGCCGTTGACGGTGACCACGGCGCCGTCGACGAGCGCCTTGGCGGTGGCGCCCTTGGGGAAGGTGTCCGTGGTCATGATGCCGCGGGCGGCCGCTTCCCAGCCGTCCTCCGACAGGGCCATGCTGGGCAGCGCGGCGACGATCTTCTCGTAGGGCAGCGGCACGCCGATCACGCCGGTGGAGGACACCATCACCGTCTCGGCGGCGCAGCCCAGCAGCCCGGCGGCGGCCCGCGCGGTCTCGGCGGAGGCGTCGTAGCCCTCCTCGCCGGTGAAGACGTTGGAATTGCCGGCATTGACCACCAGCGCGCGGCAGGCGCCGCCGGACGCGGCGAGGGCGTCGCGGCACCACTGGATGGGCGCGCCCGGGGTGAGCGACCGGGTGAAGACGCCGGCAACGACGGTGCCTTCCGGAAAGGTGACGAAGGTGACGTCGGGCCTGTCCTTGTATTTAATGCCGGCGGCGACGGTCCCCAGTCGCACCGCGGCGATGGCCGGCAGCGACGGGAAACTCGCGGGCGCAAGCGGGGACAGGGTCGTCTCGACCATTCTCTTCGCACTCCTCGACCAGACGGGGCGCCGCCGGCGCCCGATCAGTCGAACATCAGGCTTTCCGGGTTCGCGAGCGGCTGCTGGCGGTCATAGGCCATCCAGCCCTTCACGAGGCGCACGATATACCAGACGGCAACTGCCAGGAAAACCAGCCAACCGATCAGGATGAACATGGTGATCCAGCCGATGATCGTTCCCGCGAGGGCCACCCAGAAGGTGCGGATCAGCCAGACGTCGTGGCTCTCCCGCCAGGTGCCTCGGTCCTGCCCCTGCTGCATGTAGGCGATCACCACGCCGGCTATGGCGCCGAGACCGGTGAAGATTCCCAGCGCGAAGCAGATGTAGGCGATCATGCCCATATCGGATTTACCGGACCGGGGTACGATCTCGTTCTCGCTCATGGCACAGTTCCCCCTGTAATGGCGGACCGCATTGTGCCTGCATCCGCGGCGACTCTCAAACGCTGTTGCGGGCCGGCATTGCGCGGTCGCCCGCGCCGTTTCATTGACATACCTCCGAGGCGGTCTTATGTGTCCCCGGTGTACGGGACGCCCGCCGGCCGGGCGCAAACTCAGGATATTGCATGCTCGGAATAGGCAGCTTCGCCAAGCGGCTCTTCGGCTCCGCCAACGACCGGATGGTCAAGGGCTACCAGCCTCGCGTCGCCGCGATCAACGCGCTCGAACCGCAGATCAAGGCGCTGTCGGACGACGCGCTTCGCGCCAAGACGGCGGAGTTCCGCGAGCGGCTGGACAACGGCGAGAGCCTCGATACCCTGCTGACCGAAGCCTTTGCCGTGGTACGCGAAGCGGCATGGCGGGTTCTCGGCCAGCGGCACTTCGACGTGCAGCTCATCGGCGGCATGGTGCTCCATGCGGGGGGCATCGCCGAGATGCGCACCGGCGAAGGCAAGACCCTGGTTTCGACGCTGGCCACCTACCTGAACGCCGTCGGCGGCAAGGGCGTCCACGTCGTGACCGTCAACGACTACTTGGCCTCGCGCGATTCGCAGTGGATGGGCCAGATCTACCGGTTCCTGGGCCTCAGCGTCGGGTGCATCGTCCATGGGCTGAACGACGAGCAGCGCCGCGAGGCCTACGGTGCCGACATCACCTACGGCACCAACAACGAGTTCGGCTTCGACTACCTGCGCGACAACATGAAGTTCTCGCTGCCGGCCATGGTGCAGCGGCCCTTCAATTTCGCCATCGTCGACGAGGTGGACAGCATCCTCATCGACGAGGCCCGCACGCCGCTCATCATCTCGGGCCCGACGGAAGATAATTCCGAGCTCTACCGGACCATCGACCGGTACATGAAGATGCTGGAAGAGGACGACTTCGAGAAGGACGAGAAGGCCAAGTCCGTCGTGCTCACCGAGAAGGGCACCGAGCGCATGGAGCAGATCCTGCACGACGCCGGCCTGCTGGAAGGCGACAACCTCTACGACTACGAGAACGTCTCCATCGTCCACCACGTCAACCAGGCGCTGCGCGCCCAC